>JBKHEJ010000116.1:0-8729 GCA_046540855.1 Nitriliruptoraceae bacterium
GGCCACGGGGTCATGGGGGTCGGTCAGGGCGGCGACGACCTCGTCGAGCCGGTCCGTCGGTGGGGGTGGGTCGTCGAGCCGTGCCAGCAGGGTCGCGGCCAGGGCCAGGAGGTCATCGAGCGGCGTCGGGGTCTGATCGATCGGCACCGCGTGGTCGTCGTGGTCGTGCCGTTCCCGGCCGGTGTGTCCGCCTGCCCCACGTCGCAGGCGGACCGCGTCGGGACGCGGGGTCCCCGGACAGCCGGCGTGCCAGGGGCCGTCGAGCAGGATGCGCCCGCCCGGGCCGAGGAGGATCGTGTGGTCGTTCACCGCGCCGTGCACGACCCCCCGCGCGTGCAGCGCCCGCAGCCCCGAGGCGATCCGAGCCCCGATCGAGGCCAGCAGCGCCGGATCGCGGGCGTCGGGGTGCCACCACGCGGATGCCAGCGGCCGGACCGCCGCGCTCGGGCTGGCCAGCAGGAGGCTGCCCGGCTCCCGAGTGCTGGTCGCGATCGGGATGAGGACGGGGTGAGCCACCTCGCACCAGCGCGCCACCTGCTCCTCGGTGCGCCGCGCTGCGGTGGCGCCGCTGACCCGGGTCACCCGCACCAGCCGACCGGGGGAGCCTGCGAGCTCGGCCCGCAGGACCTCCACCGGCGGCGCGCAGCCCTCCTCGCGAGCCCGCGGTCTATGGCGCTCGACCGGCACCTGTACCCCTCCGTCATCAACATCGAGATAGACCGATATACATCGTAGAGCATGGGGCGGTACGCTGGGCACGCCGCGTGAGATGGGGGATGCGGATGGCACGATCGTGGACGGTGCTCGCTGCCTGGGTCCTGCTGCTCGGGCTGGTGCTCGTGGGTGGTCACCTGCTGGGTGGCGGAGCGCTGGCGATCCCTGCCCCCGAGGTGGAGGCGTGGTGGGCCTGGGCGAGCGGGACCGATCCGCTCATCGTCGTCATGGCGGTGCTCCGAGTGCTGCTGCTCGCGCTCGGCTGGTACCTGCTCGCGACCACCGTCCTGGGCGTGGCAGCGCAGGTCCTCCGGGCCGCGCGGCTCGTGCGCTTCACCGACGCCGTCAGCGTTCCGCTCGTACGTCAGGTCGTGCAGCGGGCGACGGGGACCGTGGTCGCGACCGCGCTGGTCACCGTGTCGACGGTGCCGACCGTCGGGGTGTCGGTGGCTCACGCCGACCCACCCGGTGCTGTGCCCTCGCCGCCCTCCGCGGTCACGATGCGAGGGCTCGAGGAGCCCGACGCGTCGGACGAGCCCACCCTCGAGCACGAGCCCGCCGCGGAGCACGGGGAAGGCGACAGCGCCCCGGAGGGCGCGGCATCGATCCCGCCCTGGCGGCTGCTGCTCCCCTCCCCGGCCGACCTCGTCCCGACCCCGGATGTCGTTGAGGCCCCCGGCGACGGGGTGGGGGCGGTGGGGCGGGACGGCTCTGCCGGGCAGATGGACGTCACGGACGACACCCGGGTTCGACGCGGCGGGGAGGTGGCGCACACCGTCCGCCCGGGAGACTCCCTGTGGCGGATCGCCGCGCAGCGGCTCGAGACGGTCCTGGGAGGACCCCCGCGGGACGCGGAGGTCGTGCCGTACTGGCGTGAGGTCATCGAGCGCAACCGCGACCGATTGGTCGTCCCGGACGACCCCGACCTGCTCCTGCCGGGCCAGGACCTCGTGTTGCCGCCGGTGGCGCCCTCATGAGCGCGCGCGGCGGTCCGCTCGATCCCTACCTCGCGCTCGAGGACGATGCCCGCCAGGCGGCGGAAGCCGCGGCCCGCGGCGAACGCACCCAGCGGCTGCAGCGGGCGAGCGAGGTCGCGACCTGGGTCGGAACGCTCGAGGACCTGGCGGAGCGACGCCTACCGGTGGTGGTGCAACTCGCCGGTGGCCGGTCCGTCCGGGGTCAGCTCGTCGCCTCGGAGCCCGATCTGCTCGCGCTGCGTGGCGATGCGGGGCAGCTCGTGGTGGTGCGCTCGCTGGCGGTGCGGATGCTGCGTCCGCGCCCCGAGGTCCCCGCCGCGGTCGCCGCCGGCGACCGCCGACGTCTCGCCGGCCGTCGCTTCGTCGAGGTGCTGGAGGAGCTCACCGAGGAACGTGCCGTCGTGCAGCTCGGGATCGAGGGGCTCGAGGCGCCTCTCGCGGGTGCCCTGCGAGCGCTCGGTGAGGACGTGCTCACCCTCGAGCTCGCATCGGAACCACGCAGCCTCGTCTACCTGCCGCTGCTCGCCGTGCAGGAGGTGGCCATCGGCCCGTGAGGCGCCGCCCGACCCGCAGGCGTGCGCTGACCGAGCCGGCTAGAGCTCCTCGTCCTGGCCGCTGCCGTCGGCGTAGAGGTGCTCGAGCTCCCCAGGCACGATCCGTGACCGCTCCACGAAGGACTCGACCTCCTGTTGCTTGAGGCGGATCACCCGACCGAAGCGGTAGGCGGGCAGCTGGCCACCATCGATGAGCCGGTAGAGCGTCCGGGGCGTGATGCCCAACTGGTTCGCGGCTTGCTTCGTGCTCAGCCAGACCGTCTCGTCATGTTGCATCTCGTTCCTTCCAGGTTTGCTCGAGTATATCTCATGTTGCTACGATGCTCCATGTTGCGACGCGACGGTCCCGGCTGCTCCCTTCGGAACACCCAAGGGGTGGCACGGCGACCGCGCTGCGCTATCTTTCCGGTACCCGCCCGGGCTGCCATCTCCCCGGACGGTTCCATGACGGGGGTCGTCGTGGTCGAGACCACCACGTTGCCAGGGTCCCCAGCGACCCGCCCGGAGCCCGGGCCAGCGCGCCGGGTCCGGCCGGTCCGCGGGCTGCCGAACGGTCGGGCGGTCGTCGGCGCGCTGCTCATCGTCGCCGCGGCGGTCGCGACCTTCGTGGCCTACCTCGACGCCACCTCGGCACCCGTGACGCGGTACGTCGTCGCGACGGCCGCGGTCGAACCGGGCACCCGGCTGACCAGCCTCGAGGTCGTCGGTGAGCGGTTCGGGACCATCGCCTTGGACCTGCCGCCGGAGGTCGCCGGTGCCGTCGTACCGGGTGGCGAGGTGGAGGACCTCGTCGGCCGGGTGGTCCTCGCCCCGCTCGCTGCGGGCGACGTGCTGTCCCGCTCCCACCTCGTCGAGGACGGACGGTCGGGGGGCGTGCAGAGCCTCTCGTTCGCGCTTCCACGGTGGTCGGCCGTCGGCGGGAGCCTCCGCGCGGGCGAGCGGATCGACGTGCTGGCGACCTACGGCTCGGGCGAGGCGGCCTACACGGCCTTCGTGGTCCGCGGTGTTCCGCTGCTCGACGTCGCGGCGCCGGCCGGTGGGTCCTTGGCCGATGCCGGGGAGGTGACGCTGACCGTCGCCGTCTCGGCGCTCGAGGACGTGCAAGCTCTCGCCCACGCCGTCAGCACCGCGGAACTCCTGGTCACGCGATCGGCGACCGACAGCGACCGCGGTGCGGCCCCCGGGGCGTACCGGCCGCAGCCCACGGCCGAGGGGCCGCGACCGGAGCCGTCTGGGGGTGACGACGAAAGGCCGGACGGCTGATGGCGGATCGGTTCGTCCTGCTCGGCCTCGCCCGCGCCCGCGCGGACTGGTTCGGTGCCGTCGCGCGCTGGACGAGCGGCGCGATGCTCCCGGTCGAGTTCGTCCGGTGCCTGTCCGCCGAGGAGGTCCGCGCCCGTCTGCGGTCCGGCCGTGCCTTCTCCGCCCTGCTCGTCGACGCGGACGTCCCCGGTCTCGATCGCGACCTGATCCGCGAGGCGGCCGATGCCGGACTCGCGGTGCTCGTGGTGGACGGGCAGGGGACGCGTTCCTGGGGCGACCTCGGGGCCGCCGCGGTGCTCGCGACCGCGTTCTCCCGTGATGAGCTCCTCGAGGTCCTGCAGGCCACCGCTGACCCGGTCAGCTCCGCCAGCTTGCAGCCGACGGCCGCCTTGCCCCGGACCGACGAGCCGCAGGCGCCGCTGGTCGCGGTGTGCGGCTCCGGTGGGACCGGAGCCTCCACCGTCGCGATCGCCCTCGCCCAGGGCTTGGCGGCCACCGACGGACCTGCGCGGGTGCTCGGCGCCGGTGGCTCCACCCCGCCGCAGGTCCTGCTCGCGGACCTGTGTCGGCGTGCGGACCAGGCCATGCTGCACGACACCGAGGCGGTGGTCCCCTCGATCCAGGAGCTCGTCGAAGCCCACCGCACGGCTGCGCCAGGTACCGACGAGGTCCGCGCACAGACCTTCCACATCGAGGCGCGCGGCTACCGGCTCCTGCTCGGGCTGCGACAGCCGCGGCAGTGGGTGGTCCTGCGGCCGCAGGCGCTGGAGCTGACGCTGGACGCGCTCCAGCGCACGGCCGAGGTGGTGGTGGCCGACACCGACGCGGACGTCGAGGGCGAGGCGGACACCGGGTCGCTCGACGTCGAGGAACGCAACCTCCTGGCGCGCGCCACCCTGGCACGCGCCGACCTCGTCCTGGTGGTCGGTACGTCGACGATGCAGGGCGTGCACAGCCTCGTGCGCACCCTCGCGGACCTGCTCGGGTTCGGCCTCCCGGCCGAACGCGTGCTCCCGGTCGTGAACCGAGCGCCGCGTCGTCCACGCGCACGGGCGGAGATCACCACCGCCATCGCGGACCTCGTCGCCGACCGGATCGGCGTCTCCGCCGGATCGCTGCCGAGCCCGATCTACCTGCCGGCGCGAGCCGTGGACGATGCGCTCCGTGACGGGGTGGCGCTGCCGGCGGGCCTGGTGCGTCCGGTGACCCGGGCAGCGATCGGGATGCTGACCGCGCTCGGGGACCGCGAGCCCCACACCCCTGCGGCACCCGTGGCGGTCGCGCCTGGCTCCCTGGCGGGGTTCACCGACGAGGAGACGGCATGAGCCTGGTGGACTCCCCGCTGGCCGAGCTGGAGCGCCGGGTGCTCCAGCGAGCGAAGGACGAGTCGCTCGACCTCGATCGCGCGGGGACGTCCTCGCGGCTGAAGGAGCTGCTCGAGGACGAGGTCGCGCGCTGGAACCTCGAGCACAAGCACGGCCGACGCGACCACGACCTCCCCGACCCCGAGCGGGTCGTCGAACGTGCTCAGCGCAACCTCACCGGTTACGGGCCGCTGGAGCCGCTCCTCGCTGACGAGGACGTGTGGGAGATCATGATCAACGCGCCCGACCAGATCCTGGTCAAGCGCCACGCTGGGGTGTCGGGCTACCACGATGAGTCGTTCCACGACGACGAGCACGTGCTGCGCACGCTCACGAAGATCCTGGACGACTCCTCGACCTCGCACCGCAAGCTCGACCCGTCCGAGGGGCTCCAGGATGCCCAGTTGGACTCCGGGGCTCGGCTGCACATCGTCCATCGCGACATCGGCCGGGACGGACACCTGCTCGTCAACATCCGACGCTTCACCGGCGTCGCCTTCCGCTCGCTCGACGAGCTGGTCGCGCGTGGGATGCTGACCGCTCAGGTGGCGGCCTTCCTGCGCGCCGCCGCGCAGGCTCGTCTCTCGACGGTCATCGCCGGACCGCCCGGGTCCGGCAAGACGACCCTGCTGTCGTGCTGCACCGCCGAGCTCGATCCGAGCCTCAGGGTCGTCACCGCCGAGGAGGTCTTCGAGGTCGACGTGCCGCTGCCGAACGTCGCCAGCATGCAGACGCGCTCGGCCCGACCGGACCGGCCCGAGGTCGACCTCCGCCGCCTGGTCAGTGGCTTCCTACGGATGGCCCCCGACATCGCGATCGTCGGTGAGGTGCGAGATCGCGAGGCCCTCCCGCTCCTGCTGACGCTCTCCTCCGGGGTCAAGGGGTACACGACGATCCACGCGGGTTCCGCGCGGCAGGCTCTCACCCGTCTGCGCTTCATCTGCCAGTTGGCGGACACCCGGTCCGAGCTCCCGCTCACGGCGCTGAACGCCCTGGTGACCGAAGCCGTCGACCTCGTCGTGCACACGACGAGGTACCGCGGGACACCCCAGGTCACCGAGGTGGTCGCGGTCGAGGACCAGCAGACCGGTGGCGGTGCTGCGGCCTTCACCGTGACCGACCTGTTCCACCGCCGGACCCCGGACGCCCCCTTGACCTGGACCGGCAACCTCCCGGTGCGGGCGAGCCGTGCGTTCCAGGCCGTCGGGCTCGATGTCCGCCAAGCTCTCGGTGCCGATGGAGCACCTGCGGACACCGCACGGGAGGTGGCGCTATGACGGCTGGGCTGCAGGCCTTCGCCGTGGCGCTGCTGGCCGCCTACGGCGTGTTCCTGCTCTTCACCGCGCTCTCCTTCGGCTGGAAGGGGCTCGGGATCTCGCCCGGACTCGGGACGACGCGCCGGCGGGGTCGTGTCGAGGATCTGCTCGTGCAGGCGGGGCTGGATCGGACCCGCCTGGCGGAGCTCGCCGCCGTCGAGGCGGTGCTGTTCACCGTCGCCGCCGCCTTCGGGTACGCCGTCTACGGCGGGTGGCCCGCGGCTGTCGCCGCCGGTGTGGCGGCGGCAGCGATCCCGGTGATCAGCGCTCGGAACCGGCGGCGGGCGCGTCTCGCGCGGGCCCGGGAGGCCTGGCCCCGGATGCTCGAGGAGATCCGTCTGCAGGTGGTGACCCTCGGACGCTCGATCCCCCAGGCGCTCCTCACCGTCGGGGCGCGCGGCCCGGAGGAACTCAAGGGTGCGTTCGCCCTGGCGCAGCGCGAGTGGGTCCTGACCACCGATCTCGACCGCACCCTCGAGGTGCTCAAGGCCAACCTCGCCGACCCGACCGCGGACGCGGTGTGCGAGACCCTCCTGATCGCCCACGAGGTGGGTGGTACCGACGTCGATCGGCGACTACGCGCCCTGATCGATGACCGCATCGATGATCTCCAGGGTCGCAAGGACGCCCGGGCCAAGCAGGCCGCGGTGCGCTTCGCGCGCTGGTTCGTCCTCATCGTGCCGATCGGGATGGCCCTGGTGGGCTTGAGCATCGGTGACGGACGAGCGGCCTTCCAGACCGCGACCGGCCAGGTGTGGGTGCTGCTCGCCTTCGCGATGATGGGCGGCTGCTGGGCCTGGGCCGCGGTGCTGCTCCGGCTACCGGAGGAGGAGCGGGTCTTCGCCAGCGACGAGGTCGCGACATGACCCCCCTCGTCGTGCTCGCGGCGGTGCTCGCCTGGGCGGGGCTGACGCTGCTGCTCGCGGAGGTGCGCTGGTTCGCGCGGCGCCCGCTGGTGGTGCGTCTGGCGCCCTACGTGCCGGGTGGTCTCGGGCGTCCCAGGAGCAGCGGGCTGCTGTCCGTCGGTTCGTTCCGTGAGGCCGTCGGACCGCTGGCGCGTGCGCTCGGGTCGCGGTTCTCACGGCTGTTCGGCGTGCAGGAGGACCTCGATCGTCGGCTCGCGCGGATCCATGCCGACCTGGACGTGACCGCGTTCCGGGTACGGCAGATCGGGTGGGCCCTCGCTGGCCTGGGCGTGGGCGGCCTCGCATCCGCGGCGTTGCGTCCCCCGGCCGCGGTCGCGGTGCTGCTCACGCTCGGCGGGATGCTGCTCGCCTTCCTGGTGCTCGAGCAGCAGGTCACCGCCGCGTCGGACCGGTGGAAGCGGAAGGTCCATCTCGAGCTGCCCGTGGTCGCCGAGCAGCTCGGCATGCTCCTCGGCGCCGGCTACTCGCTGGTCGGAGCGCTGGAGCGTGTCGCCCGGCGCGGTCGCGGCGCGGTGGCCACCGACCTGCGTCGGGTGCTCGCCCGGATCCGGCAGGGTGTCGACGAGACGGTCGCCCTGCGGGAGTGGGCCGACCTCGCGGACGTGGACGCCGTGGACCGCCTCGTCTCCGTGCTGGCGCTCAACCGCGAGTCCAGCGACCTCGGCCGGCTGATCGCGGCCGAGGCCCGTGCCATCCGTCGCGATGTCCAACGTGAGCTGCTGGAGACGCTCGAGCGTCGTGGCCAGCAGGTCTGGATCCCGGTGACCGTCGCCACGCTCGCGCCGGGGGTGGTGTTCATCGCGATCCCGTTCACCTCCGCGCTGTCCGGGTTCCTGTCATGAGCGGACGACCGGACCCGCTGCCGCCGGCCGATGCGCCGGCCGTCCACCTGCCGCCGCAGCCGCCAGCGGCACCCCACGCCGTGTCCCGCTCCTGGCGTGACACCCGATCCCGAGGAGGGAGCCATGCACCGCACCACCCGTCGATCCCCCGCCGCCCGTCTGCGCGACGAGGCTGGGGAGGGCGTGATCTCCACCGCGATCGCCGTGCTGATCATGGCGATCATCGGAGGCCTGATGTGGGTCGCGTTCCAGGCCGTGTTCGACTCGGCCTCCGACCAGATCACCACCGAGGTCGAGCAGATCGGCAGCTGAGCGCCACGATCGTCGCCGGACGCGCCGACCACGGCTCGGGGCCGGTGACGATGGTGTTCGGTGTCGCGATCCTCCTCGGCTTCCTCCTGCTGGCCACGCAGGTCCTCGTGCACCTGTACGCCACCTCGACGGTGACGGCGGTCGCCTTCGACGAAGCGCGACGTGCCAGCACCGACGGCGGTGGTTGCGAGGGGGTGGAGGGTCGTGTCCGTGACCGCCTCGGAGGCTGGGCTGGCGAGGCGGACGTCGAGGTGCGATGCACCGCCGGGCAGCCGGGGATCCAGCCGACGGTGGTACGGGTCCGCGGGCCCTCCCCGGCGCAGGCCCTCCGCATCTTCGGGCGCGACGCGATCGCGCGGATCGACCGGTCAGCGAGCTTCCTGACCGAGCCGGCGGTCGGCCCGTGAGCCGGCGCGCTCAGGCGGGGATGGTCGCGGGGCTCGAGGCGCTGGCCTTCGGCG
>JBKHEJ010000117.1:0-8711 GCA_046540855.1 Nitriliruptoraceae bacterium
CGCCGCGAGCTGCTCGAGCAGCGCGGCGCGCCGAGCGAGCGGGGCCCGGCCGACGCCCGCGTGCTGGCGGTCGAGCTGCGCCGGCTCGCCGACGACCTCGAGGACCGGGTCGGGGTCCGTGCCGAGGTGCTGGTCCCCGACGACCTCCCCGTGCTTGCGGCGCCGGTCGCCGACGCCCTGCTCGGAGCCGTCACCGAGGCGCTCACCAACGTCGGCAAGCACGCCGCAGCCTCGCGAGTGGTGGTGTACGCCGAGCCGGGGGAGGAGGACCTGCTGGTCTCGGTGCGTGACGACGGCGTCGGGTTCGACCCGCAGCAGGTGACGGAGGGCCTCGGGATCACCGCCTCGATCCGGGAGCGGATCGCCACCGTCGGTGGCCGAGCGGACCTCCGGAGCGAGCCAGGAGGGGGGTGCGAGGTGCAGCTTCGGCTCCCGTCGCGACCCTGAGCGAGGAGCCGCTGACCGATCGTGATCGATGTGCAGCCCATGCGTTCGGCGATGCCGACCACCTACGCGCGCGGTCGTTGCTTCAGGCTGCACGTGGTTGGGAGGTGTGGCGGGCTCGGCCCGTGGTCGATCGGCACGCAACCGCCTTGTGAACGCGTTCACGAGCACCTGCGGCGACGTACACCCTGCGACGAGGTCGGCCGGCGCGACCTTGGCGTTCGGTGATGCCGAACGGGCTGTGTTGTAGGTGGTGGCCGTTCGTACTTGCATCGGTCATGCACCGGGACGTCCGGCACCGGTGCATCCCTGGTGGGGCTGGCGGCGGAACGCTGGCGTCGGGAGCCCACCCCCTGGAGCGTCCGGACGAGGGAGTGGAACATGGATCTATCTGCAGGTGAGATCTTCGTAGCGGAGCTCGCCGGGACCGGCATGCTGCTGCTGCTCGGTGCTGGCGTGGTCGCGAACGTCGTCCTCGCCAAGACCAAGGGCAACGGCGGCGGGTGGCTGCTCATCAACTTCGGATGGGGTCTGGCCGTCTTCTCCGGCGTCTACGTCTCGCTGTCCAGTGGTGCGCACATCAACCCCGCCGTCACCTTCGGGCTGCTCGCCAACGGTGCCGAGTTCACCGCGGCGCAGATCGGGGCGTACCTCGGAGGCCAGATGGTCGGCGCCTTCCTCGGCTCGTCCCTGGCCTACCTGGCGTACAAGGACCACTTCGATGCCACGGAGGACCCCGCCCTGAAGCTGGCCGTGTTCTCCACGGGCCCGGAGATCCGCAACCCCGTCATGAACATGATCACCGAGGCCATCGGCACCTTCGTGCTGGTGTTCGTCGTCATCAACTTCGCCCGTGACCCCGCTGGCCTGGGCCCGCTCGCCGTCGCCCTGCTGGTGACCGGGATCGGTGCGAGCCTCGGTGGTCCGACCGGGTACGCCATCAACCCTGCCCGTGACCTCGGCCCGCGCATCGCGCACGCCGTCCTGCCGATCAAGGGCAAGGGCGACAGCGACTGGGGCTACGCCTGGGTGCCGGTCATCGGCCCGATCCTCGGCGGTGTCATCGCCGGGCTCGTCGCCACGCCGTACGCCTCGGTCCTTCCGATCGGCTGACCTCGCTCCTCCAGGGATGTCCGGGCGGCGTGCCGTAGATCGTGGGCCTTCCGGGTACGTCGCCCCGGACGACATCCCTGCAGCGCCTGGTGGGGGGCGCGCCCCCGCCCGCGGCTCCGGCGTGACAGGAGCACCGCAGCAAGCGAGCTAGAGGGAGAAGAGTTCACATGGCAGATTTCGTCGGCGCCGTCGACCAGGGCACCACCTCGACCCGGTTCATGATCTTCGATCATGGTGGGAACGAGGTCGCCAAGCACCAGCTCGAGCACGAGCAGATCCTCCCGCAGGCCGGGTGGGTCGAGCACAACCCCGCTGAGGTCATCGAACGCACCGAGACGGTCATCCGGACCGCGCTGACCCAGGCCAACCTGCAGTACACGGACCTCGCCGCGATCGGGATCACCAACCAGCGTGAGACCGCGGTGGTCTGGGACAAGAACACCGGTCGTCCCTACTACAACGCCATCGTCTGGCAGGACACCCGGACCGACAAGATCGCCTCCGCGCTCGAGCGCGAAGGCAAGGGCGACGTCATCCGGCACAAGGCCGGCCTGCCCCCGGCGACCTACTTCTCCGGCGGCAAGATCCAGTGGATCCTCGAGAACGTCGACGGGGTCCGTGAGGCCGCCGAGCGCGGTGACGCGCTGTTCGGGAACATGGACACCTGGGTCATCTGGAACCTCACCGGTGCCACCCGCGGCGGCTCGCACGTCACCGACGTGACGAACGCCTCGCGCACCATGCTCATGAACCTCGAGACGCTGGACTGGGATGACGAGCTGCTGAGCTTCTTCAACATCCCGCGGGCGATGCTGCCGGAGATCCGGCCGTCGTCGGACCCGAGCTTCTACGGCATGACCGCCGAGACCGGGCCGCTGCAGGGTGCGGTCCCGCTGTCGGGTGACCTCGGTGACCAGCAGGCCGCGACCGTCGGTCAGGTCTGCTTCGAGCCCGGGACCGCCAAGAACACCTACGGCACCGGCAACTTCATGCTGCTGAACACCGGTACGGAGATCGTCCGGTCCAAGGCCGGCCTGCTCACCACGCCGGCGTACAAGTTCGGTGACGAGGACGCGGTCTTCGCCCTCGAGGGCTCGATCGCCGTCACCGGCTCCGCCGTCCAGTGGCTGCGGGACCAGCTCGGCATCATCTCCGGTGCGGCCGAGATCGAGTCGCTCGCCCGCCAGGTCCCGGACTCCGGTGGCATGGTGTTCGTCCCGGCCTTCTCCGGGCTGTTCGCGCCGTACTGGCGTTCCGACGCCCGTGGCGCGATCGTCGGGCTGAGCCGGTTCAACACCAACGCCCACCTCGCCCGCGCCACCCTGGAATCGATCGCGTACCAGTCGGTGGACGTCGCCGAGGCGATGGAGAAGGACTCCGGCGTCGCGCTCGAGGTCCTCAAGGTCGACGGTGGGGTCACCGCCAACGACCTGGCCATGCAGATCCAGGCCGACACCCTCGGCGTTCCGGTCTCCAAGCCGGTCGTCGCCGAGACCACCGCGCTGGGTGCCGCGTACGCGGCTGGCTTCGCGGTCGGGTTCTGGAGCAGCAAGGACGAGATGACCAACAACTGGAACGAGGACAAGCGGTGGGAGCCGCAGTGGTCCGACGACCAGCGCGAGGCCGGGATCGCCCAGTGGCGCAAGGCCATCGAGCGCACGCTCGACTGGGTGGACGTCCAGTGAGCTGAGCAGCACCGCCGGTGGGGCTCCGCGCTGCGGGGCCCCACCCGCACCACCTACGGCCCGCACCGCCGGGGCACCATCTCGCTCTCGGCTCCTGCGCGGCGCTCCTTCCACCACCTCCTCGCCCGCACCGAGGGGCTGTCCATGGGGCCGGAGGACCAGGCCATCCGGCCTTGCACCGCCCGTCGTGGGCGGCACCATCCCTACACCAAGCGGCGCACACCGGTAGCCGCAGACGGGCGCGCCCGCACCACGCTCGCCTCCGCCGGCCACGCCGCGATCCCGCCCGGACCAGCACGGGTCCCGGGCACGACCGACGGAGCACAACGTGGCGACCACATCCCTCTCCCCGGCAGCTCGCGCCGAGGCCCTCGAGGCCATGCAGCGCGAGGAGCTCGACGTCCTGGTCATCGGCGGCGGTGTCACCGGGACCGGCGCCGCCCTCGACGCGGTCACCCGTGGCCTGACCACCGCACTGGTCGAGATGCGCGACTGGGCGAGCGGCACCTCGTCCCGATCCACGAAGCTCCTGCATGGAGGCCTGCGCTACCTCGAGATGCTCGACTTCGGGCTCGTCCGTGAGGCGCTGCGCGAACGCGGGCTGGTCATGCAGAAGCTCGCGCCCTTCCTCACGCGTCCCATCCCCTTCATCTACCCGCTGACGCACAAGGGCTGGGAGCGGCTCTACGTCGGCTCCGGCATCCTGCTCTACGACGTCATGGCCAAGGAGAAGGGTGCGAGCAAGGGGGTGCCGAACCACAAGCACTACTCGAAGTCCACCATCATGAAGCTGTTCCCGGGGCTCGACCCGGACGTGTGCGTCGGGGCGATCCGCTACTACGACGGGCAGGTCGACGACGCCCGCCACACCATGATGCTGGCCCGTACCGCGGCGGCCCACGGCGCGCACGTCGCCTCCCGGGCCCAGGTGGTGGAGCTGCTGCGTGAGGCTGGCCGCGTCGTCGGTGCCAGGATCAAGGACCTCGAGAACGACGAGACCTTCGAGGTCCGAGCCCGGGTGGTCATCAACGCCACGGGGGTGTGGACGGACGAGATGCAGGCCCTGCTCGGCGAGGAGGGCGAGTTCACCGTCCGCGCCTCCAAGGGCATCCACATCCTCGTGCCCCGCGACCGCATCAAGGCGAAGGTCGGCATGATCCTGCGCACGCCCACGAGCGTGCTGTTCACCATCCCCTGGCACCACCACTGGATCATCGGCACGACCGACACCGACTACAAGCTCGACAAGACGGACCCCACCGCCTCCGCCGAGGACATCGAGTACGTGCTCGGCCAGGCCAACCGCGTCCTGAAGCAGAAGCTGACCAAGGACGACGTGGTCGGCACCTACGCGGGACTCAGGCCCCTGGTCGCCGGCAACGCGGACTCGACCGCGAAGCTGTCCCGTGAGCACCTGGTCACCGAGACCACCCCCGGCATGATCGTCGTCGCCGGCGGGAAGTACACGACCTACCGGGTCATGGCCGAGGACACCGTGGACGCGGCGCTGGAGTCCATGGGCCGCCAAGCCGGTCCGTGCATCACCAAGGAGGTCCCGATCGTCGGCGTCGACGGGTACCGGGCCGCCTGGAACCGGCGTGAGGTCATCGCGGAGAAGGCCGGGTTGCACGTCGCCCGCGTCGAGCACCTGCTGAAGCGCTACGGCGCGCTCAGCGAGGACCTGCTGGCGATGATCGCCGAGGACGCCTCGCTGGGGGAGCCGCTGCCCGGCGCGGACGACTACCTCAAGGTCGAGGTGGTCTACAGCGCCCGCGAGGAGGGCGCGCTGCACCTCGAGGACGTGCTCGTCCGGCGCACGCACATCAACATGGAGGTCCAGGACCGCGGGGCCGAGGCGGCGAGCACGGTCGCGGACCTGATGGCGGCCGAGCTCGGCTGGTCCGACGAGCAGCGCCAGGCGGAGCTCGACGCCTACCTCGCCCGGGTCGAGGCGGAGCTGAAGGCCAACGCCGCGCCCACCGACGAGGAGGCCCAGTCGGCCCGGCTCGAGGCGCCGGACGTCGCCCCCGTGGCCTGACCGCACCCGAGCGACGACCCCGGGGCCGCTTCAGGCTCCGGGGTCGTCCCCGTCCTGGATCCAGTCGTAGGTCCGCTCGACCGCCCGGCGCCAGTTGCGGTACTCGCGCTCCCGTCGCTCGGGTGGCATCTCGGGCAGCCAGCGGGCAGCCCGGTGCCAGTGGTGCTTGAGCCCCTTCAGCTCCGGCCAGAACCCGACCGACAGGCCGGCGGCGTACGCGGCGCCGAGCGAGACGGTCTCGGACACCATGGGCCGCTCGACGGAGACGTCGAGCACGTCCGCGATGGTCTGCATGAGCAGGTGGTCGGCGGTCATGCCGCCGTCGACCCTCAGCCGCCTCAGTGCCAGCCCCGAGTCGGCGTTCATCGCGTCCACCACCTCGCGTGTCTGCCAGGCGGTGGCCTCCAGGATCGCTCGCGCGAGGTGGCCTGCGGTGATGTAGGAGGTCAGCCCGATGATCAGGCCGCGCGCCTCGCTGTGCCAGTGCGGCGCGAACAGGCCCGAGAAGGCCGGCACGATGTAGCACCCGCCGTTGTCCTCCACGGTGCGTGCGAGCGTCTCGACCTCCGCAGCGGTGCGGATCATCCCGAGCCGGTCGCGCATCCACTGCACCAACGAGCCGGTGACCGCGATCGACCCCTCCAGGGCGTAGGTCGGGGGCTCGTCACCGAGCTGGTAGCCGACCGTGGTCAGCAGCCCGTGGGTCGAGGTGACGGGAGCCTCACCGGTGTTGAGCAGCAGGAACGCCCCGGTGCCGTAGGTGCACTTCGCCTCGCCGGGGCTGAAGCAGGTCTGGCCGAACAGCGCGGCCTGCTGATCGCCGAGGGCTGCGGCGATGGGGGTGCCCGGCAGCACCGCGGTGGCGGTGCCGTACACCTCGACGTTCGGACGGATCTCGGGCAGCATCGCCCGGGGCACGGTGAAGGCCTCGAGCAGCTCATCGTCCCAGGCCAGCGTCTCGAGGTTCATCAGCATCGTGCGCGAGGCGTTCGTGACATCGGTCAGGTGCCGCCCGCCGTCCGGCCCGCCGGTGAGGTTCCAGATCAGCCAGGTCTCCATCGTCCCGAACAGCACCTCGCCACGCTCGGCCTGCTCGCGCAGGACCGGATCCTGCTCGAGCATCCACCGCACCGTCGGTCCGGAGAAGTAGTCCATGAGCGGCAGGCCGCTGCGGGCCCGGAACCGGTCGGGGCCCCCCTCGGCGGCCAGCCGCTCCACGATCGCCCGGGTGCGGGTGTCCTGCCAGGTGATGGCGTTGCGCACGGGTCGGCCGGTGCGCCGTTCCCACAGCACCGAGGTCTCGCGCTGGTTCGCGATCCCGAGCGCCACGATCTGCTCGGGCTCGGCGCCCGCCTGTGCCACCGCCTGCGGCACGATCCGCTCGACGTTGCGCCAGATCTCCAGCGCGTCGTGCTCGACCCAGCCCGGGCGCGGGAAGTGCTGGGTGTGCTCGCGCTGCGCCACGGACACGAGCCGGCCGGCGTGGTCGAACAGGATGCACCGCGTCGAGGTGGTGCCCTGATCGATCGCGGCGACGAAGCGCTCGGTCACCGGCTCACCTCCGCCGGCTCGCGAGCTCACCGGTGATCGCCCGTGCCGTCGTCACGACCAGCAGCGCGAGCTTCGGGCGCGGGTTGCGCCCACCGTCGCAGATCGTGGTGGGAGCGCCGGTGACGCCGACCGCCCCGAGGACGACCCCGCCCGCATCGCGGATCGGCGCGGCGATGCTCGCCTCCCCCGCGGTCAGCTCCTCGACGTCAGCGCTCCAGCCACGTTCCCGGATGAGCGAGAGCTGCGCGGCGAGCGAGCGGCCGTCGGTGATGGTCCGGGCCGTGTACGGCTCGAGCGTGCGCCCCCGCAGCCAGGCGGCAGCGCCGGGCGTGTAGGCCAGCAACGTCTTGCCGAGCGCCGAGGCGTGCGAGGGCAGCGTGCGGCCGATCTCCAGCACCTGCACGCTGTCGTCCGGCCGGAAGACGTGGTGGACGATCCGCACCGCCTCGTGCTCACCGAGCACGCCGATGCGGACCGTTTCCCGGGTCCGGGCGGCCAGGGTGTCGGTCCAGTTCATCGCGAGCGACCGGAGCTCGTTGGGGTCCACCGGCTCGCTGCCGAGCCGTTGCAGCTCCGCGCCGAGCCGGTAGCGGCCGGTGCGCCGGTCCTGATCGACGAAGCCGACGTCGTGCAGGGTCCGGATGATGCCGTGCGCGGTGCCCTTGGCGAGCGCGAGGGAGGAGGCGATCTCCACGACGCCGAGCGGGCGGCCCGCCTCGGCGAGCAGGCGCAGCACCGCCGCCGCACGCTCGATCGACTGCACCGTCTGGGCCATGGCGGGAACGCTAGTTGGTCCCTGGTCCCCTGGCCGTGCCTGACGTAGGCTCCCGGGGCGCCGGACGGCAGGGCGAGGGATGTCGCGGACCGCAGGAGCTGCCCCGGGGACGCCGCGGGCCGGTCTGCGGCGCCCCCCGATCCGGGTCGTCCTCGCCGACGATCACCCGGTCTGGCGCGACGGGGTGCGCGCGGACCTCGGCAGCGGGTTCGAGGTCGTCGCCGAGGCCGGGACCGCACCGGAGACGATCGCCGCGATCGATGCGCACCGTCCGGACCTGGTGGTCTGCGACCTCCAGATGCCGGGTGGCGGCGGGCTGGCGGTGGCCAAGGCCTGCGGTGAGCGGACCCGGGTGGTGATCCTGACGGTGTCCGAGCAGGAGCGGGACCTGCTGGACGCGGTGGCCGCGGGCGCGGTGGGCTACCTCACGAAGTCGACGCCCGGCGAGGAGCTGCGCGGACAGCTGCTCCGGGCC
This sequence comes from Nitriliruptoraceae bacterium, assembly GCA_046540855.1. Classification (GTDB taxonomy): domain Bacteria; phylum Actinomycetota; class Nitriliruptoria; order Nitriliruptorales; family Nitriliruptoraceae; genus T1Sed10-7. The sequence goes on from JBKHEJ010000117.1 coordinate 8,082, forward strand.
GCGGCCGGGGAGCCCGTGTTCTCGCCCTCCCTCGCGATGCTGGTGCTCGGCGAGTTCCGACGCCTGGCCCGGCGAGCCACCGGCGCACAGCCGCTGACCGAACGCGAGCGCGAGGTCCTCCAGCACGTGGCGCGGGGCTACACCTACCGGGAGGTCGGCGAGCAGCTCCACATCGCGCCGAAGACGGTCGAGAACCACGTCCGCAACATCCTGGACAAGCTCCACCTCTCCCGCCGGCAGGAACTCGTCCGGTACGCGCTCGACCACGGCCTGGAGTGAGGACCCCCCAGCCTCGGCTAGGGGCGGACCCGGATGGTGCGGCCGCGTGCCGGGGGCCAGCCTGAGGGTGCACCGACGCACCTCGGGAGGCCACCATGCGACCGACCGCCCCACCCCCGCCGCCCCCGGCCCCGCCGCGGCTACCCCCGCCGCCACCACCCCGGCCGTCCACCGCTTCCAGCGCGCCGGCACCCCTGACGCGGCGCGGCACGCTGGCCGGGTGGGTCGCGGGGCTCGGGGCGCTGCTCCTGCTCGCCGCGGCCGCGACCTTCCTCGCGGTCAGGTGGGACGTCCTCACGGCGACCGCGCGCAGCGCGATCGTGGGCGGCATCACCGCCGCGGCGGTCCTCG
>JBKHEJ010000118.1:0-8577 GCA_046540855.1 Nitriliruptoraceae bacterium
ACTCGCCGATCGGCTCGCCGACGCGCTCGGGCTCGCGGTCACCACCGGCCCGGCGCACACCCTGCTGGACCGGGCCATCGCGCAGGCGGCCGCCACCGCGGCGCCCGCGGTGGTCCACGCGGTCCGTGATCACGCGGACGGGACGGCCCGCACCCGCCGCAGGTGGTGGCCCCTCCTCGCGGGGGCGCGTGGCGCCGCCGAGACGGTCACCTTGGTCGGGCTGGCCTGGCTGCTGGTGCTGGAGGCGGTCGTGTGGCTCGGGCTGCCGCCGCTGCCGGTGCCGCAGCTCACCGACGTGCTCACCTGGCCCGCCGGGCTGCTGCTCGGTGGGCTCGCCGCGCGGGTCCTGCTCGGCGGGGTGACCCGGCTGGTGCTGTGGTCCTCCTCCCGGCGGCTGCGACGGCGCGCCCGCCGCGAGCAGCGCGCGGCCGTGGCCGGGGTCATCGAGCGCGAGCTGCTGGTCCCCTACGAACGTGAGGCCGCGGCGGTCGCGGAGCTGAGAGCCGCCCTGGGGGTGTTGGCGCGATCGTGACGCGGGGTGGTGCGGATCGGCCCGCCCCACCGGTCAGGCTCAGCTCGTGCGCCGGTCCTTCTCGCTCTGCTGCCACGGCCAGTAGCCGGTCGTCTCGAGCTGGATCGACCAGCTCAGGAAGGTCCGGATCAGCACGATCAGGCCGAGCGCTGCCACGTTCGCGATCGTCAGCTCCAGCACGACGGTGGCGATGATGTCGGCGGCGATGAGGACCTCGAGGCCGAGCAGGAGCGCCCGTCCGATCCCCACCCGGAGGTCCTCGTACACCTGCGTCCACGGTCGTCCGCGGGCCAGGTGGATCCCGCCGCGGACGAGCACGATGGCGACCCCCACCGCGAGGATGGCGACCGCCACCACCTCGACGGCGAGGACGACCTGATGCACGAGCTCGAGCGCCTCCACGCAGCCTCCTCGGGTGTCGCCGTGGGCGTGACCCCGACGGTAGGGGGTGCGCGAGGCACCGGGCCACGCCAACTACCCTCGTCGGGACCTGCGGAGACCTCCGCGCGACGGTCGTCGACCGACGGCTGCAAGGCGAGGCGAGCGAGGATGCCATGGCCGGACGGTGGCAGGACGATCCCGCGAAGGTCCGGGTCCTGGTCGCGGTCGCGGGCCTCGCGGTGCTGCTGGTGCTCAGTGGGGTCCTGTGGGTGCGCCGCGTCGACCCCGTCGAGGTGGCAGCCACCCTGCTGTTCGTCCCCCTGTTCCTGGCGCTGGTGCGCTGGCACCTGGTGGGTGGCGTCCTCGCTGCGCTGGCCGCCTCCGGCATCTACGTCGCGCTGCGCTGGCCGGCGATCGAGAGCGTGGGGTGGGACAGCACCGCCGGGCTGGTCCTCGGCCGCAGCGTCGGCTACCTCGCCTTCGGGGTGCTGGGCGGGTTCGCGGTCGCGCGGCTGCAGCGCTCGCTGTCCAAGCTCGACCTGTACGACCAGGTCGATGACGACACCGGGCTGTTCAACGCGCGCTTCCTCGTGGACGGCATCGAACTGGAGCGGCGCCGCGCGGAGCGGTACCAGACCCTGTTCTCGGTGATCGTCCTCGACCTGCCCGCGGCACCCGTCGCTGAGCTGTCCGGTCGCGCCCGTCGACGTGCGCTGCGGCAGCTCGGGGACCAGGTGCAGGCCTCGATCCGGGCGGTCGACCGGGCGGCGTTCCTGCGGGCGGGGGAGCGGCTCGAGCTCGTGCTGCTCCTGCCGGAGACCCCCACGCAGGGTGCCGCGGTGCTCGCCGGGCGCTTCCGGCGCGCCGTCGCCGGGCTGCTCGCTGAGCAGGGGGTCGCGGTCAGCGAGGACGACCTCGAGGTGCGCAGCTACACCGTGCCCGGGGAGGACGAGCCGGTCGCGGCGCTGCGCGCACGGGTCGCCAAGCTCATCGCCTGAGCTCGGCGTCGGCTCAGGGGCCGATCAGCAACTGGCCTTCGATCTCGACCTGCTCCTCGCTGGTCCGGATCGTCGGGCGGGAGCTGACCGTCTCACCGGCCGCGATGCCCCCGACCGCGAGCGGCACGCGGGTGCCAGCGATCGAGAGCTCGATCGTGCCACGCCAGTCGAGCTCGGAGCGGTTCGTGACGTCGACCTGCAGCTCGGTGTCGCCGCTGAGCTCGTCGAAGGCCCCGATCGACAGGTCCACCTCGAGCGCGTCACAGATGAGCGGGTCCTCGCCGGCCACGAGCGTCTGTGAGCTGAGCAGCGTCGGCGGCTCACCGGGCTCGAGCGCCGGGCTGATCGAGATCGCGGCCCCCACCTCCTCGGCACAGGTGAGCACGTGGGTCAGACCCCTCAGGCTCGAGGTGGCGATCGGGATCAGGAACAGCGCGGCGAGCAGGAGCAGCGGGGCGCGGTGACGGGTCAGCAGGTCCATCCGTCGAGGCTAGCCCAGCGGATCCGGGACGGCGGTCAGGGACGGGCGTAGCCGACCCAGCTGCGACCCGACATCGAGGTGACCCGGACGGGGACCCCGGGCCGGCTGGCCTCGACGATGGTGTTGTTCCCGATGTACATCGCGACGTGGCTGACCGGCGAGTACTCGAAGAGCAGATCGCCCGGCTGCAGCTGGGCCCGGGAGACGCGTGTCAGCCCTGCGAACTGGCCCCGGGAGGTGCGCGGGATCGACACGCCCGCCGCCCGCCAGGCCGAGGAGGTCAGCCCGGAACAGTCGTAGGCACCCGGGCCGGTCGCACCCCAGCGGTAGGGCTTGCCCACCTGGGCCAGCGCGGTCGCCACCGCGACGTCCGCGGAACGGCGGGTCGCCGGCGCCGGTGCGGGCGGGGGTGCCGGCGCGCTGGAGCTGTTGCCCGCGCTGGAGCTGCCGCTCGAGGTGGAGCTGGAGGAGGCGCCCGTCCTCGTCGCCTGGGCGGCGCGCTCGGCCCGTCGCGCCGCCTCCAGGCGGTCCTCCTCCTCGGCGACGGCCCGGCGGGCGGCGGTGAGCTCGGCCTCGGTGTCGCTGACGACGCCGCGCTCGACCCGGTCGATGGTCGCCTCGAGCTCGGTCATCTCCTCGGCGTTGCGCTCGTAGGTCTCCTCGACGATGCGCAGCTCGGACTCGACCGCGGCGGCGAGCTCGGTCACCTCGCGCTCCTGGTCGGCGAGCCGCGCCTCGAGGACGCCGGCGCGAGCCGTCCCGGCCGAGAGCTGCTCGATGCCGCCCTGGTCGAGGGTGATGATGCGGCGCAGCGAGGTGGAACGGAACCCGATGTCCGCCGGGTCGGCGGCGCCGACGATCGCGCTGAACTCGAGCGACGGGCCGAGCTTGTGCAGCCGGCGGACGTGGTCGACGACGTTGCCCTCGAGGACGTCGATCTCGGCACGCAGCGCCGCCAGCTCCTCACGGGTGACGTCCCGCTGCTGCTGGACCTGCTCGAGGGTCTCCACGACGGCGTTGTACTCGTCCACCGCCAGGCTCAGCTCGGCCTCGAGCTCCCGGAGACGGGCCTGGGCCTGCTCCCGTTGCGTGGCGAGCGCGGCCTGTTCGGTGTCGAGCTCGCCGAGCTCGTCACGTTCCTGCGCCGCCTCGGCCTCGAGCTCCCGCAGCTCGCGCTGGAGCTGCTGGAGGCGTGAGGTGTCAGGGTCGGCAGCAGCCGGCGCGACCAGCATCGTCGCCACCAGGGCAAGGGCGAGCAGCAGGACGGTGCGTCCACGTCGGTCCATGGTCCCTCGCTCGTCCCCGCCCCTCGGGCGGCCCCGTCACCGCCGCCGCGGCGCCGGACGTCGGCGCTGAACGCTACCGCCGCGCGTGGCCGAGGGCCAGCGTCCCGACGGTCGCCGCGCGGTCCTGGCGCACCGAGGGCGCCGCATCTCGGCGGGCGCTTCAGCGTGTGCTACGAGGTGGTGGGCCGAGCGTCGCCGACCAGGTCGAGGCCGAGCTCACGCAGCAACCCAACCGTGGCGCTGAGCGGCAGCCCGATGATGCCGGTGTCGCTGCCCTCGAGCCGGTCCACGAGCGCCGCACCGGCCCCCTGGAGGGCGTAGGCGCCGGCCTTGCCGGCAGGCTCCCCGGTCCCGAGGTACCAGGCGATCTCGGCGTCGGTGAGGGGCCGGAGGCGCACCGTGCTGGTGACCCGCGTCGAGACGATCGTCGCGCCGCGCACCGCGGCGAGGCCGGTGTGGACCTCGTGCACCCGGCCCGCCAGTGCCCTGAGCATCCTGGCCGCGTGCGCGGCGTCGACGGGCTTGCCGAGCACCTGTTGGTCCAGGACCACCTCGGTGTCCGCGCCGAGCACGACCTCGTCGGCCTGACCGGTGGCCACGGCGGTGGCCTTGGCGCGGGCGAGGCGCACCACCAGCGTGCCGGGGTCCTCGTCGGGACCGGGACGCTCGTCGAGGTCGGCCGGGCGCAGCTCGGGCTCGCAGCCCAGCCGTGAGAGCAGCGCCGCGCGGCGGGGGCTGCCCGAGGCCAGGACGAGCCGTGGGGCCGCAGGCTCAGCCACCGGAGACCGCCGTGCCGTCGGGAGCTGCGGCGAGCCCGTGGTGGCGGGTCGCGAGCCAGCCGTGGGGGAGCACCACGCGCTTGGGCGCGGTGGTGTGCCCGCGCAGATGGCGCCGGACCGACTCGTCGAAGGGCAGGTCGCGGTCGAGGCCGGCCAGCAGCGCCACGAGCTCGGTGTAGGTGCTGACCTGGTTCAGGGCCCGCCGGAGCGGCCGGCCAACCGGGAAGCCCTGCAGGTACCAGCCGGTGTGCTTGCGCAGCTCGCGCAGGCCGGTCGGCTCGCCGAGGTGGTCGACGAGCAGCCGGGCGTGCTCGGCGAGCAGGTCGCAGATCTCGCCGAGGCAGGGGGCGGGGGGGACGGCCCTGCCCGACAGCGCCGCCTCGAGGTCGCGGAACAGCCACGGCCGTCCCAAGCAGCCACGGCCCACCACGACGCCGGCGCACCCGGTCTCGGCCAGCATGCGGGTCGCGTCGGCGCCCTCGAGGATGTCGCCGTTGCCGAGCACCGGCACGGTCAGGTCCGCCGCGAGCTGCGCGATGTGGTGCCACTGGGCGGGAGGGCCGTAGCGCTGCTCGGCGGTGCGGGCGTGCAGCGCCACCGCCGCGACCCCGAGGTCCTGGGCGATCCGCCCGGCGTCCCGGTAGGTGTGGTGCTCGTCGTCGATCCCGACCCGGAGCTTGACGGTCACCGGGACCTCGCCGGCTGCCTCGACGGCCGCCGCGACGATCGCGGTGTACAGGTCGGTGCGCCAGGGCAGGGCCGAACCGCCGCCGTGCCGGGTCACCTTCGGCGCGGGACACCCGAAGTTCAGGTCGATGTGGTCCACCGGCGCCCGTCCGGCCTGCGGATCGCCGGTCACGAGCAGCCGGACCGCTGCGCGCGTATCGGTCGGGTCGGTCGCGTACAGCTGGATCGAGCGCGGCTGCTCGTCGGGACCGAAGGCGGCCTTGAGCTGCGAGCGCGCATCGCCCTCGAGCAGGCCGCGGGCACCGACCATCTCCGAGACGTACAGGCCGCCCCCGTAGCGGCGGCACAGGGCACGGAAGGCGACGTTGGTCACCCCGGCCATCGGCGCGAGGACGACGGGGGGCCAGACCCGCAGCCCCCGCAGGTGCAAGGGCCCGGCGACCGCGGCGGTCGCACCCCCTGAAAAGGAGGTGGCCGCGAGCTCGCTCACGGCACGGTCGGGGACCACGGCAGCGCTCTCCACGGCGACGGGGGCGGACAGGGCCCCGGACGGTAGCGAGCCGTCAGGGCGGGGCGTGAGGAGGGACGCTCGCCCCTGCACGGCGCTGAGCAGGTCCGCCATCCTGGGTGCAGGGCGACAGAGGTGCGATGGTGGTGCGCCGTGGGATCGTGGCAGGCAGCCTCGGGGCGGTGGTCGGCGGGGCGCTCGGCGGCGCGGCGGGTCTCGCGATCCACCGGGTGCTCGATCCGCTGCTCGAGGCCGCCGGCAGCCCGCTGGAGGAGCTCCAGGGCATCGTCGCGAGCCTGGTGCTGGTCGGGACCGGCGGGGGGCTCGCGCTCGGCTGTGGGCTCGCGCTCCGGCTCCGGCACCATGACGGTGCGCTGCTCACGACGGTGGTCCTGCTCGCGGCACTGCCCTTCGCTGCCCCGCTCGTGGCGCTCGCTGGGCGGCTGCACGCGGTGGCGGCGTTGCTGGCCGGGGTCGCCATCGTCGTCGCGGTCGTCGCCGCCGCCCGCTTCGCCCTCGTGCCCCGGGGGCGGGTCGCTGGGGAAGGGCCGGAGCCTTCGGGGCGTTGGCGAGGGGGACCACCCGACCGCGCGCCACCGAGCTGAGGACGCCCCGTGCCCACCATCCGGATCACCATCGACGACGACGACCGGCGGACCCGCCGGGTCGTCGAGGCCCTGAGCGCCCTCGACGGGGTCGAGGTGGAGGTCCGGGACGCCCGCACGGACCCGGACGCCGAGGCGTTCCTCGACCGGCTCGTCTGCTGTGGCCCGGTGACCCCGGTCGTGGAGCACGCGGGCCTGCTGCTGACGGCACCGAGCCCGGCGGAGGCGCTCCTGGCGGTCCGGCGGGCCTCACCCCTGCTGGTGGGCTGAGCGGGTCAGCCGCCCGAGGAGTGTCCCGGGAAGACCCGCGCGGTCGGGTCGATGTAGACGGCGGCGTTGTTCACCGCGGTCGCGGCCTCACCGAAGCCGACCGAGATGAGGCGCACCTTGCCCTCGTACTCGGTGATGTCGCCCGCGGCGAACACCCCCTCCAGGGTGGTCTGCATCCGGCTGTCGACGATGATGTGGCGCCCGTCGATGGTGATGTCCCAGGTCTTGAGCGGTCCGAGGTCGGACTGGAACCCGAGCGCGGCGATGACCTTGTTGACCGTCAGGGTGCGCGTCTCGCCGGTGCGGTTGTGGGCCACGACGACCGTCTCGACCTCGTCGTCCCCGCTGATCGACGCCACCTCGGTGAAGGTCAGCACCTCGACGCTGGAGGCGAACAGCTTCGCGACGGAGTCCTCGTGGGCGCGGAAGCGGTCACGCCGGTGGATCAGGGTGATCGAGCGGGCGATGCCCTCGAGGTTCAGCGCCCAGTCGACCGCTGAGTCGCCGCCGCCGACGATGAGCACGTCCTGGTCGCGCATCGTCTCCAGGGCGCGTACGAAGTAGACCAGCCCACGCCCCTCGAAGGACTCGCCGTCGGGCAGCGGGCGCGGGGTGAAGTGCCCGATCCCCCCGGTGATGATCACCGCCTTGGTCCGGACGATGTCGCCGTGGCTGGTGGTCACCGTGAAGGACCCGTCCTCGTGCCGGGTCAGGTCGTCGGCGCGGTGTCCGAGCAGGTAGGCGGGGTCGTAGGGGGCGGCCTGCTCGACGCACGCCTCGATGAGGTCCTTGCCCTTGACGGCCGGGAACCCGGCCACGTCGAAGATGAGCTTCTCCGGGTACAGCGCGGTGACCTGCCCGCCGGGCTCGGTGAGCGAGTCGATCACCGCGGTCCTCAGCCCCCGGAACCCGGCGTAGTAGGCCGCGTACAGCCCCGCCGGGCCGGCTCCGATGATGCTGAGGTCGACGTCGTGCTGGGACATGGGAGGCTCCGACCGCTCGAGCGACGCTGGCGGGAGGCAGGCTACTGGCTGCCGGGGTCCAGCTGGCGGCCGGGGACGACCTCACCCGGAGGAGTAGCCCGGGAACACCCGCTTGCTCGGGTCGAGGTAGGCGGCGAGGTGGTTGGCGGCCACCACGGCCTCACCGAAGCTCACCGACACGAGCCGGAGCTTGCCGTCGTAGCCGGCGATGTCGCCCGCGGCGTACACCCCCGGCACGGAGGTCTCCATGCGCCGGTTGACGGGCAGCACGCGCCCCTCGAGCCCGATGGGCCACTCGGCGACCGGGCCGAGGTTGGCGTGGAAGCCGAGCGCCGCGAGCACCTTGGTGACCTTGAGCGTCGTGTGCTCGCCCGTGCGGTTGTCCACCACCTCGACACGATCGATCGTGTCCGTGCCGTGGATGGCGGCCACCTCGGTCGAGGTCCGCACCTCGACCCGGGAGTCGAACAGGCGGCGCAGCGGGCCCTCGTGGGCCCGGAAGCCCTCCCGCCGGTGGATCAGGGTGACCGACCTCGCGATCGGCTCGAAGGTCAGCGCCCAGTCGATGGCCGAGTCCCCGCCACCCACCACGAGCAGGTCCTCGTCGCGCATGGTGTCCAGGTCCCGCACGAGGTAGACGAGCCCGTGCCCCTCGTACCGCTCGGTGTCCGGGAGCCGACGTGGGGTGAAGCGTCCCAGCCCGACGCAGATCATCACGCCGCGGCAGTCCACCACCTCCTCGCGGCTGGTGGTGATGGTGAAGGTGCCGTCCTCGTGCCGGACGAACCCCTCGGCGACCTGGTCGAGCAGGAAGAGCGGATCGTGCGCCGAGGCCTGCTCCACGCACCGCTCCACGAGATCGCGCCCGGTGACGGTCGGGAACCCGGCGATGTCGTGGATCTGCTTCTCCGGGTACAGCGCGGTCACCTGGCCACCGGGCTCGGCGAGGGAGTCGATCACCGCCGCGCTGAGCCCCCGGAAGCCCGCGTAGGTGGTGGCGTACAGGCCCGCCGGACCGGCACCGATGACGCAGACGTCGCGCTCGTGATGGGCCATGCTCGCGCTCC
>JBKHEJ010000119.1:0-8538 GCA_046540855.1 Nitriliruptoraceae bacterium
ACCCACAGCGCGACGGGCGCGACGCGGACGGGGCCGACCTCGATACCCAGCTGCAGGGCGTACTGGGCGTAGGGGCGCCGGTCACCGCCGAAGAAGAACAGGATGACGTGGCGGATCACGAAGGCGAGGCCGATCGAGATGACCAGCATGGCGATCAGCCCGGTCTTGCGCCGTCGCAGCGGACGCCACAGGCCGAGGTCGATGCCACCGGAGATGGCGGCGGTCAACGCCACCCCGAGCAGCGCGGCGATGACGAGGTGGAGCCCGAGCAGCACGTTGAAGGCGTAGGTCAGGAACGCGCCGAGGGTGACCAGGTCGCCGTGCGCGAAGTTGATCAACCCCGTCGTCCCGAAGATCAGGGACAGTCCGATCGCGGTCATCGCGATGATGAGCCCGAACTTCAGACCGTTGAAGATGCTCTGCGCGAGCCGGGTACCGAACTGGTTGCCGACCTGCTCGACCTCGCCGAGCGCGAACAGCGCCGTGGCGGAGCTGCCCTCGCTCACGCGGATCTCCAGCTCCTGCCGGTCCGGATCGCGCAGCTGCGTGCCCTCGGGCAGCGACCCCGTGTCCAGGCGGACGAGGTAGCGCCCCTCGCCCGGGACCTCGACCGACCACTCCCCGTTGTCATCGGTGACCGCTTCTCCGACCGCGTCGCCGTCGAGGGTCGACACGGAGATGACGGCGCCCGGGACCGGCTCGCCGGCTTCGGCCAGCCGACCTCCGATGCGCTCCGCCTCCTGGGCCACGGCAGCCCCACCGAGGAGGCCGAGCGCTAGGAGCAGCAGCAGCCCGAGTACCGTCAGCCGGCTGACACCCGTCACGCCGTCTCCTCACCCTCGCGCGGGCACACCCGGTGCCCCGCAACCGGCAGCGCAACCCCCCAGGGGCCGCTGTAACCGCGCGCACCCTAGTCGCACCGTCCTGACGCGCAAGATGGACCGTGCCGTTGGCAACGCTTCCAACCAGCCTGTACGGCGTCGCACGCGGAACGGCCCGCCGACACCTCGCCGCCCGGCGGGCGCCGGGAGGCCAGGCACCGTACGTGGGCGTGTGGAGGCAGGCACGCCGGGGTCGGCTGCTTGACTGCCGGCATGACCAGCAGGAGAGGGCCCGTGACCACGATGGTCAGCACGACCGACTACCACACGGCCGGTGAGCCGTTCCGGATCGTCACCGCCGGGGTGGCGGTCCCCCGGGGTGGCACCGCGGCCGAGCGGCGGCGCTGGGCGGCGGAGCACCTCGATGCGACCCGTGCCCTGCTGTGCCGGGAGCCCCGCGGACACGCGGACATGTACGGCGGCTTCCTCTGCCCGCCCGACGATGAGGACGGCGACCTCGGCGTCGTGTTCTTCCACAACGACGGGTTCTCCACCGCCTGTGGCCACGGCACGATCGCGCTCGCGACCTGGGCGCTGGACACCGGTCTGGTGCAGCCGGAGCCCGGTGCCGCTACCCGGACGGTGGTCATCGATGTGCCCTCGGGGCGGGTGGAGGCCGTGGTCTCCCTCGAGGACGGCCAGCCCGGGGCGGTCCGGTTCCGCAACGTGCCCGCCACGGTCCACACCCTCGGGCTTCAGGTGGAGGTCGGGGGCCGCGCCCTGAGCCTCGACCTCGCCTACGGGGGCGCGTGGTACGCGAGCCTGGACGCGGCCACGCTCGACCTGCGGGTGGAGCCGTCGGACCTCGGCGACCTCATCCGGTGGGGCCGGGCGATCCAGGCGGCGGTCGACGAGCGGTTGCGTCTGACGCTGCCAGAGGAGGGGGATCCGGTCGGCCTGTACGGGGCTATCTTCGTCGATCGGCTCGGTGCCCACCACCAGCGCAACGTGACGATCTTCGCCGATGGCCAGGTCGATCGGTCACCGTGCGGGAGCGGCACCTCCGCGCGCCTGGCGGTACTCGCCGCGCGTGGGATGCTCGAGATCGGCGAGACGCTGGTGCACGACTCGATCGTCGGCACACGGTTCCTCGGTCGGGTCCTCGCGGTGGGGCAGCAGGCGGATGGCACCGTCACCTACGACACCGAGGTGGAGGGCCGGGCGGCGAGGACGGGACACCACACCTTCGTCCTGGAGTCGCGCGATGAGCTGGGCGCCGGCTTCGTGCTGCGCTGAGCGGACCCGAGGAGGCACAGGTGGAGGTCCTGGACCACGAGCAGGTCCGTGCCCGGCTGTCGATGCTCGGTGCGATCGATGCGCTCGAGGCGGCGATCGCCGCGGGCCGGCTCGGTGCCACGCCACCCCGCCAGCACCTCCACGAGGGGGCGCAGGAGCTGCTGCTGATGCCGAGCTTGCGCGCGGGAGGCGCGGCGGTGAAGCTGATCGGGATCGACCCCGCCAACCCCGCTCGGGGCCTGCCGCGCATCCAGGGGGTCGTGGTGCTGTTCGACGGCCCGGGGTTGACCCCGATCGCGGTGCTCGATGCCGCCGCGGTCACGAGCCTGCGCACGGCGGCGGTGTCGGGAGTGGCGACGCGCCACCTCGCCCGGGCCGACAGCGAGGACCTCGTGCTGTTCGGCGCCGGCCCGCAGGCCTACGCCCACCTCGACGCGATGGTGGCGGTCGCGCCCGTGCGGCGGGTGCGGGTCGTCTCGCGGCGGCGGGACCCGGCGCAGGCACTCGTGGCGCACGCCCGCGCCGTCGTCGGGGTCGACGCTGAGGTGGCGGGCCCCGAAGCGGTGGTGGACGCCGACCTGATCTGCACCTGCACGACGAGCCCGACGCCGGTGTTCGACGGCTCGCTGCTGCCGCCCGGTGTCCACCTCAACGCGGTCGGGTCCTACCGGCCGGACCTGCAGGAGCTGGACGTGACCACCGTGCGCACCTGCCGGGTCGTGGTCGAGGACCGCGATGCCGCGCTGCGCGAGTCCGGTGACCTCACCCAGGCCCTGGCGAGCGGGTGGGAGCCGACCGCGATCGCCGCTGATCTCGTTCAGCTCGTGCGGGACCGGGTGCCGGTCCGCGCTGCCGCGGAGGAGCGGACCCTGTTCGACTCGGTCGGGTTGGCCTGGGAGGACCTCATCATCGCCGAGGCGGTGGTGCGCGGCGGCTGACCGCCACCCCCGCAGGGTCCCCGGCAACCGGTGGCGTCCCGGGCTCCGCCGATGGGGCTCCGAGGGGGTCCGGGAAGGCTCCGGGCGGGTCCGGTGGTCACCGGACGTGGAGGTCGCGCCGCTGCGGGCCGCGCAGCGCTCCGGCGCGGATGCCCTGGGCCAGCAGGCCCTGCGCTGCGAGGTAGGTGAGCATCACCCACAGGTCGTGCACGGGTAGGCGTAGCGCGGCGGTGACCGAGCCCGCCGCGATGAGCGCGTCCGACAGCACGAACAGTCCGGCTCCGATGCCCGTCGCGCGGTTCAGGCCGGTCGCGAGCACGGCCATGCTCACGATCACCGTCGCGTAGACCGCGACCGGCACGCGCAGCGCGCCGAGGTCGCCCCACAGCACCGCCGGCAACCCCACGAGCAGCACGAGGTAGGGCAGCACCCGCACCGGCGTGGCAAGCAGGCTGTGCTGCCGGTACGGCCAGAACGCTCCCGCGTAGGTCAACTGGGCGAGCAGGAACGCCCCGAGCCCGAGCAGGAACCACGTCCCGCCGCCGGGCATGAGCGCGACATCGCCCAGCCAGGACCAGCCGAGCGCCACGAGCAGCAGGGTCCGCAGCCGCGAGGCCGGCATCGAGGTGGCGGCCCACAGCGCGAGCGCCGGCATGAGCAGCGGCTTCGTCACCGTCTGCAGCACGCCGATCCCTGCCGCCTGGGCGGCGAGGTGGACCGCGGCGACGACGAGGAAGACCCGCCACCACCGCCGCGCGGCCGCGTCCGCCACCTCGGAGCCTCCTTGGGTCCCCACAGCATCCCACACCCGTGCGGCCTCGGGGAGGTGGTCGACCCGTCGGGCGGGGTGGGTCAGCCGCTGACCACCGCGCCCGGACGGTCGTGCGCGGTCATCTCCTCGGCCCAGACCGCCAGCACGAGCAGGGTCCACACGAGCCGCCCGTGCTCGGCGCGGCCGTCGCGGTGGTCCGCGACCACCCGCCGCACGACCGCAGGGTCGAACATCGACCCGAGCGGTCCCTCCAGCAGCCGCGGTGCGACGTCCGCGCCGTGGGAACCGCGCAGCCAGCCGGTCACCGGGACGGGGAACCCGAGCTTGCGCCGGTTGGTGACCTGCTCGGGCAGCAGGTCCGCGACCGAGCGGCGCAGGACGTACTTCGTCGTGCCCTTCGCGAGCCGGAGCCGCGCGGGGATCCGGCGCGCCACGCTCCAGACCTCGTCGTCGAGGAAGGGGACCCGGACCTCGAGCGAGTGCGCCATGGAGGCGCGGTCGGCCTTGGCGAGGATGTCGCCGGGCAGCCACGCATCGAGGTCGACGGTCTGCATCCGGGTCACGTCGTCGAGGTGGCGGCTGCGGTCCCAGCTGGCCTTGAGCGTGTCCCTGGGCCGCGGGGCCTTCCAGCCGGCGTCGGGCAGCAGCGCCGCCCGCAGCTCGTCGGAGGTGATGGTCACGTTGCCGCGGTACCACGCCTCGACGCCGCTCGCCGCGCGCAGGGCGTAGCCACGACCACGGCGGTCGTGCGGCTGGCGCAGCGCGGCGGCGTGGATCCGGCGCCGCGCCCCCGCGGGGAGCACCTCGATCGGCCGCGAGGTGCGTGGCTGGCGGTAGATCCGGTACCCGCCGAAGAGCTCGTCGGCACCCTCGCCCGACAGCACGACCTTGACGTGCTCGGCGGCCAGGGCGGACAGGTGGTAGAGCGCGATGGCCGAGGGGTCGGCCAGGGGGCCGAGGTGCCGGATCGCGTCGGGGAGCACGCCGAAGATGTCGCTGGGCCCCAGCTGCCGGAAGCGGTGCTCGACGCCCAGGGCCTTGGCGCTCTCGGCCGCGAGCGCGGCCTCGTCGACCGCGCCCTCGACCCCGACGGAGAAGGTCACGAGGTTGTCGTGCTTGCGTGCGAGCGCCACCAGCGCGGTCGAGTCGATCCCGCTGGAGAGGAAGGAGCCCACCGGCACGTCGCTGAGCAGGTGGTGGGTGACCGAGCTGTCCAGCGCCGCGCGGGTCTCGCGGATCAGCGTCGGTGCGTCCGCGAGCTCGTCCGGGTCGAAGGCGGTCTCCACGAGCTGGTCGATGCGGACCGAGCCGTCCAGCCCGGCCCGCAGCACGTGGCCGGGGGGCAGCTCGTGGAGCCCCTCGAAGCCGGTGGCGGTGCCGGGCACGTACCCGAAGGTCAGAACCTGCCCGAGCGCCGCGCGGTCGAACTCCAGCGGGCCGGTCACCGCCCGGATCGCGCAGTTCTCCGAGCCGAGGTAGAGCGCCTTGCCGTCGTCGTGCCACAGGATCGGTTTGATGCCGAAGCGATCGCGGACCGCGACCAGCTCGCGGCGCCGCCCGTCCCAGATCGCCAGCCCGAACATCCCACGCAGCCGGGCCACCGCCTCGATGCCGTCGTAGAGGTAGAGGTGGAGCGCCACCTCGATGTCGCTGTGGGAGCGGAACCGCGCCCCGCGGCGCTCGAGCCAGGCGCGGAGCGCCACCGACTCGTACAGCTCGCCGTTGCCGACCAGCGCGACCTGGCCGTCCTCGCTGATGAAGGGCTGGTCGCCGCCCTCGACGTCCACGATCGCCAGCCGCTGCATGCCGAGCCCGACCGGGCCCTCACGGAAGGTGCCGATGCCGTCGGGGCCGCGGTGCACCAGCGCCGAGGTCCCGCGTTCGAGCTCCTCGGCGGTGATGTCGCGCCCGTCACGGCGCAGCGTTGCGAAGATGCCACACACGGGTGGATCCGATCGGGTGGGACGGTGGTGACGGGGCAGACTACGACACCGCCACGCTCCCACGGCCGACGGGTGGGCTGACCGACGGCCACCGACGACGACGCTGGCGGTCCGCGACGGCGGAGCCGAAGGCGTGGCACCGCTAGCGTCGGGAGGGGGCTCACCCCGCCAGCCGACGCCCGGCGGGCGGGAGGCGCAGGAGGCGAGGAGCGGCGATGACGGGCACGTCGAGGTGGCGGGCGAGCCTGCCGGGGGAGGTGCTCGTCGGCCCCGGCAGCCGGCAGGAGCTCCCCGGGCTCCTCCCCGAGGCGCGCGTGCTGCTGGTGGTGTCACGCTCCACCGCGCAGCTGGCGGACGACCTGCTCCCCGCGCACGCGAGCGCGGTCGCCACCGTGCTCGTGCGCAGGGAGCCGGTCCTCGACGAGGTGGCCGCCGAGGTGGCCCGCGTGAGACCCCTGGGTGCCGAGGTCGTGCTCGCCGTCGGTGGTGGGAGCGTGCTGGACACGGCCAAGGCGCTGGCGGCCTTCCTGCCCAACGACCGCCACGACCCACGCGACCACCTCGAGGTGGTCGGTGCGGGCCACCCGCTGATGGTCGCGCCGCTGCCTCTCGTCGCGGTGCCGACCACGGCGGGGACCGGGGCGGAGGCCACCCACAACGCGGTGCTCGCCGTCCCCGACGCGGCCCGCAAGGTGAGCCTCCGGGACCGCAGGCTGACGCCGCGTGCGGCGGTGGTCGATCCGGAGCTCGGGCGGGGGGTCCCGCACGCGGTCGCGGTGGCGGCCGGTCTGGACGCGGCGGTCCAGCTGGTCGAGGCGGCCGCCTCACCCCTGGCGACCCCGGTGGCGATCATGGCCGCCCGGGAGGGCGCCGCGGCGGCGCTGCCGGCGCTCGAGCGCCTCGTCGATGGCCTCCTGACCGACGTGGACCGCGCGGCGCTGGCCTACGGGGCCCTGCTCAGCGGGATCGCGCTCGCCAACGGCAAGCTCGGCACGGTGCACGGCTTCGCCGGGGTGCTCGGCGGGCACCGTCAGCTCGCGCACGGTGCCCTGTGCGGGTGGTTCGCGGCCCCGGTGCTGCGCGCGACGATCACCGCGCTCGAGCCCGCTGCCGCCGCGGGTGACCTGGCGGCCGTCCGGGCGCTCGAGCGGTACGCCGAGCTCGCGCAGCTCGCGACCGGGGTCCGCGACGCGGGTGCGCTGCCCGAGTGGTTCGACCGCCTCGTCGCGCGGGCACCGCTGCCCCGCCTCGACCTCACCGGGCTGCCCGGCGAGGAGGTGGTGGCCGCCGTCCAGCAGGCGAGCTCGACGAAGGGCAACCCCGTGGCGCTGCCGGCGTCGGTCCTGCACGGGGTGCTCGCGTCGCTGGCCGACTGAGAGGGCGGCGCAGCCGCGCGTGCGGGATCGAGGCCAGGACCTGGACGCGCGCGGTGGCTACCGACCTGCGGCCGCCAGCGCGTACGCTTGCGCCGTTGTCAACGCAGTTGAGCCCGGCCCGGACCGGGTCGCCGAGGAACGGGAGCACACGATGTCGGAGCAGCGCGGAACGCCGCCCCCGGAGGACACCGGCGCGGACGACGCCACCCGCCGTCAGCCGCCGCCCCCCTCTGGCCCGGGGACGCCGTCGGGCCCACCGTCCGATCAGGACCCCACCGTCGTGATGCCGGCGAGCGACGCGGCGGCCGATCCGGCGTCCCTGGACCCGACCCAGGTCGCCGGGACGGCCCAGCCGTCCGGCCCGCAGCATCTGCGCGGGGTGGTGCGCGAGCCCGACCAGGACGTCGCGATCGAAGGGGCCACGGTCGTCGTCACCGATCAGCTCGACCAGGTGGTCGGTCGGGCGACCTCGGTCGCCGATGGGCGGTTCACCGTCGCCGCGCTCCCACCGGGCCGCTACCGCCTCACGGTCTTTGCCGACGGCTGGTTCCGGTCGACCGTGCTGCACGAGCACCCGGGGGCGGCCGTCGAGGTGGTGCTGGCTCCGGCGGAGCTGACCGGTGCCGTGCTGACCGAGCAGGTCCGCGAGCCGTTGCTGGACGCGAAGGTGCGCCTGCGGACCCCGGACGGGCACCTCGTCGGTCAGGCCGAGACCGATCCGCAGGGGCGGTTCGTGATCCCGCTCACCGGGCTCGCCGACCCGGACAGCCCACCGGAGGTCACCCACCGCCTCGAGGTGGAGGCGGACGGGCACGACCCTGCCACCCTGGACCTGACCCTCACGGACCGTCCGCTCGATCCGGTGACGGTGACGCTGGCGCCGACCCGGAGCTCGGTGTGGCGCTGGGTGGTCGGAGGTGTGCTCGGGCTGGTCGCGCTGGTCGTGCTGGCGTCCCTGCTCGTCGGCGACGGTGAGCTGACGGTGCCGGACCTGCTGGGTTCCACGCTCGAGGAGGCGGCCGACGAGCTCGAGGCGGCGGAGCTCGAGCTCGGCGCGGTCTCGCTGACGCCCGCGACCGGGGACCAGGAGCCCGGCACCGTCGTCGCGACCGCGCCCGAGGCGGGCACACCCGCCGAGGTCGGTGATCGCGTCGATCTGACCCTCGCCGACGTTGCCGAGGAGGCGTCGGTCGAGGTGCCACGCGTCACCGGCCGTCAGGAGAGCGACGCCCTGCGGCTGCTCGACGCGCTCGCCTTCGACGTCCTCGTCGAGCGTGTCGCCTCCGACGAGGATGCCGGCATCGTGCTCACGCAGGATCCGGCGCCCCGCAGCGAGGTCCCACCGGGGTCGACGATCGTGCTGGAGGTCAGCCGCGGCCCGGAGCCCGAGCC
>JBKHEJ010000120.1:0-8522 GCA_046540855.1 Nitriliruptoraceae bacterium
GCACGGCCGGGAGCGGGTGAGCCGCGCTCTGCTCGGCGGGGCGGTCGTCGCGCGTGGCGGCGGGTCGCCGGGCGCCGGTGCGTAGGCTGCGAGACCGCCAGCCAAGGAGACCTCCGTGACCACCGACCCGCCCCCACGGCCCGTGGTGGTCGTGGACGGGCTGACCAAGCGCTTCGGTGCGCAGCTCGCCGTCGACGAGGTCACCTTCACCCTCCCGCCCGGCCGCGTGGTCGGCTTCCTCGGCCCCAACGGTGCCGGCAAGTCCACGACCCTGCGGATGATGATCGGGCTGACCACGCCGACGGCCGGTTCGGCCACCTTCGGTGGCGTGCCCTTCCACGACCTCGCGGACCCGGTCCGCACCGTCGGGACGATCGTCGACGGGGTCGAGTTCCACCCCGGCCGGCGGGCGATCGAGGAGCTGCGTGTCAGCGCCGCCACCGCCGGCCTGCCCCGCGAGCGCTGCGAGGAGGTGCTCCAGCTCGTCGGCCTCGAGGAGGCGGCGCGCAAGCGGGTCGGGCAGTACAGCCTCGGGATGCGCCAGCGCCTCGGGCTCGCCCAGGCCTTGCTCGGCGACCCCGAGGTGCTGCTGCTCGACGAACCGGCCAACGGCCTGGACCCGGAGGGCATCACCTGGGTACGGCAGCTGCTGCGTCACCTCGCCGAGCAGGGCCGCACGATCCTGGTCTCCTCCCACCTGCTGGGTGAGATCTCCCGGCTCGCGGACGAGGTCATGGTCATCCGGCGCGGCCGGCTGGTGGCCAACGCGACGGTCGCTGAGCTCACCGGCGCCGCCGGAGGGGGCAGCCGGGTGCGCTCGGCCGACGACGCGGCCCTGGCCGCAGCGCTGCGCGACGCCGGTGCCGAGGTGGAGCACGGCGAGGCGGGGCTGGTCGTGACCGGCGCCGCCCCCGAACGGGTCGGCGAGGTCGCCCTGGCCGCAGGCATCGCCCTGAGCGAGCTGCGACCGGCGGTGGCCGAGCTCGAGGACGTCTTCCTGGAGCTCACCGCCGGGGGAGGGATCGGGTGATGAGGTTGCTCCGTGCGGAGGTCCGCAAGCTCACGACCGTGTGGACGACGGCCGTCCTGACCGTGGTCGGGCTGCTGCTCGTCACCGTCGGCGCGGCCTTCCTGGTCTTCGAGTCGGAGTTCTCGGGGGAGTTCCTCGGGACCGACACCCAGATCGCCGACCTGCTCGGCCAGATCGGCGGCATGAACGTCATCGCCCTCATCGTCGGGCTGCTGTCGGTCACGACCGAGTTCCGCCACCGCACGATCGGCCGGACGCTCCAGCTCACGCCGAGCCGGACGCGCGTGGTCACCGCCAAGATGGTGGTCGGGGCCGGGTACGGCGTGCTGTTCTTCCTGCTCGGGCTCGTCCCGATCGGGCTGCTCCTTCTCGTCTCCGGTGCCGAGCTGGATCCGGGTGAGCAGGTGGTCGAGGCGCTGTGGCAGGGTCCGGTCGCGCTCGCGCTCATCGCGGTGTTCGGGGTCGCCATCGGGGCGCTGCTGCGCAGCCAGGTCCTCGCGGTGGCCCTGACCCTGGTCTACGTGTTCCTCGTGGAGTCGCTGTTCGTGCAGTTCCTCCCCGCGGTCGGCCGGTGGCTGCCGCTGCAGGCGCTGAACGCGATGTTCGTCTCCGAGGAGCTGCTCGCGACGCCGGGTGGGGCCGGGCTGCAGCTGCTCGAACCGACCGTCGGGCTCGCGGTGTTCCTCGCCTACTGCGTGGTCGCCGCCGCCGCCGCCATCACGCTGATGCGGGTCCGCGACGTGTGAGGTCGGTATCGGGCGGGCCGGGGCGGCCGGCGCCCTCCGGGTCGAGCGCGGCCAGGAAGGGGCCGACCTCGACCGGGGCCAGCACCCGCGCCTGACGGGCGGCGAGGTGCTCGTCCTCGCCGCGGCCCGCACAGATCGCCGCGCACAGCCGGTGCAGCGCGTCGGCGTGGTGGGCGACGCGGTCGGCGGCGTAGTCGGGGCTGGCTCCCCGGGTGGCCATGAAGGGCCAGTCCGAGGCCTGCAGCTGCGCGAGCTCGCGGGCGACCTGGGCACGCTGCCGCGGGGTGCCGCGTCCACCGGCGAGCGCTCGGCGGGCGTGGTCCTCGGCGGCGCGCACCTGCCGCCACATCGGCCGGGTGGTGTCCGTGACCCAGCTCGCGTGGCCCTTGGCGTAGCCCCAGGAGGACTCCGGAAGCTGAAGGCGCCGCTGCGGTGGGTGCCGCTCGATGCGGCCGGCCAGGGTGGTCGTCACCAGCCGGGGGTCCGCCAGCACACGGGTGAGCAGCGCCTCGAGGAACGCCACGCCCTCGAACCACCAGTGCCCGAAAAGCTCGGTGTCGTAGGCCGCGACCACGACCTTGCCGGGGCGCGGATCGAGCACCTCGCGGAGCACCCCGTGGAGGTGGTCGGCGTCGCGCTGGACCTGCGCCGCGGCCCGGTCGGGCTCGTAGATCGCCTTCTGGTCCGGACGCAGCGCGTGGTCGGTGACCCGCCAGGAGGGGTGGGTGCCGAAGGTGCCGCGCGCGAAGTAGTCCCGGTACCACACGTTGCCGGGGTAGCCGCCGGTCGGCGACCACACGTGGTAGGCGACCGACAGGTCGCGGGCCAGCACGGCCACCCCGCTGTCGCCGATCAGCGCCGCGTCGTGCACGACCTCGTCCGGGTGGTCCGCCCCGGGGTCGGGCACCGCGGGACGCGCGGTCCAGTCCCGCTCCGGGCCACCGACCGCACGCACCAGGGTCGCCGCGTCGACGAGCACGTGGTCGATGCCGTGCCGGGCGTAGACCTCCTCCAGACCCGGCAGCACCGGTCCCGTCCGGCGCAACCTCGGCGTGCCCTGCGCATCCACGTGCCGGGGCGGGGCGGTGGCGTCGGCGACCCGCCCGCGCGGCCGGTAGCCGAGCTCCGGGGGCCACAGACCCCTCGGCCGCCGCCCGGCCCAGCGTTCGTGGTGGTCCAGGCCCGCGGCCAGCTGCGCGTCGAGCAACGCCGGGTCGGCGGTCAGCGGCAGGTACGGGTGGGTGGCGGGGCCCCCGAGCAGCTCGATGACGCCGGCGTCCGCGAGCTCGCGCCAGACGGCCAGCAGGCCTCCGCGCCGCTGCACGTCCTCGTGCAGGCCGAGCAGGTCCTGGAAGCGTCGCCAGTGGAAGCCCGACAGCTCCCGCACCTCGGCGGGCAGGTGGAGGTGCCAGCGCTGCTCCTCGGCCCGCCACATCTGACCGCCGAGCCAGGTGCCGAGGTCCTGCGCAGCGCGGGGGTCGGCGACCTGGTGCGCGACGGCGGGGGTCACGCCCAGCGTCAGCACCTCACGGTGCCCGGCGGCCCCGAGCCGTTCGAGCAGGGCGGTGACCGTCAGCCACGAGGTGCCCCAGGCCTCGAAGAGCCACTCCTCGCCGACCGGCCACACCCCGTGGTGGCGGACCTCGGGCAGGTGGGTGTGCAGGACCAGCGCGAGCTCGCCCGGGGCCTCGGTCACGGCCCGACCCGGCAGCGCACGAGCAGGTCCAGGCTCGCGTCGAGGTCGTCCGCCTGCCAGCGGAAGTCGGTCTCCTCGGTGCGGTGCACGAGGGTGCGGGCCCAGGCCGGCCAGGCCTCGGGTGGGCCCGCTCCGAGCAGCCGCGGGAGCAGGACCCCGTGCGCACGCTCGGCCTCCTCGATGGCCCCGGCGTGCTGCAGGCCGAGGACCTCCACGACCTCGAAGCCGGACCGGGTCAGCAGGCGGGTCAGCTCGCTCGCGGTGAACTCGACGGTGTGGAAGGGGTTGACCGGGGTGTCGGAGCCGGGGGTGAAGGTGAGCCGGTTCGGGGTCGCGAGCAGGACCTCGCCGGCCGGCGCGGTGACCCGCTGCAGCTCGGTGAGGAAGCCCGGGATGTCGTGCAGGTGCTCGATGACCTGGAAGGACACCGTCAGGGCGGCGGCGCCGTCGGGCAGCGGGATCTCGCGCAGCTCCGCGAGCGCGACCTCGATGCCCGTGCCGGGGCCGGCGTAGCGCCGCCGGGCGTGGGCGACGGTCCGCTCGTCCAGGTCCACGCCGAGCACGTGCGCCGCACCGGCATCGCGCAGCAGCCGCAGGCCGTACCCCTCGCCGCAGCCGGCGTCCACCACCGTGCACGCCCGCCCGGCGAGCCCCCCCGAAGCGCCGCTCGCTCCCGCGCACGCTGTCCGGAGGCGTTCCTGGGCGACCCGGTAGGCCACCACGTGCCGCAGGTACCAGTAGCGCTCGTCGGCGATCCCGGGCAGGGTGCGCTCGCCCGTGAGGACCAGCCCGTCGGGGGGCCGGTCGGGTCGGGGCGTCAGCGACGTGGGCACGCCCGGCAGCGTAGGGCAGGATTTTGATTTTGAGCGCGCGCTCCAGTTCCATGGCGCGCCAGGGAGCCGGCCCGACCAGCCGGTCGCCACCGTCGGTACCGACCCGAGCCAAGGGAGAACCCATGAAGGTGATCGTCCCCGTCAAGCGGACACCCGACACCGCGGGTGAGAAGGTCATCGACCCCGACACCCTCACCGTGGACCGCGACGCCGGGGAGTCCGTGCTCTGCCCGGTCAACGAGTTCTCCATCGAGGAGGCGGTGCGGCTGAAGGAGAAGCTCGGCGCCGAGGTGACCGTGCTGCTGGTCGGCCCGGAGTCGGCGCAGAGCACCGTGCGCAAGGCCCTGTCCTACGGCCTCGACGGCGCGATCCAGATCACCGACGACGCGATCGCGGGCTCCGATGCGCTCGGGATCGCCCGGGTCATCGCCGCGGCGGTCGAGGCTGAGGAGTGGGACCTGGTGATCTTCGGCAACCAGTCCACCGACGCCCGCACCTGCCTGGTGCCCGCGGCGGTCGCCGAGCTGCTGGCCGTGCCCGCGCTGACCTACGCACGCTTCCTCGAGGTCGAGGACGGCCAGCTCACCGTCCACCGTGAGCACGAGGAGGGCTGGGACGTGGTCACCGGCCCCCTGCCGGCGGTCGTGAGCGTCGTCGAGGCCATCAACGACCCGCGCTACCCGTCCTTCAAGGGGATCATGGCCGCGAAGTCCAAGCCCCTGACGGTCAAGTCCCTCGCCGACCTCGGCGTCACCCCGGAGGAGGTGGGTGCCGGCGCCGCCTCGGCGACGATGTACGCCTTCGAGCCACGCCCACCCAAGGAGGCGGGCACGGTCGTGGAGGACGACGGGTCCGGGGCCGCCGCGGCGCAGCTGGCGGACTGGCTGGTCGAGAAGAAGTTCGTCTGAGACACCCACGGAGGCACAGACATGAGCGAGATGCTGGTCCTGATCGACCACTCCGACGCCGGGCCCCGGAAGGTGTCCCTGCAGATGCTGACCAAGGCCCGCGAGCTGGCAGCGCTGACCGGTGACACCGTCGCGGCGGTCTGGCTCGGCGAGGGCGCTGCTGCAGCCGCGGCGACGCTGGGCAGCTACGGCGCCGAGAAGCTGTACCACTGGGACAGCCCCGACGCGCACGCCTACGTCACCCTGCCGCAGGTCGAGGCGCTCGAGTACGTCATCGACATGACCGAGGCCGACACGCTGCTGTTCGCCTCCTCCAACCACGTCAAGGACGTGGCCGCACGGCTCGCGATCCGGATGGACGCCGGCGTCGTCACCGACGTCTCGGGGATCGAGCTCGGGGAGGATGGCCGCTGGGTCGGGATCAAGGAGGTCTTCGGGGGTGAGATCATCACCCGGTCGACCTTCGCCGAGGGCAAGCTCTGCTTCCTCGGGGTGTCCGCGAACGCCTTCCCCGCCGTCGAGGGCGATGCCGGGGCGCCGGAGCTCGTCGCGCTCGACGTCGAGCTCAGCGAGGAGGCCACCGAGGCCCGGGTCGTCTCGGTCGAGAAGGTCGCCGGTGGTGACCGGCCCGACATCGGTGAGGCCGCGGTGGTCGTCGCGGGCGGGCGCGGGCTCGGCTCCGAGGACGGGTTCGAGCTCATGGAGCAGCTCGCCGACCTGCTCGGCGCGGGTGTGGGTGCCTCACGGGCGGCGACCGACGCGGGCTGGTACCCGCACCGCTACCAGATCGGCCAGACGGGGCGGACCATCTCCCCCACGCTCTACCTCGGCTCCGGGATCTCCGGCGCGATCCAGCACCGCGCCGGGATGCAGACCTCCCAGAACGTCGTCGCGATCAACAAGGACGGCGAGGCGCCCATCTTCCAGATCGCGGACTTCGGGGTCGTCGGCGACCTCTACAAGATCGTCCCGAAGCTGATCGAGGAGCTCGAAGCCCGGCGCTGACCCCGGTGCGAGAGCAGGGCCCCGGCCGTCGCGGTCGGGGCCCTACCCGATCCGTGCAGGTACGGCGCGTCGGGGTCGTCGCCGGCGGGGGCGGCGAGGGGCGCCACCTACGCCGGCACGAGGTCGCAGCGGGTCAGCTGCTGCCGCGCTCGTCCGTCTCGTCGTCGCCACCGACCGCGTCCCGCGCGGCCTTGGCGGCGCCGCGGGCGGTCTCCTTGAGGTCGTCGAGCTTCTCCTCGACCGTGCCCTTGGCGTGCTGGGCCTTCCCCTCGGCCTCGAGGTCCTTCTCGCCGCTGACCTTGCCGGTGACCTCCTTGGACTTGCCTTCGAGCTTGTCGTGGTTGCTCATCTCGTGCCCTTCCGTGGCCGCCGCCCGGCTCGGTCATCGCTCCACCGGGCGCCCTGTCAGCGTGGGTCCCCCGATCTGGGCGCACAAGGTGTCCGCACCCCACGAACGGACGGGGCGGGTCGGCGCGGCGGTGCGGGGGGAGCCCGGCTCCCCACGTGCCCGCGTCCCCGGCCGTCAGGCGTGGATCTCGACGGGGGTCGCCCGGCTCGCGGCCAGGAGCTGCTCGGGGGTGAGCGGGACCACGTCCATCGGGGTGCCGGCCGCCGCCCAGACCACCTCGTGGTCGAGCAGGTGCCGGTCGCACAGCACCTCGAGCTCGGTGTCGTGCCCGAAGGGTGGCGTGCCGCCGATGGCGTAGCCGGTGGCGGCCCGGACCTCCGCCGCGGTGGCCTTGCGGACCGAGGAGGCGCCGCTCACCGCGGCGAGCTTCGCCTCATCGACCCGGTTCGCGCCCGAGGTGAGCACGAGCACGGCCCGCCCGTCGAGGACGAACACGAGCGACTTCACGATCTGGGCGACGTCGCAGCCGACCGCCCGCGCCGCCTCGGGTGCCGTGCGGGTGCCGTCGGGGAACCGGCGCGGGGTGAGCTCGAGCCCGAGCACCGCGGCGCGCTCGAGGAAGCGGTCGGTCGCCTTCGACGGCATGGTGCGCCTCGTCAGGAGGGCAGGGTGAGCTCGGTGCGCAGCGTCGGCGCGCCGTCGGCGAGCACCACCTCGACGGTGAGCCTGCTGCCGGCCGGTGGGGCCGGGACCAGCCGCACCTCCCCGTTGGAGAACCAGCGGTCGCCCCGACCCACCGCGTCGTGGACCCGGACCTCGGCACGGTCGCAGGTGACACGCCACGCCTCCGGAGGTGGGACGCGCCGCGGCAGACGCTGGCCGCGACCGGCGTCGAAGCGGATGAACCTGAGGTCCGCCCACCCCTCGAACCGCTCGAGGCTCAGGAGCCGGACCCGGTGCCCGGCGGCCTCGCCGACGTCGGTGTCGAGGGGGTCGACGTGCTGTGGCACCGGCGGGAACGGGACCTCGTCGGGCAGGTGGGATCCGGTCACTGGCGTCGCTCCGGTCGGGAGGTGGCGACGCTACCGTCCTGCGCGCGATGACCACCTACCTCGACCACGCGGCCACGACGCCGCCGCGCCCGACGGCGCGGGCGGCGCTCGCCGCGTGGCTCGAGGCCGCCAACGCCTCCGCGAGCCACCTCGACGGCCAGGCCGCGCGTGCCGCCGTCGAGCAGGCCCGCGAGCAGGCGGCGACGGCGCTCGGCTGCTCGCCCCACGAGCTCGTGTTCACCTCCGGGGGCACCGAGGCCGACAACCTCGCCATCAAGGGCGTCGTGTGGGCCGCACGGGACCGCCTCCGAGGGGTGCCGCACCTGGTCACGACCGCGGTCGAGCACCCGGCCGTGCTCGATCCGGCCCGGTGGCTCGCTGCGCGCGGTGACGTGCGCCTGAGCGTGGTCCCGCCCGGCAGCGATGGCCGCGTCGAGGTGGAACGGGTGCTCGCCGCCGTGCAGGCTCGGACCGTGCTCGTCAGCGTGATGGCGGCGAACAACGAGCTCGGGTCGGTGAACGACGTGCCGGCGCTCGGGGCCGCGCTGCGGGAGCGGGGGGTGCCGCTCCACACCGACGCCGTGCAGGCGGTGGCGACGCTGGACGTGGACGTCGCGGCCTGGTCGGTGGATGCGCTGGCGCTGTCGGCCCACAAGATCGGCGGGCCCCAGGGGGTCGGGGTCGCGGTGCTGCGCCGCGGGCTGCCGGTGGTCCCGCTCGCGCACGGAGGGGGTCAGGACCGCGGGGTCCGGTCCGGGACCTTCGCGGTGGGCCTGGACGCGGCCTGCGGCGCGGCCCTGACGGAAGCGGTGGCCGAGCGCGCCGCGCTCCGGACGCGCCTCGGGCGGTTGAGCGACCGGTTGGCGGCGGGGCTCGTGGCCCTGGACGGGGTGACCCGGTCCG
>JBKHEJ010000121.1:0-8434 GCA_046540855.1 Nitriliruptoraceae bacterium
CCGACCGCGAGCGCGAGCTCCGCGGCGTCCAGGGGCGGGGCGACCCGCGCGGTCGCGGAGGCGATGACGACCCAGCCCGACCCCTCGCCGGACGCCTGCACCGGCGCGTCGGACCCGTCGCCGGACGCCTCCACCGGCGCGTCGGACCCCTCGGTGGGGTCGGCCGAAAGGCTCGTGGCACCTGGCGGTCGCGATCCTCGCTCCGGCGACCAGGGGGAGAGCCACGGCTCCAGACCGAGGCCGTCGGGCAGCTCTTGGTCCGCCAGCGCCGCGGCGTCCCGGAGCAGGGTGACCGGGACGATGGCCGGCAGACCGACCTGGGCGAGCAGCCCGGCGACGCCGAGCAGCCTCGCCCTGGCCCCGCGGCCGGCGGCTGCTCCCGCCCCGGCGGCCGCGTCCTGCCCGTGGACCGTCGCGGTGTCCGCACCGCCGGTGTCAGCGGCCGCGTCGTCCGCCGCTCTCGACGGGTCCGGCCCCGGCCCGCTCAGCCACGCCGCGAGCTCGCGCAGCCCGCGGTCCAGGGTCGCGGCCGGGAACCGCACCAGCGCGGCGCCGAGCTCCGCGTCGCTCAGCTCCGCAGGGACGAGGTGGTCGCTCGCGAGCTGCGCGAGCCACCGCTCCGTCGCGTCGGGGACGAGCTCGGGCAGGTCCATGCGCTCCGCACGCAGCGTCAACGCCACGATGCAGCCCGGCAGCGCGGTCACGAGCCGGTCGAGGGTGCGCAGGTCCAGGCCGCGCCCGAGATGGGCCTGCGCGTCGTCGATCCACACCAGCGGCGCGCCGAGGGCCGGGGAGCGTGACCCCTCGAGGTCGTCCACGAGCGCTTCGAGCGGGGCGGCGAGGGCGGGGTCGTGGGCTCCCACCACCGGCGCGCGCACGGCGAGGACCGGCCGGTGCGGGGCGTGCCGTCTGAGCGCCTCCCACAGCGTCCGGGTGACACCGGAGCGTGCCGGCCCGCTCGCGACGACCAGGCCCGCCGTCGCACGGAGGGCGGAGGGCTGCAGTGCCGTATCGAGCGCGGCGTCGACCTCGCGCGGGAGGTAGGGAACGAGGCCGAAGGGCTCCTCGAGCGTCGAGGTGGCGTCCGCGCGCGCCCGGCGCAGACCGATCAGGTGGGGGTCGGCCTGGGCGAGCGGCACCGGCTCGAGCAGCAGCGGTGATGGGGCAGGCTCGGGTTCCGGCTCCGGCTCGGGCTCGGGCTCGGGTTCCGGCTCCGGCTCGGGTTCCTGCTCCAGGTCCGGCTGGGGCTCCGGCTCGAGCTGCGCTTCCGGCTCCGGCCCCCGTTCAGGCTCCGGCTCCGGCTCGGTTCCGGGCTCAAGCTCAGGTTCCGTCTCGGGTACCGACTTGGGCTCCGGCTCCAGCTCCGGCTCGGGCACCGGCTCCGGCTCGGGTTCCGCTCCCGGCTCCGGCTCGGGTTCCGCTGCCAGCTCCGGTTCCTCCGGCTCCGGGTCCGGCTCCGCTGCCAGCTCCGGTTCCTCCGGCTCCGGCTCGGGCTCCGCTGCCAGCTCCGGTTCCTCCGGCTCCGCTTCCGGCTCGGGTTCTGGCGCAGCCTCGGGCGCGGCAGCGTCCGCCACGTCGCTGGTTGACACCGCCGGCTCCACGTCCCACGGTGGCGGCACCCCGACCACGACCGGGGCGTCGAACGCCGCGAGATCCACCTCCGGGACGACCACCTCGATGCTCGCGTCGATGCCCAAGGACGCGAGCGCCGCAGGGTCGGCCACCACCGCCTCCGGCCCGTCCCCCACCTCCGAGGTGCCCCCCTCCAGCGGCGGGGGCTCCTCGTCGGGCGGGGGCTCCTCGTCGGGCGGGGGCTCTTCGTCGGGCGGGGATGTCTGCTCCGGGGCGGGCGCCGCACCCGGTTCGCGCTCGGGCGACGCACCCGGTTCGCGCTCGGGCGCCGCACCCGGTTCGCGCTCGGGCGCCGGCTCGCGTACCGGTTCCTCGTCCGCACCGACCGGCACCCGGCGTGCGAGGAGCACTCCGGCGACGACGAGCACCGCCCCGAGCACCACCGCCGCCACCGGATCCGCGCCGAGCAGCACCGAACCGACCAGCGCCACGCCAGCCCCGACCAGCAGCCCCGACGGCCTCACGCGCGACCGCCGAGCAGGTGCGCGAACGGTCCGAGATCGGCGCTGGAGAGGTGACGGCCGATCTTGCGGTGCTCACGGATCGTCGCCTGGACGAGCGCCGTCAGCGTGATCGGCTCGCCCGTCGCCGCTGAGCGGTAGGCCGCGCTGATGACCACGTTGCGGATCTCGCTCCCGGACAGCTTGAAGGCGGCGGCCAGCTGGTCGATGTCGACGTCGTCGGCGAGTGGCAGGGTGGCGCGGAGCTTCGCCTGCCAGAGCAGTCGCCGCTGGTCCTCGTCGGGCGAGGGGAAGTCCACGATGGCATCCAGGCGGCGCATGAACGCCTCGTCGAGGTTGGCTGCCAGGTTGGTGGTCAGGATCGCGACCCCGTCGAAGGCCTCCATGCGCTGGAGCAGGAACGCCACCTCGACGTTGGCGTGGCGGTCCTTGGCGTCGCTCACCCCCGAGCGCTTCCCGAACAGCGCGTCCGCCTCGTCGAAGAGCAGGACCCCGTTGACGCGGTCGGCCTCCTCGAAGATCCGGTCGAGGTTCTTCGAGGTCTCGCCGATGTACTTGTCCACGACCGTGGACAGGTCGATGAGGTAGAGGTCGAGGCCGAGCTCCCCGGCGAGGACCTCGGCCGCGAGCGTCTTGCCCGTCCCCGACGACCCGGCGAACAGCGCGCTCACCCCGCGGCCGCGCCCCCCGCCCTGCTGCATCCCCCAGGCCTCGAGCACGGTGTCGCGATGGCGCCACCTCGACGCCAGCTCCCTCAGCTGCGCTTCGACCTCGTCCGGCAGCACGAGCGCGTCCCACCCGACCGCGGGCTCGATGCGGCGCGCGAGCCGGTCGAGCCCGGCGGCGTTCTGGCTCCGCGCACCGAGCTGTAGATCCGCGGCGAGGACCGGACGGTCCTCAGCGGCGGCGTGCTGCAGCGCCACGGACGCCGCCCGCTCGACCTGCGTCGGGGTCAGACGCAGGTGTGCGGTCGCCCCGGCCGGGTCGACCTCCTCGGCCAGCGCAGCACCGAGCGCGCGGCGCCACAGCCCCGTCAGCTGGGCGGCATCCACCCGGTCGGCACCCACCGCGACCGGCACGGCCTCGGCCCAACGGGGGTCCCACGGCAGGTGGCCGTGGAGGATGACGACCGCGTCGGTGTCCACGAAGCTGCTGATCGACGCGCCGTCACGCTCGGCGAGGACCTCGACCGGGCCCACGACCAGCCCGCCGTCGCGCAACCTGGTCTCCCGGATCGCGGCGGCGGCGAGCAGGGCCAGGTCGACCTCCCCCGACAGGCGCGAGAGGTCCAGCACGAGGGGCGACCTCCCGAGCCGGTGCAACGCCTCGACCGCCTCCGAGGCGGCCGCCGCCCCCTGCCCGGCCCGCAGGTACGCGCACCGGCTGCCGGCCTGGAGCGCGCCCGCGAGGTAGCCCGCGGCGGGTCCGTCCACCGGCGTCACCCGCCGCTGGACCGGCACGAGCACGTGATCGATCGCATCCGCGCCCAGCAGGTGCCCGAGCACCCGGTCCGGGACACGCAGCGAGCGGGTGAGCGCCGGCCGGTCCGCCTCGACCACCTCGAGCAGCCCCGCGCGACGTAGCACCCCCAGCGGGCTGAGCCGAGCTCGCGCCGGCCCGGAGGAGATCGGCAGACCGGCCAGCAGCAGCGCCAGGCCCACCGTGGCTCGCCGCTGGGAGACGTCGTCGTTCAGGAAGCCGTAGAGCCGCTCGATGCGTGGGTCGATGTCCGGGGCAGCGGCGAGCAGGAGCAGCTCGACGTCGGTGGCGTCGAGGTGGAACACGCGCGCGAGCGTGCGCAGTCGCAGCTCGTCCCCGGCCGCCTCGGCAGCGTCGGCCCGGGCCTCGACCTCGGCGAGGAGGGCCGCGGTGACCGGGTCCTCCTCGACCGGCGCGGGGACACCCGCAGCCAGGAGCTGCTCGACCTGCGCCTCGGAGACGTAGAGGCCGCGGAACCGGTCATCGGTGTCCACCATGCCGGCCGCCCGGCGCCGCGAGAGCTCGGTGCGGATGCGCTGCTCCACCACCTGCAGGCGGCCCAGCACGTGCCCCAGGGACGGATCCGTACCGGACGCCGGCCGCGGGGTCACCGCCGCAGGATCGCCGCTCGGTCCACCTTCCATCTCCACAGGTGTCCTCGTCCCGTCCTCGTCGCACCCTCGCCGCGTCCTCGTCGCGCCCTGGTGGCCCGCCGAAGGGGCGAGCGGCAGGCAGCGTAGGAGCGCGGCGGCGGTCAGGCCGGGATCGGTGCGTGAGGCGACCGGTCGACCCGTGGCGCAGCGTGGGCGTTCACACGTCCCTGAGACGACGCGACCCCGTTGGCCGCAGGCCGCAACCACCCCGTTGCCACGCCGCAACCGGACGCTCCGTTAGGTTCCCCAGCAACGGAGCGAGCACCTCTCGCTCCCCCGTCGTCACGCGGGACGCACCAGGAGCGAGCATGGCGGACACGACCACAGCCTCCGTGGCCGAGGGCGAGCGGTTCTCCTACGGACAGATCTGGTGGATCGGGAGCGGCTTCCTCGGCGTGATGCTGGCGTTCAGCGCCTACAACGCCTTCGTCCCGATCATGTACGCCGAGTTCATCGACAGCCGGGCACTGATCGGGCTGCTCATGAGCACCGACAACCTCGTCGGCCTGCTGCTGATCCCGATCGTCGGGGCATGGTCGGACCACATGAACCACCGGCTGGGGCGACGGCTGCCGTTCATCGTGGTGGCGGTGCCGGTCGCTGCGCTCACCTTCGCCGCGATCCCCTGGGCTGCGGCTGCGCTGTGGACGCTGATCATCGTCGAGATCACCTTCACCATCGCGATGCACGCCTACCGTGGTCCGGTCATCAGCCTGATGCCGGACCACACGCCACCGGAGAAGCGCTCCACCGGCAACGGCATCATCAACCTGATGGGCGGCATCGGCACCCTGGCGACCTTCGCCGGGCTCAGCCTGCTGTACGACGTCGACCCCTTCCTGACCTTCGGGATCGGCGCGGTGGTCCTGCTCGTGACCGGGGTGATCGTCTACGTCAAGGCTGACCGGCACCCGCCCTACGTCGACAACCTCGACGAGCGTCGACCGGCACCGCTCAGCGACGCCGTGCAGGGCTTCAAGGTCCTGCTGCACCGGCCGAACCGCGGCCAGTTCTACCTGCTGGCGGCCATGTTCGCCTACTACATCGGGTTCGCTGGGCTGGATGCGATGTTCCCGATCTACGGCGTGAACGTGCTCGGTCTGACCCCTGGCCGTGCCGCGTTCATCCTGACCGCCTACGCGGGTTCCTTCCTGGTGGCTGCCCTCGGTGCCGGCATGATCGGCACCCGCATCGGCAAGATCCCGACGATGCTGCTCGGGCTCGGCTCGATCCCGGTGATCTTCGTCATCGCCGCGCCGATCCGCGACGTGACGGTGCTGATGGGGGTGTTCATCGTCGGCGGTCTGGCCTGGGCGCTGGTCAACGTGCAGGCCATGCCCGTGATCGCCGACCTCGGAGGCCGCAAGCGCATCGGGTTCTACATCGGGATGTACTACCTGTTCACGATGGTCGGCCAGATGCTCGGCTCACCGATCATCGGCGGCGTCATGGACCTGTTCGGGGACGGCGCGATGTTCTACGGCGCCGCGGCTGCCTACGCGCTGGGCTTCGTGCTGCTGCGACGGGGCCAGCGGCTGCTCCCGGCGAGCCCCGAGGAGCTCGCCCGGCGCTCGGTGGACGTCGGCGAGGAGGCCTGACCGACCCGGCCAGCCTGTGAGGTGTCAGCGCGCCGGCGGCGGTGGCGGGCTGCCCGGCGGCGGTGGCGGGCTCGCCGGTGGCGGTGGGGGTGGCGCTGCCGTACCCACCGCGACCCCCGCGGTGTCGGCCGGGACAGCCGCCGGGGCCTCGGTCCGGCTCCGACGGCGCTGTCGACGCAGGAGGAGAGCGAGCAGGAGCAGCAGCGCGAGCAGCGCCCCGCCGGCGATCGCGGCCAGCAGGACGGTCGACAGCCCATCGTCCTCGGTCTGGAGGGTGGGTGCCGCCTCCTGGTCGGCACCCTCCTCGTCCGCGGCGTCCCCGGCGGCCTCGCCCTCGCCACCGGCTTGGGCATCCTCGTCGGTCGTGCCCTCCTCCGCCGCCTCCCCCTCGCCGGGCTCGGCGCTCTCGCCCTGGGACCCGGGCTCCTGTGTGCCCTCACCGGTCGCCTCGGCCCCGGACCCATCGCCGGCGGCATCCTCGCCCCCGGCGGCACCGCCATCTGCATCCGGGGCGGCGCCACCACCGGCGAGGTCCATCACCAGCTCCAGGTCGTCGCCGGTGTAGGGGTCCCAGACCACCTGGTTGTCGCCGTCCGCCGTCCCACCGGAGAGCGAGACCTGCGATCCGGCGTGAGCGATGCGGACCTCGCCGCTGAGGAACTCGCCGATCGCCTCATCGAGCGGGATCCCCTCGCCGTACTCCTCGGCCACGTCCTGGTCGCTGCGCAGGACCAGCTCCCAGGTCTCCCCCGAGGTGTTGGTGAAGGAGGAGCCGGCGAACATGTCCGCGACGAGCCGGTCCAGCGCCGCGGCATCCTCCACACCGAACAGGGCGGCCACCCGCTGGTTCTCCGGGTCGGAGCTGTCGGCGACCTCCTCGATGAGGGTGACCCCCTCGATATCGCTCCCGATCGCGCCGTCCCCCTCGAACTCCTCGGCGAGGAAGGACTCGGCCGGCCCGAACAGCTCCGCGGCCTCGGCGTCGTAGGTGAGCTCGAACGCCACCTGCGCGGAGGTGTCCCCCTCGATGCTGATGGCGTAGTCGGTCCGGATCTGACAGGCGGCGAGCACGAGGGCCAGGGCCGCGAGCACCAGCACGGTCGAGCGTCGCATGGTTCCTCCGACGGTCGTGATCGCGGGGCAGGTCCCGATGGTCGCAGGATCTCTCCTCGCCCCGCCGCTTCCCACACTACGCGAGCACGGGCGGTCCGGGGGGTGCCGTTCCCTCACCCCGGCACGCACCCCGCTGATGCTGTGGCATGCTGGCCGCCATGAGCGCCCTGATCATCACCATCCTCATCGTGCTGATCGGCTCCGCGTTCTGCTCCGGGTCCGAGACGGCGCTGCTGTCGGTCCCCATCGGACGGGTCCGCCAGCTCGCCAACGAGGGCGGACGGTCCGCGCGCGCACTGCTCGCGATCAAGCGCAACATCGCCCGCCCGATCTCCGCGATCGTCGTGCTGAACAACATCTTCAACATCGTCGGGTCGGTCGCGGTGGGGACGATCGCCGCGGCGGAGTTCGGGGAAGCCTGGGTCGGCGTGGTCTCCGGGGTGCTCACCTTCCTGGTGATCCTGTTCGGTGAGATCATCCCGAAGACGCTCGGCGAGCGGTACGCGGTGCGGGCGTCGTTGGCGATCGCGGTCCCGGTGCGCGCACTGACGACCCTGATGACCCCGCTGGTCGTCATGCTCGAGATCCTCATCCGGCCGCTCACACGGGGAGCGCGTCCGCCGACGGTCAGCGAGGCGGAGATCCGGATCCTGGCCCGCCTCGGGCACGCCGAGGGGGTGCTCGAGGACGACGAGGCCGAGATGATCCAGCGCGTGTTCAACCTCAACGACCGGAGCGCCAAGGACCTCATGACCCCTCGCACGGCCGTGACCTGGCTCGACGCGACCGCGACCGTGAGCGAGGTCCGGGACCGGATCCTGGCCTCGGAACACACCCGGATCGTGCTCGCTGAGGGCGATCTGGACCACGCGTGCGGCGTCGCGCTCAAGCACGAGCTGCTGGCGGCGCTGCTCGAGGCGCCGGAGGCGACGGTCGGGTCCTACGCGCGCGAGATCGCAGCGGTGCCGTGGCTGAAGCGGGCCGACCACCTGCTCGACTTCTTCCGCACCCTGCGTGAGCACCTCGCCCTGGTGATCGACGAGTACGGCGGGGTCATCGGGGTCGTGACCCTCGAGGACGTCATCGAGGTCCTCACCGGTCCGATCGTCGACGAGACGGACCGGCGCGTCGACCTGCGCACCTACGCCCGCGCCCGCGGTCGCGTCCGGATGGCGCGCTGGTCCTGAGCCGCGAAGCGCCGACGCGGCTGCCGCGTGCCTCACCGTGGCGCCTCCAGCACCGACGTCGAGGTTGCAGCGAGCGCCCCTCCCTCCGCCGGTACGGTCCCGTTCCGGTACGGCTGGCGCTGGGCGCACGCCGGGCCGGTCGGGACCCGCGGCTCGAGGGGACGAAGTGAAGGACGCACGCGCTGGCCGGCGACGCTCGGGACGCGCCACCTCGGCGGCTCCGATCGCGCCACCCCACCCGCCTCGGCGCGGGCAGGACGAGCCGGGCGCCGCCCCGCCCGTGACCGTCGCCCCACCCGCACCGTCCACGC
>JBKHEJ010000122.1:0-8393 GCA_046540855.1 Nitriliruptoraceae bacterium
GTCCCACGCTCGCTCGGCCCCCCGCCGCTGCCGGGCCACGAGGTGGTCGCCGAGCACTACTTCCGGGTCGTCTACGAGCGGGCGGTGGGGATCGGCGGCGCGTTGGCCGCAGCCGGTGGGCTCATCGACCTCGATCGGGTCGTCGATGACGACTGACGGGGCGCCCCGTCAGCTCCCCGCCCCGGACCTGCGCGAGACCGCGGACATCTGGTTCGACCGCGGCGCCGACCCGGTCGTTGCCTGGGACGCGACCGGCACCCGGTTCTGGCTCCAGGACGGGGCGGATCCGCACGAGCGGCTCCCGCTGGTCACCTACCCCGGCCCGGTCCCCGACCCACGCCGGGTCGCGCGGGCGCTCGCCGAGGGTCTCGCCGCGTGCGACTTCCCCCCGACCGGTGGCGGCGCCTCCCCACGCCACGTGGCCGCGGCTCTGCGTGTTGCCGGGCTGCCCCCACCCGGCTGAGGCGTCGGTCTCACTCCCGCGAGCCGGTCGCCCGCTCCATCCGGCTCGCGATGGCGCGGTAGACCGGCGTGGCGACGTGCCGGGTCACCACCAGCGCCCGGTACCAGCGCGGCACCGTCCGCTCCGCCGCACCGCTGAGCAGCACCTCGTGGACCGCGCGGGCGACGTCCTCGGGTTGGCCGACCAGGCGAGCGAGTGGGGTGCGCTTGATCTGCTCCTGGGTGAACCCCTCGGTCTCGATGAAGCCGGGGTTCAGCTCGCACACCGTGACGCCCCGGGAGGCCCACGCGAAGCCGGTCGCCTCGCTGAAGCCCACGAGCCCGAACTTGCTCGCGGCGTAGGCCGCCGGGCCGACACCGAGCTTGCCGGCCACCGAGGCGACGTTGACCACCCGGGCCGGCGCGGAGGCCTCCAGCAGGTCCGCGAAGGCGGCCATGCACCGGATCGGTCCGAGCAGGTTCACGTCGATCGTGTGCACCGCGTCATCGAGGGCGTCCCGCCCCGTGAAGGCGCCCCCGCCCACCCCGGCGTTGTTGACCAGGACGTGGCACGCACCGTGGGTCTCCCGCACCCAGGCGGCGAGCGCGTCCACCTGGGCCGTCTCGGTGACGTCGGCGACGTAGGGGTGGATCGTGGGGTGCTCGGCCGCCAGCGCGTGCAGCCGGTCCGCGCGCCGGGCCACGGCGACCACGGTCATGCCGAGCCGGGCGAGCCGGCGGGCGGTGGCCTCGCCGATACCGCTGGACGCGCCGGTGACGACGGCGATCCTGCCTCGGGGTTCGAAGGGCACGTCGGCCTCCTGCGTCAGGGGGTGGTCCGGGCGAGCTCCTGCTGCAGCGCGGTGCGGCGCGCCTCGAGCGAGGCCCGCACCCCGGCGCCGTGGTGCGGGGGGGTCTCGGCCAGGAACCGCTCGAGATCGGCCAGCTCCGCGCGGATCCGGGCGGGTGAGCGCGCGACGCGCGGCGCGGTGTCGCTGCGCTCCTGCGGCACGACCACCTCCGGCCCTCGGCTGCTCGATGGCAACCTACCGGCACCGCCCGGGAGCTGTGGCGCTAGCGTGCCGGCCTGGCGCCGGCGGCTGGCGGCGTCGTGCGGACGTCCAGGAGGAGGGGACCCGATGGCCGTCCTGGTCGATCCGGCGATCTGGCCGGCCCGTGGCCGTCGCTTCGCGCACCTGGTGAGCGACGCGTCCGAGGCCGAGCTGCACGCCTTCGCGGCGTCGCTGGGGCTCGAGCGGCGCTGGTTCCAGGGTGACCACTACGACGTCCCGGCCGAGGTGCGCCGCCGCGCGATCGCGCTCGGCGCCGAGCCGGTCAGCGCACCCGAGCTGGTCCGTCGGCTGCGTGCGGCCGGGCTGCGCCGTGGCTCCCGCGTCCACGCGCTGCCCGGAGAGCGACCTGGCGTGCCGGCCGCGGTCACTGCGCCAGCACCTCGAAGCTGAGCCCGATCGCCCGGAGCCGATCGAGGTAGGGCTGCCCGAGCGCGATCGCCGGGGTGACGACCCCGGGCCGGCCCGGTGCCTGGCCGCGGGCGAGCAGCAGCGCCGCCTCCCCGAGCATGCGCGCGGTCTCCTCGTAGCCGGGATCGCCCCCGGAGACGCGGGTGGTGACCGTCGCGTCGCCGCCCTGGCCGAGGAAGACGACGGCGAAGCTGCTACGGGCGCGGGTCGCCTCGTCGGGACCGGAGCCGGCGTCGGGCAGCAGACGCTCCAGCAGGGCGCGGGTCGGGGTGAAGCTGGCCATGGCCGCGGCGGTGGCGACGCCGGCGATGCCGGCGGCGGCGACCGGCAGGCGGTGCACGTGGGCGTAGTGCCCGTACCGGAAGGCGCTGCCGTAGCCGTCCAGCTCCCGCGCCGAGCGCAGCACGATGCTCGGATCGATCGTGGGCAGCGGGACGCCCCAGCCTCCCAGGGCCGCGACGCGGTGCACCCGGGCGGGCAGCGCGACCGCCCGACGCCGGACCGGGACCGGTGGCTCGCGGTCCGGTCGGCCGACCGGTGGCGTCCGGTCCGCGATCGCGCCGACCGCCGAGTGCAGCGTGCCCCCGCTGAGCCGACCCTGCCCGCGCACGTAGCCGCGCACGGTGAGCGGGACGTCATCGGGCAGCTGGGTGACGGTGAAGGCCACCCCGAGGTCGTGCGGCACGGAGTCGAACCCGCAGCAGTTCACCACCCGGACCCCCTGCCGGGCCGCGTCGGCGTCGTAGCGGGCACGCACGAGGTCCACGAAGGCGGGCTCGCCGGTGATGTCGGCGTACTGGGTGCCGGCCCGCACGCACGCCTGCACCACCGGCTCGCCGAGCCGGGCGTAGGGCCCCACCGTGGTCGCGAGCGCGGTGGTTCGACCGGCGAGGTCGAGCAGTCCGACGAGGTCGTTGACGTCCACCACCTCGACCGCGGGGGCGGTGCCGGCCCCGGCGACCTCCTCAGCCACCGCCTGCAGGCGCTCGCGGTTGCGTCCTGCGACGGCCCAGCGCAGCTGCCCGGCGTGGGCGGCGAGGTGGGCGGCGACGAGCCGACCGGTGAACCCGGTCGCGCCGAGCAGGACGAGGTCGTAGGGGCGGTCGGACGGCATGGACGTCTCCTGTCGCGGACACCGTCCACGCTAGGGCCCCTCCGGTCGCGCCGGCTACCGTGCGTGCGCACCCTCGCCCCCCGCCCTGCTACCAGGAGACCGCGACCGTGACCGGCTCGAGCCCCAGCCCCGCCTTCGGCACCGTCCCCGCGCCGGTCATGGTGGTCGCTGAGGCCGAGGATGGCACCTTCAGCACGCCCCGGGCCCAGCCGCTCGCGCCGCTGACGCTCCACCCCTTCGTGCACGCCCTGCACTACGGCAGCACCTGCTTCGAGGGGCTCAAGGCGCACCGCGGGGCCGACGGCATCGTGCGGCTGTTCCGCCTCGAGCGGCACGTGGCCCGGATGCGGCGGACCGCTGGGCTGCTGCACCTGCCCGTGCCCCCCGCCGACCTGCTCGCCGAGGCGATCCGGCAGGCCACGGCAGCCAACCTCGAGGTGGTGCCGGAGGCGCCCGGCGCGCTGTACCTGCGGCCGCTGCTGTTCGGGACCGACCCGAACATCGGGGCCGCAGCCCACCCGTCGCGGGGGGCGCTGCTCGTGGTCGTGGCCTCGCCGGTGGGGGACTACTTCGCGGGAGCCGACCGCGCGCTCACCCTCAAGGTCGAGACCGACCTGCCGCGGACCACCCCGGGCTTCGGCGAGGCCAAGGCCGGGGCGAACTACCTGCTCGCGCTGCCCGCGACGCTGGAGGCGCGCCGCACCGACGGTGCCGACCAGGTCCTGTTCGCGCCCGGTGGGGACGTCCAGGAGACCGGGGCGGCCAACTTCCTGCTGCTGGACGAGGATCGGATCGTCACCCGCAACCTCGACGGCTCCTTCCTCCACGGCGTGACCCGCGACTCGGTCCTCGTCCTGGCGCGGGCCGCCGGGCTCGAGGTGGAGGAACGGCCGCTGTCGCTCGAGGAGGTGCTGGCCTGGCGCGGGGAGGCGGCGCTGGCGGGGACCGCCGCGGTGCTCACCGGCGTCGGCGCGCTGCTCCACCAGGGCCAGCGCTACGAGCTCCATGGAGGCGCCGTCGGGCCGACCACCCGCCGGCTACGCGAGGCGCTGCTCGCCGTCCAGCGCGGCGAGGTGGAGGACGCGCACGGCTGGACCGAGCCGGTCCTGGCCTGACACCACCGCCGTCGCCGCTCGCCACCCCGGCGGCGGGGGCTCACTCGTCGACGTGCAGCGAGGTGGCCTCGGCGGTCAGCTCCGTCGCTGGGCCCTCCACCGGCAGGTCCAGCCCACGACGGTCGTACAGCTCCCGGACCCCGAGCTTCCAGCCGGGCACCCCGGTCGCCTGGGCCAGCTGGCGGTGCGAGAAGGCGAACACCAGCCGCCCGAGCCCGGCCTCCGCGTGGGCGACGGCGCACATCGGGCAGGGCTCACCGGAGGCGTACACGCTGCTGCGGCGCCGCTCGTCGGGATCGAGAGCCTGCGCGGCCCAGCGTGCGAGCTTCAGCTCCGCGTGCGCGGTGGGGTCACGGTCCGCCCGTGTCGTGTTGTGCTCCTCGGCCAGGACCTGGCCGCCCCCGGAGAGCAGCACCGCGCCGAAGGGGGCCTGCCCGCCCTCCTTGGCCTCCTGAGCCAGCTCGATCGCACGCCGCAGCAGGGTGAGGTCACCGGGGGTCACGGTTCAGCTCCCGAGGTCGTAGGTCACGCCGGTCAGCTCCTCGGAGACCTGCCACAGCGCCGCCGCCAGGCCCGCGTCGCGTGCCCGGCTGGAGCGGGAGGCGGGCGCCGGGTAGCCCCGAGCCTCGCCGGGCCCGTCGGGTCCCCAGTAGGACGCACCGGGCAGCGCCGGTGCGGTCGCCGCGTACAGCTGGGGGAGCGCGCCCTGCGCCGCCGACTGGGCGAACACCAGGTTGGCGAGGCGGCTGCCAGCACCGACGGCCGCGCCGCGGACCCCGCCCTGCATGGCCGGCCCAGCGGTCTGGAGGTTCGTCGCGGCGTACCCGGGGTGGGCCGCGACGGCGGTCAGGGGGGTGCCGGCGGCCTCGGCACGGCGTTGCAGCTCGAGCACGTAGAGCAGGTTCGCGAGCTTGGAGTCGGCGTAGGCGATCCAGCGCTGGTAGCGGCGCTCGTGCCAGTTCAGGTCGCTGACCTGCAGCTGGGCGGCACGGTGCGCGGTGGAGGAGACCGCCACGACGCGCGGGTCCGGTGCGGCCGCGAGCAGGGGCAGCAGCCGACCGACCAGGGCGAAGTGCCCGAGGTGGTTGACCCCGATCTGGAGCTCGAACCCGTCGCTGGTCCGGCGCAACGGGGTCGCCATCACGCCCGCGTTGGCCAGCACGACGTCCAGACGCTCGTGGCGCTCGCCGAGCATCGCAGCCGCCTCGGCGACGCTCGCCAGATCGGCGAGGTCGAGGGGCAGGTGCTCGAGGCTGGCGTGTGGTCGGCGGGTCCGGATCCGGTCCATCAGCGCCGCGGTGCGCTCCGCCGAGCGCGTCGCCAGGACCACGTGCGCGCCGCGGACCGCGAGGGCCACCGTCGACGCCTCCCCGAGCCCCGAGGTCGCGCCCGTGACGAGCACCGTGCGCCCGCTCAGTTCCGGGAGGTCGTCAGCGGTCCAGGGCATCGCGGCATCCTCGTCCGTCTCGGGTGCGCTGGCGGCCTGGCCGCCGGCGCCACCGCCGCCGGAGGAGGGCCCGACCGAGCCGGGCACACGATAGAGCACCGCAGCGCCGCGCCACCGGGTCATCGGTCCCTGCCCGCCGGGGCGGTCGTCCGCCTGCCGCTAGGGTGCGCCCGGGACGAGGAGGGTGCGGTGGCGGTCAACCCGGTGTACGCGACGGCCATCGGCGCGAGCCTCACGATGTTCTCGACCTTCGGGTGGAACGTCCGGGTGACCGGCGCCGAGCACCTTCCCCGCCGTGGCCCCGCGGTCCTGGCCACCAACCACATCGGCTACCTCGACTTCGTCTTCGCGGGCTACGCCGCGCGCCAGCAGGGCCGCCGGGTCCGCTTCGTCGCCAAGGCCGAGGTGTTCGACCACGCGGTCACCGGACCGCTCATGCGTGGGATGCGGCACATCCGCGTCGAGCGCGGCGGGGACACCGAGGCGACCCTCGCTCAGGTGGCCGAGGCGCTGCGCGCCGGTGACGTGGTCGGCATGTTCCCGGAGGGCACCATCTCGCGCTCCTTCGTCCCGCTCGCCGGTCGTCCCGGTGCCGCCCGCATGGCGGTGGAGAACCGCGTGCCGCTGATCCCCGGGGCGATCTGGGGCAGCCAGCGGATCTTCACCAAGGGCCGCAGCTTCACGCCGGCACGCCGCACCGCGGTCAGCATCGACCTCGGGCCACCGGTCGCCTACGAGCCCGACGAGGACCCGGTCGCGGTGCACCAGCGGCTCATGGCGGCGATCGGGGCGCTCGTCGACACCGCCCAGCGGCGCTACCCACAGCACCCCTCGGGACCGCAGGAGAGCTGGTGGCTGCCCGCCCACCTCGGTGGCACGGCCCCGACCCCTGAGGAGGCCGCGGCCCTGGCGCGCGCGGAGGCTGAGGAGCGCCGGCGCCGCCTCGGCGGGTGAGGTGGACCGTCCCGCCGCGTTGCACCCGGTCAGCGACCCGGACGACCCCCGGCTCGCCGACTACGCCGCCCTGACCGATGCCGCGCTGCGCAAGCGCTACGAGCACCAGCAGGGGGTCCTGATCGCGGAGGGGCCCGAGCCGGTGCGGGCGCTGGTGTCCTCGCCGTACCCGGTGCGCTCGGTGCTGGTCGCCGAGGATCGCCTCGAGGCGATCGGGGACGTGGTCGCCGCGGTCGACGCCCCGGTGTACGTCGTCTCCCAGCGCCTGCTGGAGCGTCTCGTCCGGTTCCGTCTGCACCAGGGGGTGCTGGCCTGCGGCGGGCGCCTGCCGCCGCTGACCCTCGAGCAGGTCCTGGCCGGTTCGCAGCGGCTGCTCGTCCTCGAGGGGCTGAACGACCACGAGAACCTCGGGGCCCTGTTCCGCACCGCGCGAGCCTTCGGCATCGACGGGGTGCTGCTGGCCCCAGGGTGCGCCGACCCGCTCTACCGGCGCTCGGTGCGCGTGTCCATGGGGCACGTGCTGCACGTGCCGATGGCGAGGACCGGCCCGACGCCGGACCTGCTCGCCTCCCTCACCGCCCGGGGCGTCACGACCGTCGCCCTCACCCCTCAGCCCGGGGCGCTGGAGCTTGCGGCGCTGCCGGTCGGGCCGGGGCCGGTGGCGCTCCTGCTCGGGGCGGAGGGGCCCGGTCTCAGCCAGGCGGCGCTTGAGGCCGCGACCCACCGGGTCCGGATCGCGATCGCGACCGACGTGGACTCGCTCAACGTCGCGGCCGCGGGCGCGATCGCCTGCTACGTGCTCGCCACCGCGCCGGGCCGGCAGGTCAGCCAGCGGGCGGGAGCGCCGTAGGGTCGGTGACCGCCCGGCTCGCGAGCCCGCCGCGTCGGTCGCCTAGCCTCGGGCCGTCCGCCGCGGAGCCGCGAGGGGTGATGGGCGCACTCGAGCCGCTCGACCTGGATCGCCCGACCCGGCTCGGGACCGCTCGCCGTGCCCTCGCCCTGGTGTGCGTGGCGGCCATCGTCGTCGCGTGGTGGCGGATCCTGGCCCTCGACGACGGCCTGAGCGTCACGACCACCGAACAGGACGGCGTCCCGGTGGACCTGCTCGTCCCCGACGACGCCGTCGATGCGCCCGGGGTGGTGGTCGCGCACGGCTTCGCCGGGAGCCGGCAGCTGATGCGTGCCACCGGCCTCGCCCTGGCGCGGTCGGGCGCGGTGGTCGCCGTGCCGGACCTGTCGGGCCACGGGTCGAACCGGACACCGCTGCCCGCCGACGACGACGGTGCGCAGCTCGCGCGCGACGTCCTGGCGGCGGTGGCGGTGCTGGAGGGGACCGGCGCGGTGGCCGACCAGCCGGTCGGGCTGCTCGGGCACTCCATGGGCTCCGGTGCGGTTTTGCGAGCCGCGCTCGTGGCACCGGATCGGATCGGTCCGGTCGTGGCCGTCTCGCCCACCGATGCACCGGTCACCCCGGACGAACCCGGCGACCTGCTGCTGCTGGCCGGGGAGCTCGAGCCACGTTTCGTCGCCAACGCCGAGGCCCTGCTCGAACGCGCCGGCGGGCCCCGACCCGCCGACGCGGACGGGCCCCGCCGTGAGCTGGCCGTCATCGCCGGGGTCGAGCACGTCAGCATCCTGTTCTCGGCGCAGATGCACCGGCTCGCGGCAGCCTTCCTCGCCGAGACCCTCCCCGCCTCCGACGCCGAGGTGGCGGACGCGTCGGACCTCGGCGGGCCCGGCCCGCTCGGCTGGTGGGCGGTGCACCTGGTGGCCGTGCTGGCCCTGTGGCGCGCGCTGGTCCCGCTGCTGCTCGACCGCGGGACCGGGGCGCGGGGCGGGGC
>JBKHEJ010000123.1:0-8347 GCA_046540855.1 Nitriliruptoraceae bacterium
GTGACCACCGGCGGCGCCGTGTTGGACCCGCCCTCCTCGGCGTGGACCGGTAGTCCCGCCAGGACCACCAGTGCGGCTGCAACCGCGGCGACGAACCGGTGGCGAAGGTCGACGCCGTCCGCCTGGCAGGGCTCCTCCCGACCTCCCCTGCCGGCCTGAGGGGTGCCCCCAACCTCACCGTCGATCTCGGATCCCATCGCCGTGCCTCCCTGCGTCCGTCCGGCATCGTCCACGGGCCCGGCGGGGGCCGGTGCCTGAGCACCGACCCCCATCGGGTGGTCATCCGCGCGCTACGGTGATCAGTTCCGGCGGTTGATCTGATCGAAGCGGCTGGACGTGCGCTGCTCGACCTCCTGACGCAGCTCCTGCGTCTGGCTCACGGTCGTCTCGGCGTCGTTGCCGGTCGCGGTCGCATCGCCGGTGGACACCGAGCTGGTGCCCGCGTTGCCGCCGCGCATCTGCACGGAGCCCTCGTTGAACGCGGACTGGTTCTGCTCGGTGGCGTTGTTGTTCGTGCCAGCCGTGCTTGTGCCCCCGGCGTTCACGACGTGCCCCGCGGCCGCCGAGCTGTTGTCACCAGCGGTCGCATCCGCGGAGTCCTGGTTGGTCTGCTGGGCGTTCTGGTCGTTGCCCTGCTCCTGGGAGCCTTCGGCGTTCGTGCCTGCGCCAGAGATCGCGCCGCTGTCGGCGTCGCTGTCGGCGTCGCTGTCGGCGTCGCTGTCGACGTCGGCGTCGCCGCCGTCGCCA
This sequence comes from Nitriliruptoraceae bacterium, assembly GCA_046540855.1. Classification (GTDB taxonomy): domain Bacteria; phylum Actinomycetota; class Nitriliruptoria; order Nitriliruptorales; family Nitriliruptoraceae; genus T1Sed10-7. The sequence continues at coordinate 748 of JBKHEJ010000123.1, forward strand.
CCGCCCCCGCTCAAGCCGAGGAGGGTGTTGCCGTTCCCGCCGTCACCGCCGTTGGCGTCGTTCTCGTTCTCGGCCTCGCTCTCGGACTCGGACTCGGCCTCGCTCTCGGCCTCGGACTCGGACTCGCCCTCGTTCTCCATGAGGCCGACGTTGACCCCGAGGTTGCCGTTGGACTGTCCGCCGCTGTCGGCATCGGCATCACCGGCGTCACCGGTCGAGGTGGCACCCCGAGCCCGTGCGTCGATGGAGACCTCGGACCCGGCGTCCTGGTCGGTGTCGTTGTCGCTGTCCTGATCGATGTCCTGGTCACCGATGTCCTGGTTCATGGGGCCGGTGTCGATGACGCCGAAGGCCCGGTTGTTGCCGGTGTTGGCCCTCGCGAGGCCGAAGTTGGCGACCAACGAGAGCTGGCGCCCGTCCTGCCAGGAGCCCATGCGTGTGGGCGAACGCAGGATGGTCCGCAACTCGAAGTCGGACATGTCGCGGCTGTCGTTGAAGGAGTCGGTGTTGCGGTTGTCTGGGTTGTTGGAGTCGTTCGTCGAGTTGTTGGGGTTGTTGGAGTTGTTCGTCGAGCTGTCCTCGTTGGCCTCGACGTCGCAATCAGCGCCGACCGCGCAGTTGTTGGTGCCGTCCGCCAGTGCGGGCACGATCGACGCGGCGGCCAGGGCCAGCGCAGCCGCCGTGACGACGGTCCCCCGCCACGTACTCCGGGTCATCTCTCGCATCCTTCGGTCCTCCTGGTCATCGTTCGGCAGGCAGCTCTCGATCGAGCTGAGCGCCGGTCCAGGAGCTCGTGCTCCGGACATCCGGCCGCCGTCTTCGACGCTACGAAGGGCCGGCCGGACGCCTGTCGACAGGAACCGGACGGGTCCCTGACGGTTCCCTGACAGTCCTGCCGACCGTGCGACGGCCTGGCGCGACGACACGCCCTCGGACCCGCCGATCGTGCGGCGGGCTCGCCGCGGGCCTCACTGTGCGGCCGGCAGGTCCGCGAGCTCCGGTAGCACGATCAGCTGCGCCGGCTCGGCATCGGTGCGCCGAGACGCCGGACGCTGGGCGTCGTCGTCGGCGAGGTGGGGGCACAGGTCGGGGACCTCAGCGGGCTCCAGGATGCGGTAGCCGACGCTGCGGACGTTGCGGATCAGCGCCCCCGCGCACCCGCTCCCACCGAGCCGCTCCCGGAGACGGTGGATGTGCGCGGCCAGCCGCTGCCCATCGTCGTCGATCCCGCACCGCCACAGCAGCCGGTACAGCGTGGTGTGCGTGACGACGTTGCCACCGGCAGCGATGAGGATGGACAGCAGACGGGACTGGATCGGGGTGACCCGGACCTCCTGGTCGTGCACCAGCACGCGCCGGTGTCCGTGGTCCAGGACGATCGGCCCCCAGGCAGCGACCCCGGCGACGAGCCCTGCGGGCGACCCCTCCCTCAGGCCGAGGAGTGCCTGGACCTGCGCGACGAGCTCCTGCGCATCGACGTCGATCGGCACCGCCGCAGCGGCACCGGCGGTGAAGACCGCCTCGAGCGCGACGTGGCGGTGGTCGACGAGCGCGAGCAGCGGCGCAGGGGTCAGGCGGTGCATCGCGCGCAGTTCGGAACGTGGGTGTGGTCCGAGGGCGCCGAGATCGGCGAGGACCACCTGCGTCGGGACGTCCCGTAGGCACGCCAGCGCGTGCTGTGCGTCGAACGCGAGCGTCACCACGAGGCCCGCAGACGACAGCGCGTGCGCCATCCTGCCCGCACGGATGATGTCGTGGGTCACCAGCAGGGCGGAGCCGGACACCGGCCCGCCGGCCATCATGGCGCTCATGCGCGCTTCCTCCCCTGCAACGCGATCGCGAACCGAGACGCGAGGAGCGCAGCCCCATCAGGCCACGTTCAGTGATCCCCCCCACCTTCCGTGGGATGCCCGCCGCTGTCATCCAGCCGTGCGGTACCACGATGACGGCACGCGCTGGCCGCGCGGTCGACATCGAGGCGGTACCCCATCCCGCGCACGGTCTCGACGCTTGCACCGAGGCCGGGTACCGCGAGGTCGAGGCACGCGCGTAGTCGTCGCACATGGGCGCGGAGGTCGGTGGCCTCGCCGCACCGGGCTCGCTGGAGCACCTGTTGCAGCTCCTGAGCGTGCACGACGCCGCCCTCGGCCTGGAGCAGCCGCAGGAGCAGCGCGCTGAGCGGTGCGCTGCAGCGCACCTGGACACCGGCGACCCGAAGCGATGCTCGGGCTGGATCGTGCTCGAAGGGCCCGTACTCGACCCGGGGACTCCAGGGTTGCTCGGGGCGGAGCGATCGCAGGCTGTTCAGCTGCAGCGCGATGATGGGCGCCGAGGTCCGCGCGGGAAGCGCCACGGTGGCGCCGCAGGTGAGCCACCGGATCGGCCGTTCGTCGGTGATCACCAGGATCGGCGCGTTCGGTGCCGCCCGGCGGAAGCACTCGAGGGTGGTCGCCGGTGATGCTGCGACGGCATCGGCCTGGATCAGGACCACCTCCGGCGGCGGGTCGGTGTCGCTGGCGTTCCCCAGGCAGGACGTAGCGACCACGTGGGCGAGCATCCCGGCACGGTCGACCGCCTCGAGGAGCTGCGCGAGGGCGTCCGGGCGGCTCGCCACCACCCAGGCGCCGGCTGGTCGGTGCGCCAGCCCCCGAGCGGTGGTGCCGCGTGGCATCAGCCTGCCTTCGGCCGGCTGGATCTGATCCCGGTGAGACCGACGGCGATGGCGAGCAGGCTGACGGCGAGCAGCAGGGTCGTGGGCGCGCCGGTGCGTGCGAGGCCGAGCACGGCCGTCTCTGGTTCAGAGCCGGGTTCCTCCACGTCCGCGACGGCCTCGGTGACGTCCGGTGCCTCGTCGGAGTCGTCCGGTTCCGTCGGCTCGATCGGTTCCAGCGGGAGCACCTCGACGGGCTCCTCGGGTCCGGGCTCAGGCGCCGGCTCGTCCGGCCCGGGTCCCGGCTCGTCAGGATCCGGGTCCGGTGACGGCTCGTCCGGTGGGTTCGGCTCGTCCGGCGGGGTCGGCTCGTCAGGCTCGGAGGGCTCGGGCAGCGGGGTGTTCTCGACGAACACCATCTGACGCAGCTCGGCCTGGGACGGCGTGACCGTCCGCGGCGTCGGATCGAGCTGGAACCCCTCAGGAGCGACCACCTCGACGACCTGGTAGGTCCCGAAGGCGAGACCAGGGAAGATGCAGGCGCCGTCGAGCCGTGAGGTGCAGGTGTCGAGCCGGCTGCCGCTGGCGTCGCGGAGCTCGAAGACGGCTCCGGCGAGCAGGGAGCCGGGCCGGCCCTCGCACAGCCCCGCGCCGTCACCCCGGGTGCCCGCCACGATCTTGCACACGATGATCTTGCCAGCGCCGATCCCGTCGGTGCGGTCACGGACCCGGTCGTCGATGCTGTCGAGACGCTCGTCACCCGTGCCGTCCGGTGCCGCGTCAGGGTCGCTCCGCCGCTGCTCCGCCTCGCCCCGGATCGCTTCGCGCTCCTCCTCGAGCTCCTCCCGCACCCCGTTCGGGAGCGGGGCCAGGGTGTCCGCAGGGGCAGGCTCCAGACCGGGCGCCGTCCGGGCCGTGCCGGTGGGTCCGTCCGGTTCCGCATCGGCCTCCGGCGCCGTCGGCGGCGCTGCGGCGGCCTCGTCCTCGCTCACCTCGGTGTGGGGCTCGAGCCGATCTTCCACCCGCTGCCGGAGCTCGTCGGTGTCCGGCCTGTCCGGCCGGTCGATGTCCGCCACCGCGCCACGCGGGTCGCCGGTGGGCGGCCCGCTAGCAGCATCGGCCGCCGCGGGCAGCGTCGCGGTGGCGGCGACGGTCGCCGCGACCGCCACGACGAGCATGAACCGGGTGGCGGTATCGGGGCGGGGGGCCCCATAGGCCGGGCGGACCCGGGCAGCGGCAGGGGAACGCGCTGCGGTGCTCGTTGGCCATCCCATGGGACCCCCCCTCGATGGTGGTGCATCCCCACGCTACGACCGCGTGCTGCGGGGGCGGATGCCAGGGGGGTGATGTCTGCCTGACCGTTCCCTGACAGCCCGCCGGCGCCGGTGCGGGAGCCTGGAGGGGGAGCGGGCCACGGGCCGCCGGTTGACACCCCGCCGTCCGGCTCGGTACCGTTGCGCCCTCGCGCCGCGGCCCGGTGGGTCGCGGTGCGCCGTTCTGGGCACTCTGCGAAGGGCCCGGCACCCCCCTGGGGGTGCGGGTGGCTCCCCCAGACCCCGTCCGCAGGAGCGGAACGCCCGGCCCCGTGGGTCGGACCGGACCCTCCGACCTCACCCCCACCCGGCCGTCAGGCCCGCCTGCACCGCGTCCTGGGACGCCGCAGCCGGCCCGCGAGCAGGGCTGGGCGACCCCGACCCACGACCCACCGCGAGCTTGCCTCGCGCTCGGTCGCCGCTGACCGCGGTGAGCGAGCCGACAGACGGAGAACGCCAGGCATGCCCACCATCCAGCAGCTGGTGCGCAAGGGCCGCCAGGACAAGGCGAAGAAGAACAAGACCCTCGCGCTGAAGGGTTCCCCCCAGCGCCGTGGGGTCTGCACCCGCGTGTACACGACCACCCCGAAGAAGCCGAACTCGGCGCTGCGCAAGGTCTGCCGGGTGCGCCTGACCACGGGCATCGAGGTGACCGCCTACATCCCCGGTGAGGGCCACAACCTCCAGGAGCACTCGATCGTGCTCGTCCGTGGCGGTCGTGTGAAGGACCTGCCGGGTGTCCGTTACAAGGTCATCCGCGGCACGCTCGACGCCGCGCCGGTGCGTGACCGCAAGCAGTCGCGCTCGCGCTACGGCGTGAAGAAGGAGGGCTGACATGCCTCGCAAGGGTTCCCCCGGTCGCCGGCGTACCCCGCCGGACGCCAAGTACGGCTCGACGCTGGTCACCCAGCTGACGAACCGCATCATGGTCGATGGCAAGCGCTCGGTCGCTGAGTCGATCGTCTACGACGCGCTGGCCAACATCGGCTCCCGCACCCAGGGCGGCGACCCCATCAGCGTGCTCAAGCGCGCGGTGGACAACGTCAAGCCACAGCTGGAGGTCAAGTCCCGCCGCGTGGGTGGGGCCACCTACCAGGTCCCGATCGAGGTCCGCCCGGCCCGCTCCACCACGCTCGCCTTGCGCTGGATCGTGGGCTACGCCCGCATCCGTCGTGAGCACACCATGGGCGAGCGTCTCGCCGGTGAGCTGCTCGACGCCTCCAACGGTGTCGGCGCGGCGGTGAAGCGTCGCGAGGACACCCACAAGATGGCCGAGGCCAACCGCGCCTTCGCCCACTACCGCTGGTGAGCTGACGCGCCGGGCCCCACCGGGCCCGTTGCAGCTCCCCCCGCCGAGCGCGTCCGAGGATCCGGGCGCACGACACATCAGGAAGCGACCACGATGGCCCTCAAGCGGACCGTGCAGCTCGACAAGCTCCGCAACATCGGGATCATGGCCCACATCGACGCGGGCAAGACCACCACCACCGAGCGCATCCTCTACTACACCGGTCGGACCTACAAGATCGGTGAGGTGCACGATGGTGCCGCGACCATGGACTGGATGGAGCAGGAGCAGGAGCGCGGGATCACGATCACCTCGGCGGCCACCACGGCCAGGTGGGGTGAGACCACCATCAACATCATCGACACCCCCGGGCACGTCGACTTCACCATCGAGGTGGAGCGTTCCCTGCGCGTCCTCGACGGTGCCGTGACGGTGTTCGACGGGGTCGCCGGGGTGGAGCCGCAGTCGGAGACGGTGTGGCGCCAGGCCGACAAGTACGGCGTGCCACGCATCTGCTTCGTGAACAAGCTCGACCGGACCGGTGCGTCCTTCGAGTACTCCTTCAACTCGATCCGCGAGCGGCTGACCCCCAACGCGGTGCGGGCGCAGCTGCCGATCGGGCTCGAGTCGGCGTTGGAGGGCGTCGTCGACCTGGTCGCCATGAAGGGCGTGGTCTGGAAGGGTGACGACCTCGGGGCCTCCTTCGAGGTGATCGAGATCCCCGCGGAGCTCAAGGCCGACGCGGAGCTGTACCGGGCCGAGCTCGCCGAGCGCGTCGCCGAGACCGACGAGGACCTGCTCGAGCTCTACCTCGAGGAGGGGGACCTGCCCGAGGACCAGCTGCGAGCCGGTCTGCGCAGGGCGACGATCGCCAACGAGCTCGTGCCGGTCTTCTGCGGCTCCGCCTTCAAGAACAAGGGCGTGCAGACCCTGCTCGACGCGGTCGTCGCCTACCTGCCCTCGCCGCTGGACGTGCCGCCGGTCAACGGCACCGACCCGAAGACCGGTGAGCCGGTCACGCGCACGCCGGCCGACGACGCGCCCTTCTCGGCGCTGGCCTTCAAGGTCATGACCGACCCCTACGTCGGCACCCTGACCTTCGCGCGGGTGTACTCCGGGACGCTGGAGTCCGGGTCGCACGTGCTCAACGTCACCAAGGGCGCCAAGCAGCGGGTCGGCCGCATCCTGCAGATGCACGCCAACTCCCGCGAGGAGATGGCCGGCTGCATGACCGGGGACATCGTCGCGCTGGTGGGGCTGAAGGACACCACCACCGGTGACACCATCACGACCACCGAGGCGCCGGTCATCCTCGAGTCGATGGAGTTCCCCAAGCCCGTCATCCAGATCGCCATCGAGCCGAAGACCAAGACCGACCAGGAGAAGCTCTCCACCGCCCTGCAGAAGCTGGCGGAGGAGGACCCGTCCTTCCGCGTCCACACCGACGAGGAGACCGGACAGACCCTCATCGGTGGGCAGGGTGAGCTGCACCTGGAGATCATCGTCGACCGGCTCCTGCGCGAGTTCAAGGTCGACGCCAACGTCGGCCGTCCGCAGGTGGCCTACCGCGAGATGGTCAAGCGCAAGGTCGAGAAGTTCGACAAGAAGTTCGCTCGCCAGACCGGTGGGCGCGGGCAGTACGGCCACGTCGTCATCGACGTCGAGCCGCTGACCGACGACCTCAAGGCCGCGCTCGAGCTCGAGTCGGACGACCACTACTACTTCGACAACAAGATCGTCGGTGGCGCCATCCCCAAGGAGTACATCCCCTCGGTGGACGCCGGGATCCGGGAGGCCATGGAGTCCGGGGTGCTCGCCGGGTACCCCATGGTCGACATCAAGGTCACCCTCACCGACGGCAGCTACCACGACGTCGACTCCTCCGAGATGGCCTTCAAGATCGCCGGCTCGATGGCGATCAAGGAGGCGGCCGCCAAGGCCGGCATCCAGCTGCTCGAGCCGGTCATGGACGTGGAGGTCGTGACCCCCGACGACTACATGGGTGACGTCATGGGCGACCTGTCCGGTCGCCGTGGCCTGATCCAGGGGTCCGAGCCGCGCGGCAACGCCACGGTCATCAAGGCGCGCGTGCCGCTGTCGGAGATGTTCGGCTACTCCACCGACCTGCGCTCCGCGACCCAGGGGCGCGCCAGCTACACGATGCAGTTCGGCTCCTACGAGCCTGCACCCTCCTCCATCCAGGAGGAGATCGTCGCCAAGTCGCGCGGCGAGTGACGACGAGCCACACCTGACCCACGTCGCCAGCGCGCGACCGACCAGCGAGGAGCACCACCATGGCCAAGGAGAAGTTCGAGCGGACGAAGCCGCACATGAACATCGGGACGATCG
>JBKHEJ010000124.1:0-8301 GCA_046540855.1 Nitriliruptoraceae bacterium
GGATCCGGCCCGCCGCCGGTCCAGGTGCCGACGTCGAGCACGAGCGCGAGCCGGCTCGCGGCGCCCCGGCCGGCGCGGACCAGTGCCCGCAGCTCGCCTGGGTCGGGGGTGGTGACCACCGCCACCAGGCTGCCCTGCCCCATCTCCGAGGTGGCGACCTGCCGCAGCAGGGCGGGCAGGTCGATCGCCGCCGCCTCGAGCGTCGCGAGCAGCGGCAGCCAGGCTGCGGCCGGCCGGGGAGGGGGGACGCGCCGCTGCGCCTCGGTGAGCACGGTCACGCCGCGCTGCCGGGCGTCGAGGTGGTGGACGATGCTCGCCGCCGTGGCGACCGCCACCTCGAGGCTGGCGCCGGGACCGTGGCCGCGGTGCCGATCGGAGCGCAGGTCCAGCACGACGCTCGCACGCGGCACGCTGGCCTCCTCGGGCTGGCGGACCATGAGCTGTCCGCGGTGCGCCGTCGACGGCCAGTGGACCGCGCGCAGATCGTCGCCCTGCACGTACTCGCGGATGTCGGCGATGTCCTCGCCATGCGGCGTAGCGCGCCGCGGGCCGGTGGCCAGCGTGCCCACCGCGCCACCCAGCGGCACGCCCGGTGCGAGCGGCCACACCTGCGGCAGCACCGTCACGCTCGCGGTGCCCGCCACGGTCCGGCGCCGCTGCACCAGCCCGAAGGGGTCGCGGACGAGGACCACCGCCGGCCCGAGCTGGTGCCGGCCGCGGTGGGCGCCGGTGAGCTCGAGGCGCAGCGCGCGGTGCCGACCGGGCAGCAGCACCGGCAGGCGCACCGCGGGCGCATCGCCCAGGACGGCCGGGAGGTGGTCCTGGAACCACGCGGTGGGGGTGGGGAGCCTCCCCCGGTTGCGGATCTCGAGCTCGAGCACGGCGGTCCCCCCGGCCGGTACGAGCGCCGGGTGGACCGCGCGCACGACCTCCAGCCGCAGCGGCAGGACCCGCACCCACAGCAGCGCGAGGACCACGAGCGCGAGCAGCGTGGTGGCCGCGATCTGCAGCTCGGTCACGCCCAGCACCCGAGCGGCGGCCCACAGGCCGAGCACCCCGAGCACCGCCCCGAGCCCGCGCGGTGTCATCGGCTCACTCGATCGGTGCGGGCAGGCCGGCGAGCACGTCGGCGATGACGTCGGCGGCGGTGATGCCGTTCAGCTCGGCGTCCGGGCGCAGGATCAGGCGGTGGGGGAGCACGTGCGGGGCGAGCTGCTTCACGTCGTCGGGCAGGACGTAGGAGCGGCCCGCCAGCGCGGCGGCGGCCCGCACGCTGCGCAGCAGCGCGATGGAGGCACGCGGTGAGGCGCCGAGCTCGACGTCGGGGTGCTGGCGGGTCGCGCGGCAGGTGGCGATGAGGTAGCGCTCCACCGGCTCGGCCACGTGGATCGAGCGGATCGTCTCGATGGCGTGCACGACCGCGGCGGTGTCGGTGACCGCCCGCAAGGACGCGAGGCGGTCGGGACCCCCGTGCGTGCGCACGATGTCCAGCTCGTCGTCGGCGTCGGGGTAGCCGATCGCCAGGCGCAGCAGGAACCGGTCCCGTTGCGCCTCCGGCAGCGGGTAGGTCCCCTCGAGCTCGATCGGGTTCTGGGTGGCCAGCACCATGAACGGGCGCGCGAGCTCGCGGGTGGTCCCGTCGACGGTGACCGTGCGCTCCTCCATGGCCTCGAGCAGGGCCGACTGGGTCTTCGGGCCGGCGCGGTTGATCTCGTCCCCGAGCACGAGGTTCGCGAACACCGGCCCCGGACGGAACTCGAACCGCCCCAGCTCCGGGGTGTACACGCTCACGCCCGTGACGTCGGAGGGGAGCAGATCCGGGGTGAACTGCACGCGCGCCACCGAGCAGTCGATGGAGCGCGCCAGCGCCTTGGCGAGCAGCGTCTTGCCGACCCCCGGCACGTCCTCGACGAGCAGGTGTCCCTCGGCCAGCAGGGTCAGCAGCGCGAGACGGATCGCGGTGTCCTTGCCGCGCAGCACCTGCCGGACGTTGCCCTCGATCGCCGCGAGGGTGCCGCGCACGCGCGTGAGCTCGTCACGGTCCGGCGCAGCGGCGGTCTGCTGGGAGAGGGACACGTCGGATGCCGGTCGTCGGCGCGTCGCCGTGGCCGAGGCCGACGGCGGGCCGGGTGGGCGGCCCCGGCCGGCGCGCAGGGTACCCACGGGTACCCGCTCGGCGCCCGGGTGGCGGGGGCTGGTCGGGCGGGGTCGGGCGGCGGCCGTGCCACCCCGCTCACCTCGAACCTGACGTCGACGTCAGGTCTCGGGTAGCGTTCCCGCCCCGACCAGGGGGTGGCCGTGGCCGATGCGAGGGACGGCGAGGTGCGGCGGAGCTCCCGTGGTGCGCGCACCCGCGCCCGGCTGCTGCAGGCCACCCGGGAGGTGGTCGCGGTGCGGGGGTTCGTCGCGGCCCGTGTCGAGGACATCGTCGCCACCGCCGGGGTGAGCCACGGCACCTTCTACACCTACTTCGACAACAAGGCGGCGGCCCTCGACGCCCTCATCGACGCGGCCGCGGCCGAGCTGCAGGCGGTCGTGGACGAGCCCTGGGACGGCCCCGACGGCGCCAGCGCGATCGGGGCGGTGATCGGACGGTTCGTCGCCGCCTTCGCCGAGCATGCGGACGTCGTGCGGGCCTGGATCGAGGCGGCGGCGCACGACCCCGTGGTCGCTGACCGGCTGCAGGAGGTGCGCGGCGGCTACGTGCGACGGGTCGCCGAGGTGGTGGCGCCGGTGCTCGCGGGCAGCGGTCACGACCCGACGCTGGTCGCCACGGCGCTCGTGGCCATGGTCGAGGGGACGGTGACCCAGCAGCGCCACGCGACCGAGGACCTGCCGACCCCACAGCTCGTCCGCACCCTCAGCAGCCTGTGGGTGGGGGGCTTGCTCGGACTGGGCGAGGACCCGACCAGCCGCGGCTGAGCGCCGAGCGAGCATCCCTCGGGTCCGAGGCATGCCTCGGCCCTCCACCTCGCTCCACCGCTCGAAGGGCGGTTCTGTGGCCTCCAGTGGCCAGATCCGGGTCCAAGGGCCTGCGACATCCGTTGACGGGTGGGTAGAAGGGGCATAGAGTGGCGCGAAGTGGAGGGCCTGCCCACGGTGGGGAGGTCCCGAGGCGGTCGGGTCGACGGGCCCGGGGATCGGACGGGGTCGGGTGTTCCTCGGAGAGCACCAGCACACGCTGGACGTCAAGGGCCGGGTGATCCTCCCGGCCCGGTTCCGCGACCGGCTCTCCAGCGGCCTGGTGTTCGTGCCCTCCCAGGACCGTGCCATCGACGTCTACCCCCTGACGGCCTTCGAACGCCGCGTCGAGGAGCTCAGGGCGCTGCCGCGCGAGGACGGCGCGGCGCGCAGCTACCTGCGGGTGTTCCTCGCCGGCGCCCACGAGGACAAGCCGGACTCCCAGGGCCGCGTCACGATCCCGCCCCGGCTGCGGGAGTACGCCGGCCTCGACCGGGACATCACCATCAACGGTGCGGACGAGAAGGTCGAGATCTGGGACCGGGCGGCCTGGGAGGCCTACCGCGCCACGGCCGAGGACGCCTTCGCGAACCTCGACGGCGCCTTCGGAGCGGGCTGGTGATGACCGCAGCCCCCCACACCCCCGTGCTGCTCGACCGGGTCGTCGAGCTGCTCACCGAGACCCCCGACGGGCCGATCGTCGACGCGACGGTCGGCGCCGGCGGCCACGCCCGCGCGATCGTCGAGGCCCGCCTGGCGCGCTACGGCCGCGCCCAGCTGCTCGGACTGGACCGTGACCCCGACGCGCTGGCGCTGGCGACCGCGCGCCTGGCCGATCTCGCGGCCGATGCGCGCGTCGAGGTGACCCTGGTCCGGACCCGGTTCGACGCGCTCGGCCCCGTGCTCGACGACGCGGGGATCGCGCAGGTCAGCGGCGTGCTGCTCGACCTCGGGATCTCCTCGATGCACGTGGACCGCCCGGAGCGGGGGTTCAGCTTCCGTGCCGACGGGCCCCTCGACATGCGCATGGACCCGGCCCTGCCCACCACCGCGGCCGAGATGCTCGACGACCTCGACGAGGTCGAGCTGACCCGGCTCCTGCAACGCTACGGCGAGGAGCCCCACGCCCGCCGGATCGCCCGGGCGATCGTGGCTGCCCGGCCGATCACCACCACGGCGCAGCTGGCCGAGGTGGTCCGTGCCGCGGTGCCGGCCGCCGCCCGGCGGCGCGCCGGGCACCACCCCGCCACCCGGACCTTCCAGGCGCTCCGGATCGCGGTCAACGCTGAGCTCGAGGCGCTGGAGGCCGTGCTGCCGGTCGCGCTGGAGCGGCTCGGGCCCGGTGGGGTCGCCGTGGTGCTCGCCTACCACAGCCTCGAGGACCGGCTCGTCAAGCGTGCCTTCGCCGCTGCCGCGGCGACCTGCACCTGCCCGCCGGGGCTGCCGGTGTGCGTGTGCGGCACCTCGCCGCTGGTCACCCCGCTCGTCCGCCGCCCGGAGCGTCCCGGGCCGGAGGAGATCGCCGCCAACCCCCGCGCCACCGCCGCCCGGCTGCGTGCCGCCCGACGTCTCCTTCAGGAGCACCCGTGAGCGCCGTCACCGCCCCGCTTCGCCCCAGCCGCCGCGCGCCGGTCGAGCACACGAGCCATCTGCGTGTGGTCGACCGGCCCGTGCGTCGGCACACGCTCGCCTTCGCCCTGCTGTGGATCGTGGTGCTGGGGACGGCCGTGTTCGGCGCGGTGGCCCTCAACGCGCTCGCGGCCGCGGCCTCGGTCGAGGCGCGTGCCCTGGAGTCGCACGTCAGCGAGGCGGAACGGCAGCACGCGCAACTGGTCGCCGACGTCGCCCACCTCGAGGACCCCGCGCGGGTCCGCGCCGCCGCCGAGGCGCTCGGCATGGTCCCCCCAGGCCCGGTGCGGCACCTGTCGCTGGAGCGCTCCCTGCCCGCGGACTCGCTCGTCCCGGCGGCCCGCACCCCGGCCGCCCCCGCCGACCCCTTGAAGCCGCTGCTGTCCGTGGAGCGGTGACCGATGGCGCGCCCGAGGAGCACCCACAGCGACCGCGGCGACGCCGTGCTGCCGGTCCGCGGCGACCAGCTCGCGGTGCGTCGCATCCGGTGGACGCTCGCGATCTTCCTGCTGCTCGTGGCGATCTCCGCCGCCAAGCTCGTCGAGATCCAGGTCGTCGAGGCCGCCGAGCTGGCGGCGATCGGGGAGCGCCAGCGCGCCCGCACCATCGAGCTCCCGGCGACCCGCGGCCGGCTGTACGACCGGGACGGTGATGTGCTCGCCACCTCGGTGCAGGCCGCGACGATCTACGCCGATCCGCGCGCGTTCCGCAGCTCCGAGACCCCCGACGGGCTGCCGGTGCCACCGGCGGGGGACGCCGAGGCCGTGGCCGCCGCGCTCGCCCCGCTGCTCCAGACCGCCCCGGAGGCCCTCACCGACCAGCTCACCGCGGACCGGCACTTCGTCTACCTCGCACGCCAGGTGCCCTACGAGGTCGGCACGGCCGTGCGCGAGCTCGCCCTGCCCGGCATCGGGGTCCTGACCGAGCCGCACCGGCTCTACCCGGCCGGGTCGCTCGCCGGCCAGGTGGTCGGCTTCACCGACATCGACGGGCAGGGTCTGCAGGGGCTCGAGGCGGTCTACGACCGCGTCCTGGCCGGGACGCCGGGCACCCTGCTGCTCGAGCGGGCCCCGGGCGGCCTGGACATCGCCTCCGGGGTCCGCGAGCTCCTGCCGGCCGAGGTCGGCAGCGACCTGGTCCTCTCCCTCGACCGCGACATCCAGTACGTCGCCGAGCAGGCGGCGGACTCGGCCCTGGAACGGTTCGACGCGATCGGTGCCAGCATCGTGGTCCTCGAGGTCGCCACCGGCGACGTGCTCGCGATGGCGAGCGCACCCGGGTTCGACCCGAACGAGCGCGGGAGCGAGGAGCCCTCCGACCGGCGCAACCGGGCCGTCACGGATCTCTTCGAGCCGGGCTCGACGCAGAAGGCCCTGACCTTCGCCGCGGCGATCGAGGAGGGCATCGTCACCCCGTCAACGACGATGGAGCTGTCCGACTCGATCGAGGTCGCCGGGAGCACGTTCACCGACGCCTACCGGCACGAGCGCGCGACCTGGACGGTCGCGGAGATGATCGAGCGCTCCAGCAACGTCGGCAGCATCCTCGTGGCCGAGGAGCTCGGGGCCGAGCGGCTCGAGGGGTACCTGCGGGCCTTCGGGTACGGCGAGCCGACCGCGCTCGGGTTCCCCGGTGAGCCGGGCGGGCTGCTGCGGCCGCACGAGGAGTGGTGGGGGACCTCCCTGCCGACCATCTCCATCGGCCACGGCGTCGCGGTGTCGCTCGTGCAGCTGGCGACCAGCTACCTCACGCTCGCCAACGACGGGGTCACCATCGACCCGCGCCTGGTGCTCGGCACCGTCGGTGAGGACGGCCGGGTCCGCCCGACGCCCGTGACCGGCGGTGAGCAGGTGGTCTCGGCCGGGACCGCCCGGGCCGTGCGGGGGATGCTCGAGGGGGTCATCCACGGCGAGCAGGGGACCGGCACCCGTGCCCTGATCGAGGGCTACCGCATGGCCGGCAAGACCGGGACGGCCCGCAAGCCCGCCACCGACCGCGTCGGCTACACCGACGAGTACGTCGGCACCTTCGTCGGCATGGCGCCCGCCGACGACCCGCAGGTCGTCGTCGCGGTCATGGTGGACGAGCCCTACCCCATCTACGGCGGGGCGACCGCCGCACCGATCGGCGGCGAGGTGATGGAGGCGGCCCTGCACGCGCTGCGCGTGCCCCGTGATGACGCGGGCAGCGACCTGCCCACCGCCGTGCAGGTCGCCGCGGAGCAGCGTGCCGAGGTGGCCCGCCGCGCCGAGGAGGAGCAGGAGGAGGCGGCGGCGGGGACGACCACCGAGGCCGAGGGTGCCGCCGGCGACGAGGCCACCAGCCCCGGCACCTCCGACGAGCCGGACGAGGCGGCACCGAGCGCGCCGGGGTGAGGACCCCGGCCCGGCCAGCCGGTCGCCGCACCTCCACGAGGGGCACCGGGCGCGCCGTTAGGCTTCGCCGCCGGCCCCGCTGTTCCCCCCGCTGACCAGGACCTCCGTGAGCGTGACCTTGGCCGAGGTGGCCGCGTCCCTGCCGGCGCCGGCCAGCTTCGTCGGTCCCGTCACCGGCACGGACGCCTCCGAGGTCGTCATCGTCGACGCCACCCACGACAGCCGCCAGGTCGCTTCAGGGTGGCTGTTCTGCGCGGTCCCCGGAGCCCGCACCGACGGCCACGACCACCTCGCCGAGGCGGCGGCGGCCGGGGCCGCGGCCGCGCTCGTGGAGCGAGGCGTCGACGTCGCGCTCCCACAGCTGCAGGTCCCCAGCGTACGCGCGGCGATGGGGCCGGCCGCCGCGGTGGTGCACGGCCACCCCAGCCGGCAGCTCACCATCGTCGGCACCACCGGCACGAACGGCAAGACCACGGTCTCAGGCCTGCTCGAGGGCGCCTTCGCGGCGGCCGGTATCGGCACCGGGGTCATCGGCACGCTCGGCGCGCGGATCCACGGCGAGTCGGTCCCCGGCGTGCGCACGACCCCCGAGGGGCCCGACCTGCAGCGCCTGCTGCGGCGCATGCACCGGCACGGTGTGGACGCGGTCGCGGCCGAGGTGTCCAGCCACGGCCTCGAGCTCCACCGCATCGACGGGACCCGGATCGCCGTGGCCGTCTACACCAACCTCAGCCAGGACCACCTCGACTTCCACGGGACCATGGAGCGCTACCTGGCCGCCAAGGCGCGCCTGTTCACGCCGGCGCTGAGCGAGCAGGGGGTCGTGTTCCTGGACGGGCCCTGGGGGTGGCAGCTCCTCGAGCAGGTCGCCATCCCGGTCACGACGCTCGGCTGGGCCGACGCCGACGGGCCGCCGCCGGACGTCCTCATCACCGCACCTGAGGTCGATCTGACCGGAGGCCGGGCCCGCCTGGTGGGCGAGGCGGTGGGTGAGGTCGAGGTCCGCACCCGCCTGCCCGGGCGCTTCAACCTCGCCAACGCCGCGACGGCCCTGCTCGCGGCCGTGCTCGCCGGGGTCGACGCGCGCTCCGCTGCCGAGGGCATCGCCGCCGCGCCCGGCCCGAGGGGCCGGCTCGAGCGCGTCGAGGTCGGAGCGGGGCCGCAGGTGCTGGTGGACTACGCCCACACGCCGGAGGCCGTGACCACCGTGGTCGCCACCGTCCGCGAGTCACTGCCGGCGGGGGGTCGGCTCCTGCTCGTGCTCGGCTGTGGCGGGGACCGCGATCACAGCAAGCGTGGGCCCATGGGGGCGGCCGCCACAGCCGCGGACGTGGCC
>JBKHEJ010000125.1:0-8279 GCA_046540855.1 Nitriliruptoraceae bacterium
CGCCACCGCGAGCGCGTCGGCGACGTCGGCGGGGCGGGGCCGCTCCGCCAGGCGCAGCTGCGCGGTGACGAGCCGTGCCACCGCGTCCTTGTCCGCGTCGCCGGCTCCGGCCACGGTCAGCTTCACGTCGCTCGGGCTGTAGGCGGCGACCGGGACGCCTGCCCGGGCGGCGGCGAGCAGCGCGACGCCCGCGGCCTGGCCGGTGGCCATCGCGGTGCGCACGTTGCTGGAGAACAGGACGCGCTCGACGGCGACCGCGTCGGGTCGGTGCGCCGCGATCGCGCGGACGATCGCGTCGTGGACGTCGAGGAGGCGCTGCTCGAGCGGGCGGTTGGCGCCGGTGCGCAGGCAGTCCTGGTGGACGAGCGTGGGCGCCATCGCGGGGCCGCGGACCACGCCCAGCCCGCAGCGGGTCAGGCCGGGATCGATCCCCAGCACGACGACCGGTGCGGACACGGGACCTCCCGGGAGGGGACGCAGGGGTGGGGCGTGGTGGGCGAACAGGCGTTCGCGCACCCTACCATCAGGACGAGCGCGGGAGCGTGAGGTGGAACTCGGTGCGCCCCGGTACCGAGGTGCGGCCGCTCCCTCACTCCTCGAGCGCCGCCAGCACCTCGGCGTCGATGTCGTAGTTGGCGTAGACGTCCTGCACGTCGTCGTTATCGTCCAGAGCGTCCAGCAACCTGAGCACCTTGGCGGCCTCGCTCCGCTCGGAGATCGGCACGGTGGTCGAGGGCACCATGGTCGAGCCGGCGTCGAGCACCCGGTAGCCGGCATCCTCCAGCGCGGCGCGCAGTCCGATCACGTCGCTGGGCGCGCACCAGGCGGTGAACACCTCGTCGTCGCGTTCGAGGTCCTCCATGCCGGCCTCGAGCCCGACCAGCAGCAGCTCGTCCTCGTCGGTGCCCTCCGCCTCGAGCACGACCTGCCCCCGGCGGGTGAACAGGAAGGACACGCTGCCCGGCTCGGCGAGGTTCCCACCGGCGCGGGAGAACGCGCTGCGCACGTCCGAGGCGGTGCGGTTGCGGTTGTCGGTGAGGACGTCGACGAGCACCGCGACCCCGCCGGGCGCGTACCCCTCGTAGGTCGCGGTCTCGTAGGCCGCCGCGCCGTCCAGCTCCCCCGCACCACGCTTGCAGGCCCGCTCGATGTTGTCCTTGGGGACGTCGGCGTCCTTGGCCTTCTGGACGGCGAGCGCGAGCGAGGGGCTGGCCTCGGGGTCGGCGGTGCCCGCCTCGCGGGCCGCGGACTCGATGGCGCGGATGAGCTTGGCGAACTGCTTGCCGCGCTTCTTGTCCTGGGCCGCCTTGCGGTGCTGGATATTGGCCCACTTGCTGTGACCAGCCACGGTGGCTTCCCTCCCGGTGCGGTGAGCGCCGCATGCTACCGGTGGGCGCCGTGGCCTCCGCTGGCTCCCCGCCGCCCGCAGTGGGCGCCCCTCACGGCCGCACGCTCGCGAACCCGCGCTCGATCACCGCCGCCAGGGTCGCACGGGTCGGCTCGTCACAGAAGGCTCCGGCCAGCGCCGTCCAGGCCAGGTGCTCGAGGTCGTCGAGCGTCCACCCGAAGGCCCGGACCCCGGCCAGCAGCTCGCCGGTCAGGCTGATCCCGCTCATGAGGCGGTTGTCGGTGGAGATGGTCACCGCGAAGCCGGCCTCGCGCAGGCGCTGGACCGGGTGCGCCGCGTAGCTCGTCGCGATGCCGGTGTGCAGGTTGGAGGTCGGGCACACCTCGAGCACGGTGCCCTCGTCCCGCACACGCCGGGCGATCGGCCCCAGCTGCCCCGTGGCGTCGCGGTCCTCGATGATGCGGACCCCGTGACCGAGCCGCTCGGCACCCTGCTCGAGCGCGTCCGCCACCGACCCCGGCCCCTCGGCCTCGCCCGCGTGCAGCGTGACGTGCAACCCAGCCGCCCGCGCCCGCTTCAGCGCTGCGGCGTGGCGCGCGGCGGGGAAGCCGACCTCAGGGCCGGCGAGGTCCACACCGACCACCGGCAGCCCGCGGTCGCGGGCCGCGATCGCCGCGTCGACCACCTCCCCGGCCCGGTCGCCGTTGCGCATCGCGCACACGAGCATGCGCAGCTCGATGGTCGCCGGCGCGGCGGCGAACCCGGCCGCCCAGGCGTCCAGCACCTCGGCGAGCTCGAGGCCGCCCGTGGTCGACAGCTCCGGTGCGTAGCGCACCTCGGCGTAGACGACCCCGTCCGCATCCAGGTCCTCCCCGCACTCCCGTGCCACCCGGGTGATCGCCGCCGGGGTCTGCAGCACCGCCACGGTGTGGTCGAAGGCCTCCAGGTAGCGGGCGAGGTCCGCACCCCGACCGCCCTGGTGGAACCAGGCCGCGAGCGCGGACTCCTCATCGGCGGGCAGGAGGTGGCCGACCTCGGCCGCGAGCTCCCGGACCGTCGCCGGTCGCAGCCCCCCGTCGAGGTGGTCGTGCAGCAGCACCTTCGGCGTGCGGCGGACGAGCTCCTCGGTCAGCTCCACCTCTTGGGCCTCCCTCCTGCTCGTGCCGGTCGGCAGCGGTCACCGCTCGGCGGCGCCGGCCTCGGGCGCCGGGGATCGTGGACGCTCACTCCGGACCGGCGGCCCCGGGCCGGGGGTCGGTGCGTCGCGGGGCGGGGTGCGGGCCACCCAGCTCCTCCTCCAGCTGCGGGAACGGCTCGTTCTCGAGCAGCTCCTCGGCCTCGGGATCGAAGCTCGGCTCGCGGCGCACCGGTTGCACCGCCGAGGACGGGAAGCGCTCGAGCGGGCCGGTGCGGTCCGCGTCCCAGCTGCCGAAGGTCAGCGGCGTCTGGAGGTAGAGCGCCACCAGCCGTGCGGTCGCCACGAGCGAGTCGAGGTGGGTGCGCTCGTGGCCGTGGGTCGCGTCGACGCCGAACCCGATCAGGGCGGCCCGGGTCTCCGCACCAGCCTCGATCGCCGCGGCGACGTCGGAGCGGTAGAAGTGGAACACGTCGCGGTGGACCTCGAGCCCGTGCGCGCGCGCCAGCGCGTCCAGCCGCCGCACGAGGTGGTAGTCGAAGGGCCCCGACAGGTCCTGCATGGCGATGGTGACCCCGGTCTCGGTCGAGGTCTGGTCCGGGGCGACCACGGCCGAGTCGATCGAGACCATCTCCGCGACGTCGTGGGCCAGCCCGCTGGAGGCACCGTGACCCACCTCCTCGGAGATGGTGATCAGCAGGTGCGCCCCGACCTCGAGCTCGCAGCCGGACTCCACGACGGCCTTGAACGCGGCGAGCGCCGCCGCCACGCCGCCCTTGTCGTCGAGGTGGCGGGTGGTGACGAACCCGGACCGGGTGATGACCGGGTAGGCGACCTGGGCGACGAAGTCACCGACCTGGATGCCGAGGTCGACGAGGTCGGACGCGGTGT
This sequence comes from Nitriliruptoraceae bacterium, assembly GCA_046540855.1. Taxonomy (GTDB): domain Bacteria; phylum Actinomycetota; class Nitriliruptoria; order Nitriliruptorales; family Nitriliruptoraceae; genus T1Sed10-7. The sequence continues at coordinate 3,375 of JBKHEJ010000125.1, forward strand.
GGACCTTCTCGTCGACGCGGACCTCGACGTGCTCCCAGGCGATCGGGTGGGTGTCGATGGCGTCGCCGTAGCGGTGACCGGAGGCCTTGGTCGGCAGGATCGTGCCGCTGTAGGTCCGGTCGGGGTCGTCGGTGAAGACGCTGACCCGGGTCCCCTCGGAGAAGCGCGAGCTGTGGGTCCCGATGGGCACCACCTGCAGGCGACCGTTCTCCTTCAGCCCGCTGACCATGCACCCGATCGTGTCCGTGTGCACCACGACCGCCCGGTCGAGGCTGTCCGCGCCGGCGCGGCCGGGCAGCGTGGCGTCCAACGCCCCACGCCGGGTCAGCTCGACCTCGAGGCCGATCTCCTCGAGCCGCTCCCCCACGTGCTGCATGATCACGTCCGTCCGGCCGGTCGGACTCGGGATGCGCAGGAGCTCGAGCAGCACCTCCTGCATCCACTCGGTGTCGATCGGCAGGTCGCTGGCGGGGGGCGGTGGGGGTGTCATGCCGTCAGACGCTAGCGACCCGCCGGCACCTCCCGGACACCGGTACCGCCCACGTGGACCGTGACCCTGGGGGCGAGGCCTGCGAGATGGGCTCGGACCGCCGCCTCGGGCTCCCCGGGTGGGACGGTGACGGGGAGGGTGACCCGCTCGGCGGTGTAGCGCCCCGGGGCCACCTGGAGAGGGTGGACGGCGGCGAGACGGTGCAGTTCGTGCTCGAGCCGGCCGGCGAGCGGCAGGGGCGCGACCACCTCGAGCAGGACCACCGGCTCGCGCGTGAGCCGTGGGGCCAGCGCGACCGCGTCCGAGAGGGTGCCGCCGTAGGCACGGACCAGGCCGCCGGCACCGAGCAGCTTGCCGCCGAACCACCGGGTCACCACCGCGACCACGTCGGTCAGCCCGGCGCCCGTGAGCACCGACAGCAGCGGTGCGCCCGCCGTGCCGGCCGGCTCGCCGTCATCGCTGCTGTGCCGGTGCGCCCCGTCCGGACCGAGCACCAGGGCTGTGGCGTGGTGCCGCGCGTCGCGGTGCTGCTGCCGGAGGGCGGCGATGACGGCAGCGGCGCCGGCGTCGTCGGCGACCGGGTGGAGGGTGGCCAGGAACCGGGAGCGCTCGATCTCGCGTCGGGCGCTGACCGGGTGCGCGATCGTGTCCAACGGTGCCACAGGTCGCTCCCCGGCGTCGCTGAGGGCAGCCCACGCCGTCGCAGCCACCCTAACGGGAGCCGGCGTCCGTGGAGGGGGTCGACTGCTCGTGTGGCACGGGCAGGTCACGGTCGCGGCTACCGTGGCACCGCCCGAGACCCCCGACCCGCGGTCCTGCGCCGCGCGCGCCAGCGGAACCGTCATGTTCGACAAGCTCCTCGAGCACGTCGTCCCCGGCGACGTCCTCGCCCGAACGATCCTGGACCAGACCGGGCGACCGTTGCTGCGCGCGGGGACGAGGCTGACCGCCGGCTACATCGAGCGGCTACGCGATCGCGGGTACACGGCCGTGTCGATCCAGGACGGGCTCGCCGACGACGTCGTCCCCGAGACCATGGTGAGCGCCCAGCTCCGCCAGACGGTCTCCACCCACGTCGGCAGCTTCTTCGGGCAGGTCCGTGACGTCGCGACCGAGCGCGGGCGGGGTCAGGGCGGGGTCGAGGAGGCCGTCACCGACCTCGGCGAGCAACCGCTGCCGCTCGACGGCGACGACGGCAAGACCGCCATCGAGATGCTGTACGAGGACGTCCAGCGCCTCATCAACGAGATCGTGGGCTCCGACACCGTCGCCGGGCTCGAGTCGCTCAAGACCCACAACGAGTACACCTTCCAGCACTCCGTCGACGTGGCCGTGCTCGGCACGCTGCTCGGCAGCCGCATGGGCCTGCCCAGCTCCCGCCTGCGCGAGCTCGCCCTCGGCTGCCTGCTGCACGACCTCGGCAAGCTCTACATCGAGGAGGCCATCCTCGACAAGCCAGGCAAGCTCACCGCGGAGGAGTACGGCGCGGTGAAGGAGCACCCCCGGATGGGGTTCGAGCTGATCCGCCGCATGCCGGTGGTCAGCCTGCTCCCCGCCCACGTGGCCTACCAGCACCATGAGCAGCAGGCCGGCTCGGGCTACCCGCGCGGCCTGGTCGGGGACAACCGCATCGGGCCGCGTCTGCACGAGGAGCGCATCGGTGCCGGACAGATGCTGCTGATCGCGGAGATCGGGGCGGTCGCCGACGTCTACAGCGCGGTCAGCTCGGACCGGCCCTACCGCCCCGCGATGGCACCGGACGAGGCCGTGGATGTCGTGGACAAGATGGCCGGCCGGCACCTCAACCGGGAGATCGTCGAGCTGTTCACCCGTGTGGTGCCCCGCTACCCCATCGGCCGGTGGGTCGAGCTGCACGGTGGCGGGCTGGACGGCGCCCGCGGTGTCGTGACCCAGCTCCACGTGCTGCGCATGGACCGCCCGACGGTCCGGGTCCTCATCGACGGTGCCGGGGAGCAGCTCGCGACCCCTCAGGAGCTCGACCTGCGCGAGCAGCAGGAGGTCGGTCTGCGCAGCCTCGGCGCCCACCACGAGCCGACCCGCTGAGGCCGGGCACGACGCCCCCGTTCGGCGCCCGCTCGACCTCGACAGGTCGGGCGCCGACGCGACCCGGTGCACCACCGGTGTGCGGGGCGGCTCCCGCCCGCTGGAGCGGTACCGTCCGCTACCGAAGCCCTGGCTCGCGCTCAGCCCGCGCAGCCGGCATCGGCGGCGGGAGGAAGGCGGCGGGATGAGCGAGCACGGCCAGGCCCAGCCGACCTGCTACCTGCACCCCGACCGGCCCGCGCTGCTGCGCTGCTCCCGGTGCGAGCGACCGATCTGCGGTGACGACGCGATCGAGGCACCGGTCGGCTACCAGTGCCCACCCTGCGCGCAGGGGGGGCAACCGGTCCGGCGCATGGTCGATGTGGCCCAGCAGGCCCCCGCGACCCGTGCGCTCGTCGGGGTCATCGCGGTGGTGTTCCTGCTGACCACGCTCGAGAGCACCCTCACGCGCCTGCTCGGGCTCATCCCGCTGGCGGTCACCGCCGGGGGCGTCGAGGTGCTGCGGGCCGTCACCGACGCGATCCCGCTCACGGCGCTCGGCACCGACATCGGGGAGCCCTGGCGGCTGGTCAGCAGCGGCTTCCTGCACGCCAACCTCATGCACGTCGGGTTCAACGGGCTGCTGCTGTGGCAGCTCGGGCACCTGCTGGAGCCGCTGCTCGGTCGGGCCCGGTTCCTCGCGCTGTACGCCGCGGGTCTGGCCGGCGGCAGCCTCGGGGTCATGCTCGTCTCGTGGGTCTCCACGGTGGCTGGCCTGTCGGGGGTCGACCTGGCGATGCGCATCCTCGGCGGCAACCCCTTCCAGACCACCATCGGGGCCTCCGGGGCGGTGTTCGGCCTGATGGGCGCGGCGATGGTCGTGCTGCGCTCGCGTGGCGTGAACCCCTGGCGGACCTCGATCGGGACGCTCGTGGGTCTGAACCTCGTCCTGACCTTCGTGTTCCCCACGATCTCCGTCGGGGGCCACGTCGGCGGCCTGCTCGCGGGGGCGGCGGCCGGCACGCTCCTGCTCGTCGATCGTGAGCGCGCCGGTGCCCGCACGCGGCTGGTCGCCGGGCTGAGCGTGGCGATGCTGCTGGCGTCAATCCTGATCGGTGCCGTGCTCGTGGGCGCCATCACCGGCTGAGGGGCCACGCGGAGCGGGCCGGTGGTCCGCCCCGGTGCCGCTGCCCGGACGCCACCCCCGCGGCAGCGCGCGGGTGCCGGGGAAGAGCAGGTCGAGGAAGCGTTCGGCGGTGGGCTGCGGCTCGTGGTTGGCGAGACCGGGCCGCTCGTTGGCCTCGATGATGACGTGCTCCGACCCGGTCACGTCGGGGACCAGCAGGTCCACGCCGACGACGGGGATGTCCAGCACCTCGCTGGCCCGCACGGCCGCCCGGGCGAGGTCGGGGTGGAGCTCGTCGGTCACGTCGTGGATCGTCCCCCCGGTGTGGAGGTTGGCGGTCCGGCGCACCTGGACCTCGACGCCGGCGGGCAGGACGTCGTCGAGGTCGTACCCGGCGTCCGCGACCGTCCGGGTCGTCTCGTCATCGAGGGGGATGGTGGACTCCCCCCCGGTCGCGGCCGCCCGCCGCCGTGAGGTCGCGGCGATCAGCTCCGCGATGGTGTGCTCACCGGTCCCGGTCACCCGCGCCGGGCGCCGGCGCGCGGCCGCGACGACCTCGTGGTCGATCACCAGCACACGCACGTCATCACCCGCGACGAACCGCTCGAGCACGACGTCGGGGCAGTACCGCTCGGCGAGCGCGATCGCGGCGACGAGGCCCTCCTCGGTACGCACGTCGACGCTGATGCCCTGGCCCTGCTCGCCGCGAGCGGGCTTGACGACCAGCCGGCCGTGCTCGGCGAGGAAGGCCAGGTCCTGCCCGTCGTAGGTCGCGACCCGCCCGGCCGCGACCTCGAGCCCGGCGTCGGTGAGGAGCCGGCGGGTGAGCCGCTTGTCGTCGCACCGGCTCATCGCCACCGCCGTCGTCAGCTCCGACAGGGACTCGCGCGTGTGGATGATGCGCCCACCGTGGGAGAGGCGCAGCAGACCGGACTCCGCGTCGGTGACCCGGACGGTGACCCCGCGCCGCAGCGCCTCGTCCGCGATGATCCGGGCGTAGGGGTTCAGGTCGTCGATGCCCTCGGTGGGCGTGGCGGCGAACAGGGGCTCGTTGATCGGGTTCTTGCGCTTGATCGCGAACACCGGCACCCGCACGAAGCCGAGCTGCTCGTACAGCCGGATCGCCGGCCGGTTGTCGTGGACCACGGACAGGTCGAGGTAGCTGCGGCCACGACCCTGGTAGCGCTCCGCGAGGGTGCGCACGAGCGCCCGCCCGACCCCCGGGCGCGAGGTGGAGGGGTCCACC
>JBKHEJ010000126.1:0-8271 GCA_046540855.1 Nitriliruptoraceae bacterium
TGGTCAGGGCGCGTCGGCGGGTCGCTGCTGGCCGAGGCGGTAGGCGACCGCGGCGAAGGCCACCAGGCCCACGCCGAGCACCAGGGAGGTGGCCCCCGCGGTCGCCGCCGCGAGGAAGCCGGCCATGACCGCGATCGTCCCGCCACCGAGGAAGGCCGCGCCGGCGACGAGGTCCGTCTCACGCAACGGCAGGCCGACCGCGACCACGGCGACGACCGGGCCGGCGAGCAGGACCAGCGGGGCGATCCACCCGACCGGGCCGACGGAGATCCCCGCCGCCGCCAGGGCGAGCAGCACGCCGAGGAGGAGCGCGAGGGCCGCGCCGGCGAGCAGCAGCGGCTTCGACCGCCGCATCGCGCCCGCCAGCACCAGGACGATGGGGGTCGCGAACACCAACGCCGGGGCGACCTCGGTCCCGATGGTCTGGGTCAGCGGGAGCGCGATGATCGCGAGCATCCCGAACAGGGCGCCGAGGAGCAGCAGGCGGCGGTCGGCGGCGTCGGCGGTGGGCGCCTCCACGGCGTCACCTCCTCTCTCACCGGACTCGGAGGGGTCGGGGAGGTGGCGACGCTACTGCACCGGCGTCGACCGGCTGGCAGTAGCCTGCGCCCTCCCTGTCCGCACCCCGATGAGCGCGCGAGGCCACCCGTGGGCAAGCAGAACGAGCTCGGCGTCACGCCGATGTCCGAGGACGTGTCCGCCTGGTACAACGAGCTGGTCTTCAAGGCCGAGCTCGCGGACCGCGGCCCGGCCAAGGGCACGATGGTCATCCGCCCCTACGGCTACCGCATCTGGGAGCTGCTGCAGGCCCAGCTCGACCAGCGCTTCAAGGACACCGGGCACGAGAACGCCTACTTCCCCCTGTTCATCCCGCAGTCGTTCCTGCAGCGCGAAGCCGAGCACGTCGACGGCTTCGCCCCGGAGCTCGCGGTCGTGACCCATGGTGGCGGCAAGGAACTCGAGGAGCCGCTGGTCGTCCGGCCGACCTCGGAGACCGTCATCGGTGAGATGTACCACCGCTGGATCTCCTCCTACCGCGACCTGCCCGTGCTCATCAACTCCTGGAACAACGTCGTGCGGTGGGAGCTCAGGCCACGCATCTTCCTGCGCACGACCGAGTTCCTCTGGCAGGAGGGCCACACCGCTCACGCCGACGAGGCGGAGGCGATGGAGGAGACCCTGCGGATGTTCGACGTCTACGCGGAGTTCGCGCTGAACGTCGCCGCCATCCCGATGGTCAAGGGGGAGAAGACCCCGACGGAGCGCTTCGCCGGCGCCGTGCGCACCTTCACCATCGAGGGGATGATGCGCGACGGCAAGGCGCTCCAGTCCGGGACCTCCCACTACCTCGGCACGAACTTCGCCCGCGCCTTCGACATCACCTACCAGGACCGCGAGAACCAGCTCCAGCACGTCCACACCACCTCCTGGGGCATGTCGACGCGCATGATCGGTGCGGTGATCCTCGCCCACGGCGACGACCAGGGGCTCGTGCTGCCCCCGCGGCTCGCACCCGTGCAGGTCGCCATCGTCCCGATCGGGCGCGGCGAGCAGGCCGAGGCGGTGCTCGCCAAGGCCGAGGAGCTGCGGGACCAGCTCCGGGCGGCCGGTGTGCGCGTGCAGGTCGACGACCGGGATGCCTCGCCCGGGTTCCGCTTCAACGATCTCGAGCTCAAGGGCGTGCCGCTGCGGGTCGAGCTCGGACCGCGCGACCTCGAGGCCGGCCACGTCCTCGTCGCGACCCGTGTCGGGGAGCGTGACGCGAAGGGACGGCCGGTCAAGGACACCGTCGGTTTCGCCGAGTTCGTCGCCACGATCCACGACCGGCTCGATGCCTACCACGAGCTCCTGGTCGACCGGGCGCGCGCGTTCCGCGACGAGCGCAGCGGCCGGGCGGACGACCTCGAGACCTTCACGGCCCAGGTCAAGAACGGCTTCAGCTACGCGCTGCACTGCGGGTCGGAGGCGTGCGAGGAGGAGCTCAAGGCGGCGACCGCAGCCACCCCGCGCTGCATCCCCACCGGGGGCGACCCGGAGGAGGGTCCGTGCGTGCGGTGCGGCGAGCCGAGCGCGTACGGCACCCGGGTGGTGTTCGCCCGGGCCTACTGAGCGGCGGTTCCACCCGCGCTGCCCGCGGCGGGAGTAGCGTGCCGCCGACGTCGCAGCAGAGGAGTCCCGTGGCGACGAGCGCAGCGGTGCTGGTCCTGCTGCTCGCGGCCGCGCACGAGGGCCGGGGGTCGCGCCGCCGGTTCGGCAGCCTCACGGGCACGGTCAGCAACCGGGTCATCGAGGAGGTCGACGTCGACGCGATCGTGCGTCGTGTCGACATCGAGGCGCTGGTCGCACGCGTCGACGTGGACGCGCTGCTCGCCCGGGTCGACGTCGACGCGCTCCTCGAACGCGTCGCGGTCGACGACCTGCTGGACCGGGTGGACGTGGACCGGTTGCTGGACCGGGTGGATCCGAACCGGTTGCTGGACCGGGTGGACGTGGACCGGCTGCTCGATCGGGTGGATCCGAACCGGCTGCTCGACCGGGTCGAGGTGGACCGCCTGTTGGACCGCGTCGACGTCGACCGGCTGCTGGATCGGGTGGACGTCGACCGCGTGCTCGACCGCGCTGACCTCGAGCGCCTCCTGGCGCGGGTGGACCTCGATGAGCTGCTCGCGCGCGTCGACCTGGACACCTTGCTGGCCACCGTCGACGTCGAGGCGCTCGTCCGCCGCGCCGGCATCCCGGAGCTGATCGCCGACAGCACGGGCCAGGCGGCCAACTCCGCGCTCGATCTCGCCCGTCGGCAGCTGGTCGCCCTCGACGTCGCCGCGCTGCACCTGGCCCAGCGGCTGCTGCGCCGCGATCCGGCCGCGCTGCCTCCCGGCCCTCCGCTGCTCCTCGCCGACCGCGCCGGGGTGGTCCAGGAGCCGAGGCTGTCCCGCTCCCGCACCAAGGCGCGCATCGAGGTCAGCGGCTACTACGCCGGACCGCTCAGCCGGCTCCTCGCCTTCGCCGGTGACACCGTCGCGGCGACCGGGACGTTCACCGCAGCGGCAGGAGCCACCTCCTGGCTGCTGGCCGTCACGATCGGGTCGGGCTTCGACACCGTGCAACGCGCCGGCCTGCTCTGGGCCGGAGCGCTCGCGGTCTGGAACCTGCTGTGGTGGTGGGGCACCGTCGCGGTCACCGGTCGGACGCCGGTGATGGCGATCGTCGGTCTGAAGGTCGTCAACCGCAGTGGCGCTCCGGTCGGGTCGCTGCGGGCGCTGCTCCGGGTCCTCCTGCTCCCGGTCAGCCTCGCGCTGCTCGGCCTCGGGTTCGCGATCATGCTGGTCGACCCGGAGCGCCGTGCCCTCCACGACCGGATCGCCGGGTCAGCGGTCGTCTACGACTGGGGCGGCCGCCCTGCGGAGCTCCCGACGCCGCTGAGCCGGTGGCTCGAGCGCCAGGGCGGTGCCGGCTCGGGTCCGCCTGAGCCGGGCGGCCCGGTCGCACCGGAGGGCCCGGCACAGGCGGGTGGCCCCACCACCACGACCGGCCCGGTCGCACCGGAGGGCCCCACGAGCCCGCCGGCGGCCCGGGTCTGATGCGCACCCTCGGCCTGCTCGGCGGCATGGCCTGGCCCTCCACGGCCGAGGCCTACCGGGTGCTGAACACCGAGGTGGCGGCGCGGCTCGGTGGGGTGCACTCGGCGCAGGTGCTCGTCTGGTCGGTCGACTTCGCCGAGGTCGAGGCGCTGCAGCACGCGGGCGAGTGGGAGCAGGCCGGTGCCCTGCTCGCCGACGCGGCCCGGCGCCTCGAGCTGGCAGGAGCCGAGGGACTGCTGCTGTGCACGAACACCATGCACAAGGTCGCCGATGCCATCGAGGCCGCGACCTCGGTGCCGCTGCTGCACATCGCGGACACCACCGCGGCGGCGGTCCTGCGCGAGGGTGTCACGCGGGTCGGGCTGCTCGGCACGCGCTTCACGATGGAGGAACCCTTCCTCCGCGACCGGCTGGCCGGGCACGGGCTGGAGGTGCTGGTGCCGCCGGCCGACGTCCGCGACGAGGTGCACCGGGTGATCTACGAGGAGCTGGTGCACGGTCGCACGCTGCCGGCCAGCCGGGATCGGTTCCGGCGCGTGGCAGCCGACCTGCTCGCAGCCGGCGCCGAGGGCATCGTCGCCGGCTGCACCGAGATCGAGCTGCTGCTGGGACCGGAGGACATCGAGGGTGGGTGGTACCCCACCTCCGAGCTGCAGGTGCTGGCTGCCGCGGACTGGATGCTCGCCGGTCACGAGGCGTGTGACGGCAGCGGCGGTACCGAGCCGGGCTCGGGTCGCTAGCGTCGCGCTCGCCCGACCAGGAGCGCTCCGTGGCCAAGGCCCCCCGCGACGATGCCAGCACGCTCGTGCTGGTCCGGCACGCCACCACGGCCGCGACCGGCAAGCGGCTCGGTGGCTGGACCCCCGGGGTCCACCTCGACGAGGGTGGGGTGGCCCAGGCCGAGGCCACCGCCGGCCGGCTCGCCGAGGCGGCGATCGTCGCCGTGTACGCCTCCCCCCTGGAGCGCACCCAGGAGACCGCCCGCATCATCGCCCGAGCGCACGGCCTGCGGGTGCGCACCCGCCGGGGCCTCGGGGAGGTCGACTACGGCGAGTGGACCGACACCCCGCTCGGGCAGCTCCGGCGGCGCACGCTGTGGCCGGTGATCCAGGCCACGCCCTCCCGGGTGACCTTCCCCGGAGGCGAGTCGATCCGCGCGGCGCAGGCGCGTGCGGTCGACGAGACCGAGGCGCTGGCCAGCGAGCACCCCGGCCAGACCGTCGTGTGCGTCTCCCACGCCGACGTCATCAAGGCGGTGGTCGCCCACCACCTCGGCATGCCGCTCGACACCTTCCAGCGGCTGGTGATCTCGCCCGCCTCCGTCACCGTCCTGCGGCTCGGGCCGAAGCAGCCGCCGCTCCTGCTGACCATCAACGACACCGGCAGCACCGCCCTGCCACGGAAGGCATCCTCGTGATGGACGCGCAGCTCGACGTCCCGCATCACGTCACGGTGGGCTTCACCGGCGTGCCCGGTGCCCGCACCTTCTACCTCCAGGCCGAGGACGACACGCAGCGGGTCAGCTTCGTGCTCGAGAAGAACCAGGTCCGCGGGATCGGCGAGTTGCTCGCCCAGTTGCTGGTCCGCGTGGACGACGCGCCGGCCACCGACTGGGACCGCGCGGCGATGGTGCTGCGGGTCCCGTTGGAGCCGAGGTGGAGGGTCGGGGAGCTCTCCCTCGGCCTCGACCCCGACCAGGTGCGGTTCCTGCTCGAGCTCGAGGAGCTCATCCTCGGCGACGAGGAGCGCGAGGCCAACCAGGCCCGGATCTGGCTCGACCGTGACCAGGCCCGCCGGCTGTCGGCGCACGCCGTCGAGGTGGTCGAGCAGGGGCGCCCGACCTGCGAGCTGTGTGGTCGCCCGACCGAGCTGGACGGCAGCCACGTGTGCCCGGCGACCAACGGCCACGGCACGCTCACCCGGTGACCGTCGTGCTGGAGGCTGAGGCGGCGGCGCGGCTGAAGACCGCACCGGTGGAGGTGGTCGGCCGCTTCGCGGACGCCTCGAACGCCACGCTGCTCGTGCGGCTCACCGACCGGGACCCGCGCCCGCTGGCGGCGCTGTCCGAGGAGCTCGGCCGTGACCCGGAGCTCGCCGACCTCGACCCGGAGGATCTCGCCGTCTACAAGCCCGAACGCGGCGAGCGCCCCCTGTGGGACTTCCCCACCGGCACGTTGCACCGCCGCGAGGTCGCGGCCTACGAGCTCTCGGTCGCGCTGGGATGGGAGCAGGTGCCGGCCACGGTGCTCAGGACCGACGCCCCCTTCGGTCGCGGCTCGCTGCAGCGCTACGTCGCACACGACCTCGAGGCCCACCACTTCACGCTGTGGGAGACCGGTCTCGCGCGGATCCGGGCGCAGCTGGCGGCGATGGTCGTCTTCGACGCGCTGTGCAACAACGCCGACCGCAAGGCCGGGCACGTGCTGTACGCCCCGAGGGAGGCGGTCGTGCCGGCGCTGCGACGTGCGGTGCCCGCGGCTCGGCCCTCCCCCGATGGTGGCAGCGCGAGCGCTGGCGCGGCGGGTGCGGAGGTCGCCCCGGCCGGCGAGGGACCGCCGGGCGGGAGCGCTCCCGGTCGGGTGTGGTTGGTGGACCACGGGGTGACCTTCCACGTCGAGCCGAAGCTCAGGACGGTGGCGTGGGAGCTCGCGGGGGAGGAGGTCCCAGCCGTCCTCCTGGCCGACCTCGACCGCGTGCGCGAGGGGCTCGCGGGTGAGCTCGGCGCTCGGCTTCGCACGCTGGTGTCCGACGCCGAGGTGGCAGCGCTCGAGCAGCGGGCGGTGGGCCTGCTCGCGGCGGGGCGGTTCCCGTTCCCCGAGAGCCCGAACCCCTACCCGTGGCCGCTGCTGTGACCCGCGTCGGCCTGGGACCGAGGGAGGCCGCCGGGCGCTGACCGGCGCACCGACGGGCGCGCGCTGCAGCAGGCCGGCGGTGCCAGGACCGCGTGCCAGGAGGACAGCGGTCCGTTCGGCATCTAGCGTGGGAGCACGCGTCCCGGGAGGAGGACGCGGACGCGACCGCTGCTGCGGTGCGCGTGATCGATCGATCGAGGGAGAGGAAGACGGATGGGACGTTTCGATGGGAGGACCGCCATCGTCAGCGGCGGGGCGCGGGGCATGGGTGCGAGCCACTGCCGCGCCATCGTCGCCGAGGGCGGCAACGTGGTCATCGGGGACATCCTCGATGACGAGGGCGAGGCGCTCGCCGCGGAGCTCGGTGAGGCCGCGATGTACGTCCACCTCGACGTCACCGATGCCGCAGCCTGGGACGGGGCCGTCGCGCAGGCCCTGGAGCGCTTCGGTGGGCTGCACGTACTGGTCAACAACGCGGGGGTGCTCGTCCAGGGCGCCATCATCGAGGGTGACCCGGAGGCCTTCCGCCGCGTCATCGACATCAACCTGACCGGGGTGTACCTCGGCATGCGGGCCGCAGCCCCGGCGATCCGGGACGCCGGCGGTGGTTCGATCGTGAACATCTCGTCCACGGCCGGCCTCATGGGCTACGCCTACCTGAGCGGCTACGCCGCCAGCAAGTGGGGGGTGCGGGGTCTGACGAAGGTGGCGGCGCTCGAGCTCGGGCCGCTCGGCATCCGGGTCAACTCGGTCCACCCCGGTCCGATCGAGACCCCGATGACGGCCGGGATCGGGGACGACATCGTGGGCGGGCAGCCGATCGGGCGTTTCGGCAAGCCCGAGGAGGTCGCGCAGCTCGTGTGCTTCCTCGCCTCCGACGACTCGAGCTACTCGACCGGCTCGGAGTTCGTCGTCGACGGTGGCCAGACCACCGGTTCGGTGATCGCCTCCCTCGAGGGCTGACCGTGAGACCGGGGTGACCGTGACGGGGCCGGAGGCCGTGCTGGACGTCCCGGCACGGCTCCGGTCCCGCCACCCCGACGGTGGCTGCGATGCCCGAGCGGCCGCACGCGGTACAACGGTGGCATGGACGAACGGCGCAGCACCCGGCCCGGCACCGCCAGCGCGGCGGCGGGCTGATGGCGACCTACCGCGACCAGGGGATCGTGCTGCGGACCTACAAGCTCGGTGAGACCGATCGCATCGTGCACCTGCTCACCCAGGGGCGCGGCAAGGTCCGGGCGGTCGCCAAGGGGATCCGTCGCCCCGGCAGCCGCTTCGGGGGCCGGCTCGAGCCCTTCAGCCACGTGGACCTGCAGCTGTACGAGGGCCGCAACCTCGACACCATCACCCAGGCCGAGCTGCTCGCCTCCCACGACCGGGTGCGGACCGACCACGCCACCTCGGCGGCCGCGTCGGTGATGGCCGAGCTGACCGACCACGTCGCGCAGGAGGGGGAGCGGGACAACGGCGTGTTCCTGCTCCTGCGGGCCGGGCTGCAGGCGCTGGACGCCGGACCCGAGGACCCCTCGGTGTTCGTCGACGCGTTCCTGCTCCGGCTCGCGGCCAGCGTCGGCTTCCCCGTGTTCACACGCGCCTGTGCCGTGTGCCGCGAACCCGGCGACCACGTGTTCCTGAGCGTCAAGGCCGGCGGCACGCTGTGTGCGGCGTGCGCCCCGACCGGCACCCGGGCGGTGGACCGTGAGGTCGTCGAGGTGGTGGCCGAGCTCGCGCACCTCGGGCAGTGGGCCGGCCTGCCGGCGCTGGGGCGTGACCACGCCGATGCTCGGGCGGTGGCGGCGTCCTACGCGCGGGCCTACGTCGAGCACCACCTCGAC
>JBKHEJ010000127.1:0-8269 GCA_046540855.1 Nitriliruptoraceae bacterium
CGGGCGGACCCGGTCGCCGCGGGCGATCCCGGCGGTGTCGCCCAGCACCAGCGCGCGGGCGGCGGCACCGTCGACGGCCACCACCTCGGCGACACGGGCGCCACCGCGGGCGACGAGGTGGACGGCGTCGCCGACGGCCAGGCGCAGGCCCTTGAGCTCCACCTCGGTGCCGACGACGCGGGAGACCGTGCCGTGGCTGACGGCGCTGAGCAGGGCGGTCATGCGGCACCCTCCCCCAGCAGCTCGAGCGCGACCGCGAGCAGCCGCTCGCGGGTGAGCTCCGCACCGCCGAAGCGGCCGACCAGCCGGGCGTCGCCGGGCTGCACGGCCGGGTCGGCGACCAGCTCGAGCCGGTCGTCGCCGGTGGCGACCGTGGCGAGCACCTCGTGGTCAGCCGGGTTGAGCCGCACGACGATCGGGTCGTCATCCAGCCCTGTGGCGGCCTCCTCGACCCGGGCGAGCACCTCGAGCGCGGCGGCCGGCGGGGTGGCGTCCAGCACCGCGGCGGCGAGCGTGCCCGCGAGCGCGAGGCTCGCGCGGGTCGCCTCGACGCGCTGGGCGACGAGCTCCTCGCGCACCGACCCGACCGCCTGCTCGATCGAGGCGACCATCGCGTTCAAGCGCGAGAGCGCGGCGGCCTGGCCGGCCCGCTCACCCCCGGCGTAGGCCTCGGCGCGGGCGGCGGCGACGCGACGCTCCACCTCGGCGGTGGTGGCTGGGTCGAGCTCGGCGCGCGGGCGGAGGAGCGGTCGGCGCTCGCCGGCCGGGATGTCCAAGCGCAGGACCTCAGGCAACGAACTGCTCCTCAGCGCCGCGGCTCATGGTGATGAGCCCCTCCTTCTCGAGCTCGTGGACGATCCGGACGATCTCGGACTGGGCCTCCTCGACCTCGCTGAGCCGGACCGGACCCATCAGGTCCATCTCCTCGGCGACGTTGGTGCGGGCCCGCTCGGAGAGGTTGCGCTCGAGGTGGTCGCGCAGGTCCCCGGAGATGCCCTTGAAGGCGACCGCGAGCCGGGCCGGCTCGACCTGGCGCAGGACCTCCTGCAGGGACCGGTCGTCGAGGGTGATGAGGTCCTCGAAGACGAACATCAGCGCCCGGACCCGCTCGGCGAGCGCCGGGTCCTTCGCCTCGAGCTCACCGAGGATGATGCGCTCGGTGGCGCGGTCGGTCTGGTTCAGCAGGTCCGCGAGCTCCTTGACGCCGTCGCGACGGCCGGAGCGGCGCCGCACCTCACCCAGGCGCGCGCGCAGGGTCTCCTCGACGCGCTTGACCACGGCGGGGTCGGCCCGTTCGAGGGTGGCGAGCCGGGTCGCGACGGAGGTCTGGACGGACTTCTCGAGCCCGGCCAGCAGGGTCGCGCCGAGCCGGGCGGGCAGGTGCGCGAGCACCAGCGCGACGGTCTGGGGGTGCTCGTCCCGCAGGTGCTGGAGCACCTCGGCGGGCTCGTGCAGCCGGACGAAGTGGAAGGGCTGCGCCTGGGTGGTGGCGAGCAGCCGGTCGACGATCTCGTCGGCGTGGGAGCCGTGGATGCGACGCATGAGCTCCCGGGCGTGCTTCTCGCCGCCGGTGAGCAGGTGCTGGTGCGCCTCGGCCTCGGACTGGAACTCGGTGAGGATGTTCTCCAGCTGCGAGGAGGAGATGTCGCCGAGGGTGGCGATCTCCACGGTCAGCTGCTCGACCTCCTCCTCGTCGAGGTGGGCCAGGACCTTGGACGCGATCTCCGGTCCCACGGCCAGCAGCACGGCCGCGGCCTTCTGGGAGCGGTTCAGGACCACCGAGGTACCGGCGTTCATGACGCCCTCCGATCCGCGAGCCAGCCACGCAGCAGGGCGGCGATCTCCTCGGGCTGGCGTTCGACCAGCTCGGAGACCTCCTGCTTGATGTCGGGGGCGCGCTCGACCGGTGGCACGTCCTCCGCGACCGACAGCGCCTGCGGCTCACGGACCTGGGCGGGGACGACCTTGGCCTCCTTGCCCTTCCGGCCCTTGCGGCCCTTGGCCGGCTTGTCGGCCTTGCGGCGGCTCATGAGCAGCAGGGCGAGCACGATCAGCACGAGCACGAACAGCGCGACGCCCTGGCTGATCATCGCGATCATGTCCGGCTCCTCCTCGGCCGGCACGGCGTCCTCCAACGCCGGGGTGGTGACCCGGCTGATGGCGACCTGGTCGCCGCGGTCGACATCCAGCCCGGCGGCGGCGGTGACGAGCGCCTCGAGCTCGGCGTTGCCGACCGCGGCCTCCTCGTCGACCACCAGCGCGACCGACATGCCCTGCACGGTCCCGGGCGCCTGGACGGTGCGGGTGGTGGTGCGGTCGATGCCGAACTCCCGCGTCGCGTCGTCGCGCTCGTAGTTGCCCTCGCCGCCGGTGAGATCCGGCAGCGGACCGCCGTCCACGCCGACCTCGCCGCCGGCCGCGCCGTTGGTGCCCTCGAAGCGCTCGTTGGAGGTCTGCTCGCGGATCGCGGTGCCGTCCTCGCCGAAGGTCTCGGTCTGGACCTCGGACTCGTCGAAGTCGAGGGTGGCGCGCACCACCACCGAGGCCGGGGCGTCGGTGGCGCGCTGCAGCAGCTGGCTGAGATCGTTGGCGAGGTTGCGCTCGAAGTCGCGGGTGAGGCGCTGCTGCCGGTCGGTCATCCCACCGGTCGTGCCGTCACCGGGGGCGTGCAGGACCTGGCCGGAGGTGTCGGCGACGGTGACCTGGTTGGCCTCGAGCCCGTCCACGGCGGAGGAGACCAGCAGCGTGATGGACTCGATCTGGCCCTGGTCGAGCTGCCGGACCGGCCGCAGCAGCACCGAGGCGGTGGCCGGGGTGCGGTCGTCGGTGAACAGCGCCTCCTCCGGCATGACCAGGCGGACGCTGGCGGACTCGACGGCGTCCATCGCCGACAGGGTCCGGGCGAGCTCGCCCTCGATGGCGCGCTGCAGGTCCACCCGCTGGCGGAAGTCGGAGACGCCGAGGGCCTGCTCGTCGAGCAGCTCGTAGCCGGCGATCGCCGGGGCGCCGGAGACGCCGACCTCGGCGAGGTTGGCGCGGGCGGTGTGGACCTGGTCCTGGGGGACGAGCACCCGCGAGCCCTCGAGCTGGTAGGGGACACCGAGCGTGTCCAGCTCGGTGGTGATCTCGCCCAGCTGCCGGTCGTCCATCCCGGCGTACAGCAGGGTGAAGGACGGGGTCATGATCCAGTTCACGAAGGGCACCGCCGCCATGACCAGCACGAGCGTGGCGACGATCAGACCGGCGCGCTGCGCGGGCGGCAGCGAGCGGTTCAGCGCGACGAGGCGGTCCTTGAGTTCCAACGTGGCACCTCGGTGCGGTGGGTGGGTCGGGACGGTGCGGCGGGGCGGGTGGCGAGGTGGTGGGTGCGGGGGCGGTCGGCGTGGTGGCCGGTGCGTCCGCGCGGCAGGCGGGGCGGCCTACAGCTGCATCCGCATGATCTCCTGGTAGGCCTGGAGCCCCCGGTCGCGGACCTGGACGAGCATGTCGACGGCCAGCGAGGACTGGGTGTTGGCGACCATGACCTCGTGGATCTTCGTCGGACCACCGGTGGCGAGGTCCTGGATCATCGCGTCGGCCTGGTTCTCGAGGTCCGAGACCTGCTGGATGCCCTCGCCCAGCGCATCGGTGAAGCCGGGAGCCGGGGTGCCGGAGGCACCGCCGACGGCGCCCGTGGCACCGGTGACCGGCGCGGCCTCCTGCGGCAGGGCGACCGGGGTGATGGGCGGGATGATGGCCATCAGCCTCTCCCGAGCTGCAGCGCGGCCTTGTAGGACTCGTGCGCCGACTTCACCGTCTGCATGTTCACCTGGTAGTGACGCTGCGCGAGCATCATGTCGACCATCTGCGCGCCGGTGTCCACGACCGCCTGCTGGACCATCCCGTCCTCATCCGCGAGGGGGTGTCCCGGGTCGAAGGTCTGCACCGGGTCGGACTCGTCGCGGGTGACCGCGGCGGCGTGGACGCCGGAGCCGCCCCGGGCGAAGGGGCCCTCCCCCAGCGGCCGCGCGACCTGGCGCAGCGCCCGGAAGGGCTCCTCGTCGGTGGAGGTGACGGTGTTGGCGTTGGCGAGGTTGTGGGAGATCTTGTCGATCCAGTGGTGGGCCATGCCGACGCCGGTGCGCCCGATGTTCATCGACGAGAAGGCGCTCATCGCTGGCCTCCCATCGCCACGCGCAGGTTGCCGGTCTTGAAGTTGAAGGCCGCGTTCATCGTGTCGCGCAGGACCCCGTCCTTCATGCTCTCGACCAGCTCGGTCTCGAGGTCCACGGAGTTGCCGTTCGGCCCCACGATCGAGGGTGTGGGGACCTCGCTGGTGCGCATGGTCTCCGGCCGACCGCGCTGCCAGGCGTCCTGCAGCGCGTCCTGGAAGAGGACCTGGTTCGCGCGGTAGCCCGGGGTCTCGGCGTTGGCGATGTTGTGGGCCCTGACGCCGCTGCGCGCGGACAGGCCGTCCAGGGCCGTGATCACGCCGGTGGTGGTGACGTCCCACATCCGGTGCTCCTTCCCTGTGAACACGGAAAGGAGGAGGCATGCGCCTCCTCCATGAGCCGTTGCGATCCGTCAGGTTGTCTGACGGGACCATCGGCACCGTGCGTGGTCGGTTGAGTTCACTGGGTCAGGTCTTCACGTTTCCTTCACGCCTGGCTCGGGTAGGCGTCGTGCTGGATGTAGGCCGCGCCAGCCCGCCGCTGGGTCTTGATCTGGTGGAGGGAGACGGTCAGCTCGGCCCGGACCGCCCGGGCCCGTTCCTCCGCGGCCGCCATCCGGTCGGCCAGCTCCATGGCCCGTTCCGCGAGCTCGAGCGGGATCGTCGGCAGGTCCGAGGGGGGCCGCCACGGTCCTGCCGTGACGATCCGCTCCAGGTCACCGGTCGCCAGCCGGAACTCCAGCTCCTCGAGCTCGTCCTCGAGGTCGTCCAGCGTCGCGTCCCAGCGGGGGTCGTAGGAGCTCACCCGGCCACCGCCACGCTGCCCCCGCGTACCACCCCGAGGTCCCAGGCGTCACGCAGCCCCTGCAGGATCCCCGCCACCTCGGCGAGCGGCGCAGTGTCCTTGCGGACGTTGCCCTCCAGCAGCAAGCGCGTGCAGTAGGCGTAGAGGCTCGCGAGGTTCGCAGCGATAGAGCCACCCCGGTCGTGGTCGAGCGAGACCTGCAGCTCGTCGACGATGGCCTGGACCCGCACGATGGCCTCGTGCGCCTGCCCGATGCGGCCCTCGGCGATGGCGTCCTGCGCCACCTCGAGCCGGACCAGCGCGCCGTCGAAGAGCATCAGGACGAGCTGCGCGGGGCTGGCGGTATGGGTCGCCGCCTGCTGGTACTGGTCACGTCCGTACACGTCGCTCTCCTCGTGCTACTGGTGCTAGCCGGCCTGCCCGCCGAGCTGCGCGAGCTGGCCCTGGAGCCACTGCCCCTGGGAGTTGAACCGGTCCATCGCCGTCTCCATGGCCACGAACTGGCGCCGCAGGGTCTCCTCACGGGACTCGAGGCGTTCCTCGTAGGCATCGATGCGGTCCTGGTAGATGGACATCTGGCTGTCGATCGAGCTGCGTGCCCGGGCGATGCTGCCCGTGCTGCCCTCGGTCTTGAGCAGTTGGCTGTCCATCGCCGCGCCGATGCCGTGCCAGAAGTTGACGTCGAAGGTGTGGGTGTCGCCGTCGGCGAGCGTCAGGTCCTCGGTGGTGAACACGCTGAGTCCCGCGGCGGGACCCTCCTCCGCGGTCAGGGTCCCCCCGGCACCGGTCGCGGCCTGGCCGTCGATCGTGCCCTGCACGTCGAGCCCCTCGTGGAGGCCCTGAAGGCCCCACACGTCCCCACCATCGGTGAGCGGCTCGCCGGCGGCGTCGGTCTCGTAGACCTCGAAGGTGCCGCCCGAGCCGACGCGGGTGGACTCGAGCGTGAGCCGGTCCCCGTCGGTGCCGGCGGTCAGCGAGGTGGCCCCAGCGTCCTCGAGCGCCTGCTGGATCTTCGCTGCGGCCTTGCTCGCGGTGTCGACGCTGGTGTCGATCTCGATCTGGACGAGGCCGCCGCCAGGGGCCTGCACCGTGAAGTACTTGGGCTGGCCGTCGCCGGGAGGGGTGTAGCTGCTGCCGGTGGCCCGGGCGACGGTCGCGGCGCGGGTGATCTCCACCGCGTAGGTGCCGGCGACGGTGTCGCGGCTCCCGCCCACCTGATCCGCAGCCTCGGGGTCGCTGGAGGACCCGGTGCGAGCGAAGCGGGCGGCGGTGCCGTCGAAGTCGTCGGTGAACGCCTGCCTGAGCGCCGCCTCGTCGACCTGCACGGTGCCGTTGCGGTCGACGCTGAGCCCGATGCTGGACGCGAGGCTCTCCGGGCCCTCGAGCCCGGCGATCGGCTGGGTGATGGCCGAGCGCAGGTCGAAGGCGAGCTGGGACGCGGCGAACTGCCCCTGCAGCGGCCCGGATTTCTTGCTCTCCGGGTCGAAGGAGGTGAGCTCACCGATGGTGTCGATGGCCTTGTTGATCTCCTCGACGAACCCGGTGACCGCCTCCACCGCACCGTCGACGTCCCGCTCGGCGCTGACGGTGACCGCGGTGTCGGTGGTCCGGTTCAGCTGCAGCGTGGCACCCTCGACGAGGTCGTCGACGGTGTTGGACCCACGGAAGATGTCGATGCCGCCCACCTTGAGGTGGGCGTCCTGGGCGTCCTGGGTGACGGCGAACTCGTTGCCCCACCCGCTGGAGGTGACGTCGAAGCTCGCGTCGATGCCGGTGTCCTCGGCGGTCAGCACGAGCTGGTGCTCGCCGGGGGTGACCTGGAGCGCGCTGGCCTCCACCCCGATGCCGGCGTCGTTGATCGCGGTGACGAGGTCGCTGAGGGTGGCGTCGGCACCGAGGTCGGCGGTGAGGTCGTGGGCGATGCCGTCGGCGTCGGTGATCGTCAGCTCACGGCCGTCGAGCGCTGCGTCGAGGCCGGCGAAGCGGTCGGCCGAGCTGCGCTGCATGCGGGTGGCGAGCTGCTCGACGGTGAAGCTGAGCTCGCTGTGGTCGACCGCGCCGGTGCCGCGGCTGATGGCCACGGCGTCGGGGTCGGAGGAGTCGAGGGCGACCAGGTCGTCGAACCGGTCGGTGCGGCGCAGCCCGTCGGTGGCGCTCCGCAGGGAGGACAGCCGGGTGGTGAGCTGTCCCCAGGCGTCCTTGGTGGACTCGAGCTCATCCTGCCGCTGTTCCAGCCGCGTGACGGGCTGGCGTTCGAGCTGCATGAGCTGGTTGATCATGTCGGTGGTGTCGAGCCCGGAGGCGATCCCACCGATGGAGAACATCCCCTGCGACATCCGTCCCGTCACCTCCTCACGGTGTGGTGGTGGTGCGGTGGTGCCCCGTGCGTTGCGCGCGGGGCACCACCGTCATCGGAGCCGGATCAGCCGAGCAGGGAGAGGACCGACTGCGGGACCATGTTGGCCTGGGCCAGCATCGAGGTACCCGCCTGGGAGAGGATCTGGTTCCGGGTGAACTCGACCATCTCGGAGGCCATGTCGGTGTCCCGGATGCGGGACTCCGCTGCGGAGAGGTTCTCCACCGCGACCGAGACGTTGCGGATCGTGGACTCCATGCGGTTCTGGAAGGCACCGAGGGTGGCCCGGTTCTCCGACACCGTGCTGATGGCGTCGTCGATCTGGGTCAGCGCCTCATCGACCGTCTCCTGGTCGAGCCCAGCCGCCGGGTTCACGTCGATGTCGGCGACCCCGAGTGCTTCCGCGGACACGGAGCTCATGCCCACCGACTCCTGCTGGGTGTCGTTCGCACCGACCTGGAAGACGGCACCAACGTTCTCCGCCGCCTCCTCCTCCGTCACGACGAGCTCGGTAGAGGCTGAGGTTTCGGTCAGTCCAAGGTCGCTATTGGCGCTGACACCGAGCGTCCGGACCTCATCGCCGTCCGCGTACTCACCGGCGGCCAACGTGAACGTCAACTCATTCGAATCGGCATCGATCGAAACCGCGACGTCGTCGTTAGTGAAACCTTCAACGCTGCCGAATTCGGTGTTGATGGCATCCTGGATCTCACTGGCCAGGCCCGCCGCGGTGTCTCCGCTGCTGCCGCCGTAGTCAACCTCGACGGTCCGCGTGGTGCCGTCGATCGTCAACTCGAAACTTGTATCAACTGCCGACCCGCCTGCGTCTGAATCGACATCGTCATTTACGAAGGCTTTACCGGTGATGACCGCGTCAGCGCCTTCGTTCTCCGTGAGCTTGACGAAGTCGCCGTTGAGGATCTTCTTGGTACCGAACTGGGTCTGGTCGGAGATGCGG
>JBKHEJ010000128.1:0-8207 GCA_046540855.1 Nitriliruptoraceae bacterium
GCTCGGGCAGGGCCCCGGTGCGTGCAGCGGCAATCGGGGTGCCGCAGGCCAGCGCCTCGAGCGCGGCCAGGCCGAAGGCCTCGGCGGGGCACGGGGCCAGGCACACGTCGGCGTCGGCCAGCTCGGTGGCCACCTCGAGGGTCGGCTGGTGTCCGATGAACCGCACGGGCAGGTCCCACGCGCTGCGACGCAGCGCCTCGCGCTGGGGTCCGTCACCGACGATCGTGAGCTCGGCATCGACGCCCTGACCGCGCAGGACCCGGAGGGCACCGATCGCCAGATCCGGGCGCTTCTCCCGCGAGAGCCGCCCGAGGAGCGCGAGACGGACCGGGCTGCCCGGGTCGCGCTGGCGACGGCGTCGGGCCGGGTGGAAGGTGGTCAGGTCGACCCCCCAGGGCACCACCGCCGCTCGGTCGTCGCTGAAGGCGGACGCGGCGAAGCGGCTCGGGGCGACCAGCCCGGCCGGTCGCGTCGCGAGCCACCGGTCGGCACGGGCGGCGGATGCCGTCGCGCCGAGCCCGGCGGGCAGGAAGGTCCGCAGCGCGTGCTCGAGGCGCTCGTGCACGATGATCGTGACCGGGATGCGCCGCTCCCGTGCCCACCCGGCGACCCAGGTCAGGGTCAGACGGTCGGAGAGCTCGATCGCGTCGGGGCGGGCTGCGGTCAGCAACCGCCGCAGCCGGGCCCGGTCGACCACGACGCGGTACCCGCCGCTGGTCGGCACCTGCGGGCCGGTCAACGTGGCCCGCTGCGTGCCGTCCTCCCCCGTCCACAGCCGCGTCGTCCGGCCGGCGGTGATCACGGTGCGGTGGTGCCCAGCGGCGAGGTAGCCGGCGCCGAGCCGGTCGATGACCCGCGCGATCCCCCCGGAGGTCGGGTGCACGAGGTTGGCGAGCTGCACGATACGCACGCGGTTCCTTTCACGCTGCGGTCGAGGTCGTCCCCGCTCGCGCCGGCAGCACCGAGCGGTAGTGGTCGAGGAGCTCGTCGCACAGCGCGGACCAGGTCCGGTCGGCGACGTCACGACGGGCCGCGAGCCCCTGGCGGCGGCGCAGCTTGGGGTCGTCCACGAGCCGGCGGACCGCGTCCCGCAGCGAGGCCGGACGGTGCGGATCCCACAGCAGCCCGCTGCGCCCGTGGCGCACCAGGTCCACCGGTCCGCCACGTGCCGGGGCGACCACGGGGACCCCGGAGGCCAGGGCCTCCTGGACGGCCTGGCAGAAGGTCTCGTGCACCCCCGTGTGGACGAACACGTCCAGGTCGGCGTAGGCCCGGGACAGGGCCGGCCCGCGCAGCTCGCCGGTGAAGGTGGCGGTGGGCAGCAGGCGCTGCAGCGCGGCGCGCTCGTCGCCGTCGCCCACGACGACCACCTCGGTGCCCGGCAGGTCGATGAGGAGGTGGAGGCGGTCGAGGCGCTTCTCCTGCGCCAGCCGGCCGACGTAGCCGATCCGGACGCGATCGACCCGGTCGGTAGCCGGACGGGTGCGGTGCGAGGGGGCGAAGGCGTGCCGGTCGACCCCGCGCCCCCACCGCGCGAGGCGGTCGATGCCGTGCGTGCGCAGGTCCGCGATGGCCGCGCGTGAGGGCGCCAGGGTGAGCGAGCACTCGTTGTGGACGGTGCGCAGCCACCGCCAGAGCACCCCGCGGGTGCTGCCGAGCCCGTGCTCCCCCGCGAAGCCGGCCAGGTCGGTCTGGTAGATGGCGACGGTGGGTAGGGACAGCTCCCGGCACACCGACGCAGCCCGAGCACCGAGCAGCGCGGGCGAGGCGAGGTGGACGACGTCGGGCCGCAGCCCGCGCAACGTCGCCCGCAGCCGGGAGGTCGGGACGCCCAGCGGGAAGGACGGGGTCCAGGGCAGCGGCAGCGAGGGCAGCCGCACGACCGGGGTCGTGCCGTAGCGGTCCGGGCCGGGGGCGGGTGCGATGACCGTCACCTCGTGGCCCCGTGCCCGCAGCTCATCGACGACGCTCACCACCGACCGGGCCACGCCGTTCATGGCCGGCAGGAACGACTCCGTGACGATCACCACGCGCAGCCTGCCCGCCCCGCGCGTGCTGGCGGCGTGCGACCGCGGCGTGAGCACCGGCTGCGTGTCGGGGATCATCGCGCTGCGCGCTCGGTCGCGGTCACGGGCGCTGGCTCCAGGCGGACCTCGCGCACGAGGGTGATGCGCTCGATGGGTTCGCCGGTGAGCCAGGAGAACGTCGCGCTGGGCACGCACCCGACGACGCGGACACCCCGTCGAGCCAGCGCCGCGTGCGGGCGGCCGGCCGGGCGGTTCATCTCGGCGTACCACGCCCGGTGGCCGGCGGCCGCGACCAGCGCGTCCATCCGCCGTGCCAGGAGCGGGCCGGTGCGGCCGCCGCGCAGCTGGGGTTCGAGGTTGACGTGCGCGTGCGCAGGTGCGGGTGCTGCTGCCCTGCGTGCGGAGGCGAGACCGTCGCGCAGGCGCAGGAGCACGAAGCGGCGTGCCTGCGCTCGTCGACGCCCGGTGGCGACCTCGGCGAGCGACCGGGCGACCCACCGCGCGGCGTGGCGGCGCTGCCAGCGCCGGTGGTCAGCCTCGTCCAGACAGGCCAGCAGGTAGCCGGCGATGCGGCCGTGCGCGACGACCACGAGCCCGGTGCCGGCGTGCAGGTACCAGTCGAGGCAGAGGTCCTCGTAGGCGCGCAGGTCGCCGAGGTCGCCAGGTGCCGCGCTGCCCCGTGCCAGGGTCGCACGGAACAAGCGTCGGATGTCGGGTTCGTCCCCTGGCCGCATCGGACGGATGCCGGTGTCGGGCGGATCCTCCGGGGACGGATCGGTCGCCTCGGGACTGACCGTGGCCGTGCCGGTGCGCTCCATGCTGGTAGGAGACCCCGCCGAGGTGACACCACAGGGACGGGAGGTTGAGGGGTCGGCTGCGACCGGCTGACGATCCGGCCACCGCGAGCTCCGCGCGGCTCGCGAGCCTGGCGCGGTTGGCCGGTGCCACCGAACCGGTCGCGCTTCGACCCCGTACCCTGGGGCACCGCGGTGGTCCCGTCGTACCGAGGAGAAGGTCCATGTCCGTCGTGATGCTCACCCGGGTGACCGGCGTCGTGCTCGTCCTGCTCGGCATCGGTGGGTACGCCGCCACCTCGGCGGCCAGCGTGACGGCGCTGCTGCCGGCCCTGCTCGGGCTGCCGATCCTCGCACTCGGCCTGTGGGCGGGGAACGAGGACCGCCGCCGGACCGCCATCCACGCCGCCCTGGGGCTCGCCCTCCTCGGCCTGCTCGGCACGCTCATGAACGTGGTCGAGCTGCCAGCGGTCCTCTCCGGCGGGGACGTCGAGCGGCCGACCGCGGTGGTCGTCTCCAGCCTCACCGCGCTGGTGTGCGCCATCTACCTCGGCTTCGGTATCCGCTCCTTCATGGCGGCACGCCGCAGTGGCACCGGCGCCGCCTGAGCAGGACCGGCGGATGTGGCCGGGGCTGCCGCATCGACGGGGTGCGGCAAGCCTGGCGCTGCCACACCGACGGTGCGGTACGAGCTTGGGGCTGCCGCACCGACGGGGTGCGGCCAACCTCGCCGGTGCGGGCGTGCACCGGCCACGTCGCTGATCCGGCGCGGGGACGTCTGGCCTACAGTTGGGGGTCCCGGCGAGGGCTCGCTGGGCGGCCCGTGAGGAGGCTCAGGTGGAGCGCCATGAGCTCGCTGCGATCATCGATCACACCCTGCTGAAGCCGGAGGCGACCGCGGCCCAGGTCGAGCAGCTGTGCCAGGAGGCGATCGAGCACGGCTTCGCGTCGGTGTGCGTCAGCCCGACCCGTGTGGCCCAGGTCGCCCGGCTGCTGCAGGGCCACCCCTCGCTCGCCTGCGCGGTCGTGGGGTTCCCGAGCGGCGCGCATCACGGGGCCACCAAGGCCGCCGAGGCGGCCCGCGCGGTCGAGGACGGCGCCGACGAGCTCGACATGGTGATCGACCTGGGTGCGCTGGCGGACGAGGGTGCCGAGGCGGTGGTGCGCGACGTCCACGCCGTGCGCGCCGCCATCGACGACGAGGTCGTGCTGAAGGTGATCCTCGAGACCGCGGCGCTCACCGATGCGCAGCTCGTCGCTGCCTGCGAGGCCGCGGTGGGGGCTGGCGCGGACTTCGTCAAGACCAGCACGGGGTTCCACCCGTCGGGCGGGGCGTCCACCCACGCGGTGGCGCTGCTGCGGGCCACGGTCGGGGAGGAGGTCGGGGTGAAGGCCTCCGGGGGTATCCGCACGCTCGCGGACGCGCTCGCGATGGTCGAGGCGGGCGCGAACCGGCTCGGGATGAGCGCCGGCGTGGGGGTGGTCACCGGCGCCTGAGCCGGCCACCGCCCCGCGCCGGCTCGGTCGCACCCCCTCGGCCAGGTCAGCCGGCTGGGGTCACCTCGCAGACGAGGTCGCCCGGCTCGACCTTCGTGCCGGCGCCGGTGGCGACCCGTGCCACCCGACCCGTGTGCGGCGCGGAGATGGTCGACTCCATCTTCATCGCCTCGATCATCGCGACCGGGTCCCCTGCCACCACCTCGGCTCCCACGTCCACGGCCCAGGTGATCACCCCGCTCAGGGGGGCGGCGACGTGGGCCGGGTTCGCGGCGTCGGCCTTCTCGACGCTGGCGACCTCGCTGTGGATCGCGTGGTCGCGGATCTCGATCGGCCGGGACTGCCCGTTGACGTGCAGGAGCACGGTCCGGAACCCGCCCTCGTCCGGCTCCCCCACGGCCTGCAGGCTGAAGTACACCTTCGTGCCGCGGCGCAGCTCCACCTCCACCTCGTGGTCCTGCCCGAGCCCGTGCCAGAAGGCGTCGGTCGGCAGGCGTGAGACGTCCCAGTAGAGCTCGTAGGCGTGCTCGAAGTCCTTGGTCGGACCCGGGAACTGCAGCCGATCCAGCGCCCGGCGCCGCACAGGTCCCGGCTCGTCGGGCAGATCCTCCACCGGCGGTCCGGCCACCGGCTTGGAGGAGGCCTTCGCCTCGAGCACCTTCGTCCGGAAGGGCTCCGGCCACCCGCCGTGGGGCGTGCCGAGCTCGCCCCGCAGGAACCCGATGACGCTGTCGGGCAGGTCGAAGCGGGACGGGTCGCGCTCCAGCTCGTCGACGTCGACGCCGGCGGAGACGACGTACAGCGCGAGGTCGCCGACGACCTTGGAGGTGGGCGTGACCTTGATGATGCGGCCGAGCAGCTCGTCGCAGCGGGCGTAGGCCTCCTCGATCTCCTCGACCCGGTCGCCGAGCCCGAGCGCGCCCGCCTGGGAACGCAGGTTGGACAGCTGCCCACCCGGGATGCCGTGCCGGTAGACGGTCCCGGTGGGGCTCTTCATGCCGGACTCGAAGGGGGCGTACAGCTTGCGCACCGCCTCCCAGTAGGGCTCCATCGCCCACAGGTTCTGCAGCTCCAGCCCCGTTCGCCGCGAGCCGTGGTCGGTCGCGGCGACGATCGCCGCCAGGCTCGGCTGGGAGGTCATGCCCGACATCGGCGCCGCGGCCCCGTCGATCGCGTCCACCCCGGCGTCGATCGCGGCGAGGTAGGTCGCCAGCTGCCCGCCGGCGGTGTCGTGGGTGTGCAGGTGCACCGGCGCGTCGAAGCGCTCGCGCAGGGCGGTGACCAGGGTGTGTGCCGCGGGCGCACGCAGCAGCCCCGCCATGTCCTTGATGCACAGGATGTGGGCGCCGGCGTCCAGCACGCCCTCGGCGACGCCGAGGTAGTGGTCGAGGGTGAAGGTGCGCTCGTCGGGGTTCGACAGGTCCCCGGAGTAGCACAGGGTCCCCTCGGCCAGCGCGCCGGCGTCGCGGGTGGCGGCGATGGCGGTGCGCATCTGGTCGACGTCGTTGAGCGCGTCGAAGATGCGGAAGATGTCCATGCCGGCGGCGGCCGCCTCCTCGACGAAGGCGCGGACCGCCCGCTCCGAGTAGGCCGTGTAGCCGAGCAGGTTGCGGCCGCGCAGCAGCATCTGGAGGCAGATGTTCGGGATCGCCTCGCGGAGCTGCTCGAGCCGGCCCCACGGGTCCTCGTGGAGGAACCGCAGCGCCACGTCGTAGGTCGCCCCGCCCCACGCCTCCAGTGACAGCAGCTGTGGGAGGCCGTGGGCGAGGTGGGGGGCCGCCTGCAGCATGTCGTAGGTGCGCATCCGGGTGGCGAACAGCGACTGGTGCGCGTCCCGCAGCGTGGTGTCGGTGACCAGGATCTCGTCGGTCTCACGCAGCCAGCGGGCGAACCCGTCCGGGCCGAGCTCACGCAGGCGGTCGCGGCTGCCGGGCGGTGGCACGGCGGTCTCGTCGATGGCAGGCAGCTTGGTGGCGGGCTGCGGGCTGCCAGGCGGCGGGCCGAACTCACGGTTGACGGTCCGCTCGGCCAGGAAGGTCGCCAGGCGCTGGGTGCGGTTGGTGCCCGCGGCGGCGTTGAGCAGGTGCGGGTGCTCGTCGATGAACGAGGTGGACAGCTCACCGGCGTGCAGCGCGGGCTCGGCCAGCATCGCCTGCAGGAAGCGCATGTTCGTCCGCACCCCGCGGACGCGGAACTCCGCCAGGGCCCGCCGCGCCCGCCGGATCGCGGTGTCCAGGTCCGCACCGCGGGTGGTCAGCTTCACCAGCATCGAGTCGAAGAACGGGCTGATCTCGCCGCCGACGTAGGCGCTGCCGGCGTCCAGCCGGATGCCGGCCCCGCCGGGGGAGCGGTAGGCGGAGATGCGGCCGGTGTCGGGCCGGAAGCCGTGCTCCGGGTCCTCGGTGGTGATGCGCGCCTGGAGCGCGAACCCGCGCGTGGAGATCGTGTCCTGGCTGAGCCCGAGGTCGGCCAGGGTCGCGCCGGAGGCGATGCGCAGCTGCGAGGCGACGAGGTCGATCGAGGTCACCTCCTCGGTGACGGTGTGCTCGACCTGGATGCGGGGGTTCATCTCGATGAACACCGCGCGGGCCTCGGGCTCGGTCGCCCGCTCGACGAGGAACTCGACCGTGCCGACGTTGCGGTAGTCGACCGCGCGGGCGAACTCGACGGCGTAGGCGCACAGCTTCTCGCGCAGCTCGGCCGGCAGGTTGGGGGCCGGCGCGAGCTCGAGCACCTTCTGGTGCCGGCGCTGGAGCGAGCAGTCCCGCTCGAAGAGGTGCACCACCTCGCCGCTCGCATCGGCGAGGACCTGCACCTCGATGTGCCGGGGCCTGGTCATCGCCTGCTCGAGGAACACGCTCGGGTCGCCGAAGGCGCCCTCGGCCTCGCGCATCGCGGTCTCGACGGCAGCCGCGAGGTCCTCGGGGCGCTCCACCCGACGCATCCCGCGCCCACCGCCGCCGGCGGCCGCCTTGACGAAGACCGGGTAGCCGATGCGCTCGGCGTGCGCGACCGCCTCGGCCGGTGAGGTCAGCAGGGGGGAGGCCGCGAGCACGGGGATGCCGGCCCGCTCGGCGACGTCGCGGGCGTGGGTCTTCGAGCCGGTCACCTCGAGCACCTCGGCCGGGGGGCCGACGAAGGTCAGGCCAGCGTTGGCCACGGCGCGGGAGAACGCCGCCGACTCCGACAGGAAGCCGTAGCCGGGGTAGACCGCGTCCGCGCCGACCTCGAGCGCGGTCGCCACGATCGCGTCACCGTCGAGGTAGGCCCGCACGGGGTGGCCGGGCTCGCCGATCTCGTAGGCCTCGTCCGCCTTGATGCGGTGCAGCGAGTCGCGGTCCTCGCGTGCGTGCACCGCGATCGTGCGTAGGCCGAGCTCCGTGGCGGCTCGGAAGGCTCGGATCGCGATCTCACCGCGGTTGGCAACCAGTACCGAACGCACCTCGACTCCTCGTCCTCGCGGTCATCGTGCTTGGGCGGTACCCGTGGACCGTGCCCGGACCGTGCCCGGGCCGCGCCATCGGACGCGGGCCGGGGGGTGGCTCGGGCGGCTCCCGTCACGGCCCATCCCCGCACCCGGGTCGGCGGGGCGGGACGGGGTGGACCGGTGCCAGAGCACCGCGCCGGGATGCTAGGCGGCGCCCGCCCGCCGTGAGCGGGACCTGTGGCGGGTGCGCGTTGGGCCCTTCGGCGGCGCTCTGGACGCACGGCGGTGCGTGTCGCTGCCGGGCGGCCGGGCTCAGGGCGGATGCGGGGGAGCAATGCTCGCGGCGGTCGACCTGCCCCGGGTGCGGCCAGGCTCAGGCCCGTTGCTCCCCGCGGTCGGTTGCGACGTGCGGGCGGATGCGGGGGAGCAACGCTCGCGGCGGTCGACCTGCCCCGGGTGCGG
>JBKHEJ010000129.1:0-8192 GCA_046540855.1 Nitriliruptoraceae bacterium
CGGCCGGCTCCGCCGCGGCGCCGCGCCGGCCACCATCCTTCGCTCGTCCGCGCCAGGGTTCGGTGGCCATGGACCTTCAGCACCGCGGCAGGCGGCCGATACCTAGGGTGAGGGCCGACCGGCTCCGAACGGTCACCGACGTCACACCGACACGGGCGACCAGGACGGCGTCCGACGACGGTCCACCCCCTCTCCGTCCACCGCTGGAGGTCCGAGGATGATCGAGGAGCTCTACCGGCTGCTCACCCGGCAGGTCGCCGCGGTCGACGCCATCGAGTCCCGCCTCCGGGCGCTCGAGCTGGTCGTCGCCGCCGACGAACGCCGCTTCGTGGCCATCGCGCTGGACGAGCTGGAGGCCGCTTCGGAGGACCTCGCAGCCCTCGAGGTGGCGCGCAGCATGGCGATGCTGTCGGAGGGTCTCTCACCCGACATGAACGCCACCGACCTGCTCGCCCGCATCCCCGACCCGGACGACCGGGCGTTGCTCGCCAGCGTCATCGACCAGCTGCGCGGAGCCACCTGGCGGCTCGAGGAGGCACGCGAGCGGACCCGGCAGATCGTCGGACGCGCCACGGTGGAGCTGCGCTCGCGGCTGAGCGTCGCGGAGCGGCTCGCGTCGGTCTAGATCCTGCCGGCACGCGGACCTCGGCCGGGTGTGCCGGCGCCTTGCCGTGCCGCCGGCGACGGGGTTGACGGCAACGGGTCGGTCCTCGCCCGCCGCGTCGTTCATGACCGGACCGACGGGAGCGGCTCAGTCCTCGCCGCGCTTGGGCAGCGGTCGCATCGGCCGCACCGGTCGCTGGCCGGGGGTGCCGCCGGCGGCCGGGCGGGGCAGGTTCGCGACGCGCCCCTGGGTGCGAGCGGAGGCCACGGCCGCGCTCTCGTTCTCCGCCTGGAGCTCGAGGAAGACCTCCTCGCGGTGGATCTGGACGTCGCGAGGCGCCTCGATACCTAAGCGGACCTGGTCGCCGCGCACGTCGACGATGCGGACGACGATCTCGTTGCCGATGACGATGGACTCGCCGAGACGGCGGGACAGGACCAGCACGTGGGGCTCAGGCTTCTCCGCCGAACCGGGCGCGTAGCGGGAGCTCCTCGTCGTCGAGGATGACCTGCCGGGCTGCCAGGGTGTGCGGGTTGGCGACGAAGGGCGCTCGCAGGTTGAGGTACAGCCCGTCGCTGACCTCCTCCGCGATCACCGAGCAGTACACCACCACGTCCTCCAGCGACTCGATCCCGAGGGAGCGGCGATCGTGCTCCGGCAGCTCGAGCTCGTAGTCGGGGAAGAACAGCCACGGCACGGTCACGACCAGCGACAGAGCCGGGTCCTCCACGCTGGCGAGCAACTGGAAGGTCCCGTCCTCGGTCAGGTCGGTCAGCACGAAGTGGTGGGCCCCGGCGAAGCCTGGGATCCCGTCCGCGAACGCCAGCACCGGCCCGTCGACGACCAGGTCGTCGCTCATGGGGCCTCCTGGTGCGGGGTCCGGGGGCGCTGCCGCGTGTCGGGCGGGGTCGTGTGCGACCGCCGAGGTGGATGGTGTTTGGGGCTCGGCGAGGCCAACCCTAGCGGCGCCGCTCACCTGAGGAAGCTTCCCAGGGAGGGCGGCAGGGCCTTGGCCAGCGCCTGGAGGGTGGCCTGGTAGCCGACCTCCTGGATCTGCAGTTCCATGATGCCGTCAGCGACGTCGATGTCCTCCACGTTGGACAGTTCCGTCCTGAGGGTGAGCAGGCCGTCGTTGGCGCGCAGCTTGGCGGAGTCGACCCGGTTGGTCGTCGCACCGATGTCGGCGAGGGTGCCGGTGATGCGGTCGATCGCCGTGTCCAGGGTCGCGAGCCCCGCCGACGCGGCGTCCTGGTCACCGGCCTCGATCCGGTCCGCGAGCTTGCGCAGCTGCGTGACGAGGTCGCCGCTGTCGCCGTCGGCGTCCGGGGGGGCGTCGGCTCCCAGCCACTCCGCGGCGGTGGTGTTGACGCGGACCTGCTCGGTGTCGGAGACGCGACGGACCACCTCGTCGGCCTGCCCGGCCGGTGGGTCGAAGTCCAGGGTGCCGCCCGCCACCTCGGTCACCGCGTCGCCAGCCGCGAAGCCACCGAACAGCGGCCGACCGCTGTGGCTGGTGTTGGCGATCCCGACCAGCTCGTCCGCGATCTCGCGCAGCTCCGTGGCGATCGCCTGGTGCGCCCCGGGGTCCTTCAGCGTCGCCCCATCGACGGTGAGGTCACGTGCCCGACGGGTCCGGTCACTGGCCGCCTGCAGCTGCGTGTCGGCGTTGTTCAGCCAGCCGATCGCGTCCTCGATGTTGCGCAGCTCCTGCTCGCGGGCGCGCATGGCGGCACGCAGGGTCATGCCGCGACGGGCGCCGCCGGGGTCGTCTGAGGGGGCCATGATGCGCTTGCCCGAGGACAGCTCCGACTGGCTGCGCTCGTAGGCCTTGAGCCGCGACTGGAGCCGGTCCAGCGAGCGGGTGGCCAGCATGTCACTGGTGATCCTCATCGTCCCATCCTCTGGCTCATCGACCGACGATGCCGACACGGTTGACGAGCACGTCGAGCATCTGGTCGACCGTGGTCATCACCCGTGCCGAGGCCTCGACGGCCCGCTGGTAGCGGACCATGTCGACCATCTCCTCGTCGACGGAGACCCCGTGCTGACTGGACCTGGCGAGCCCCGCGCCGGTGGCCACCCCTTCGGCGGCCTCCTGGCTGGCGGCGCTGGAGCGCACGTCCCCGGCCAGCCCCACGATCAGGTCGGACAGCTGGCTCTCGAAGGTCGCGGTGCCGGCGTCGTCGGGACGGTCCAGCTCCGCCGTGCGCAGGTCCGCGAAGGCCCGCGCGTTCGAGCCATCATGAGCCGCCGGAGCGGTCGGGGGATCGGTCAGCGTCCCCGCGGCCAGCACCCCGATGTCGGAGCTGACGAGCTCGAGGCTGCCGGCAGGGTCATCGGCCTCGAACGTCAGCAGGTCCTCGCCGCGCTCTCCGTCGGCGAGCGCCCCGTCCGCGTTCTGGCCGTTGATGGTGGTCGCCAGCGTCTCCGCCAACCCGTCGAGCTGCTCACGCCAGCGCGGAAGGTCCTCGTGGACGGCCCGGTAGAGCCCCCCGAGCTCCCCGGAGGCGGTGATCGGCTCGGTGGTGGAGCCGTCGGCGGAGGTGACCTGCACCGACGCCGGATCTCCGTCCACCGCGACCGCCGCCGGTCCGTCCTCGCCGAGCAGCTCCGTCCCGTCCAGGGACACCGTGACCGTCTGGTCGTCGTTGTAGCGCACGGTCGCGCCGGTCAGCTCGGAGAGGTGGTCGAGCAGCTGGTCACGCTGGTCGAGCACCTCCGGACCGAGCCGGTCCGGATCGGTGTTCTCCAGCCGCACGTTGAAGTCCTCGTGGAGGGTCTCCAGGGTGCGGTTGACGTCCCCGAGCGTCGCGTCGAGCCGGGCCGAGGTGTCCTCACCCAGCTGGTCCCAGGCGTGGGCGGTCGACCGGAAGGTCTCCGACACCCCGTCCAGCTCGCTGAGCACCTGCCGACGGGACGCGTCGCTGTTGGGCTCGTTGGACCAGTCCTCCATCGCGGCCCACAGCTCGCCCATGCGCGAGGAGATGCCGAGGTCCGGTTCGCCCGACAGCCGCTCCATGCTCGCGAGGAACTCGGCCCGAACCGACGCCTCCGCGCCCTCACCGACCGCGGCCCGGAAGCGCGTGTCGAGGAAGCCGTCGCGCAGCCGCGCGACGCCGTCGACGGTGACGCCGGTCCCGACCTTGCCGTAGGGGGACTGGAAGGTGTGGGCAGCGGACAGATCCACCCGCTGGCGGGTGTAGCCGGCGGTGTTCGCGTTCGCGATGTTGTTGCTGGCGGTGTCCAGCCCGGCCTGGCCGGCGCGGATACCCGACAGTCCCGTGTACAGCCCGACGAAGGACATCTAGAGGGCCTCCCGCAGCCGTGCGCCCACGCCGCTGGTGGTCGATCCGTAGCGGCCGTGGGCGTCGTAGGTGGCACCAGGTCCGGCCGGGTCGCCGGTCAGCTGGCCGATGGTCTCGCTGAGGTCCTGCATCGCGGCGTGCGCCAGGACGCGGTTGTGCCGGGAGATCGTCTCGATCTCCTCGGCGAGCTGCTGGAACGCGGTGAGGTGCTCACCGAAGGTGTGGTCGTAGGGAGGTGGCGATCGACGCACGATCTCCGGCAGGGTCACCCGCTCCGGGGCGAGCTGCCACTCGGCAGCGAGGTCCCGGACCGCCTCGTCGCGGCGGAGCTCCTCGTCGCGCAGCATCTCCACCGTGCGGTCGACCTCCCGCAGGGCATCGGGGACGAAGCGGCGTTCGTCGGCGCTCAGCAGCAGCCGCGCCACCGTCAGGCGGTAGAGCAGCAGCATGAGGAGCCGACGCTCGTCCCACAGTCGGGCGGCGAGCGACTCCAGAGCAGCACGCACGGGTTCCATGAGGGCCTCGTCGGCCTCCGGGCGTCGGGCTCAAGGGTTCCCCACCCGGTGCCGACACCGGGACCGCATCCACCAGCCGAACGTGCGCACAGCGGACGAGCTGCACGGGGTAGCGCGCACACGCTTCGCCCGTGCCGATCCGTGCCGATGGTCGAGGATGAGGAGGAGTCGCCCGTGCCCGTGAACGCGATCGCCCCGACCGACCCTGCGACGACGGCACCGCCCGCGCCTGCCCCCGGGAGCACCGATGGCGGTGAGGGGGGGTTCGCCGCGGCCCTGGACCAGGCCATGCGCCCGTCCTCACCCCAGCCGACGGTGACGCTGTCCGCCATGCTCGACGCGGTGGCCGGCAAGCCGGTCGCCGCGTCCGACGTGCGGGAGGACCTCACACCCGCCTCCCTCGCCCAGGCGGGCTCGGCCGGCCGCCTCGACGGGGTGCCGGCGGATGCGACGCCGGAGCAGGAAGCCGTGCTGGCGGCTGCGGAGCGCTACCTCGGCGTCCCCTACCGCTGGGGTGGGACCGACCCGGCGACCGGGCTGGACTGCTCGGGCTTCGTGCAGCGCGCCTTCGCTGATGTCGGCGTCGACCTGCCACGCGTCAGCATCGACCAGTCCAAGCAGGGCGTCGAGGTACCGGGTGGGCTCGACGGCGCCCAGCCGGGTGACCTGCTGTTCTGGTCGGGGGACGGCTCCCGGCCCAACCACATCGCGATCTACGTCGGTGATGGCCGCATGCTCGAGGCCCCGAGCGCCGGCGACGTCGTCAGCGACCACCCGGTGACCAGAACACCCGATGCGGTCCGTCGGGTGCTGTGAGCGACGCCCCGGGTGGGGATGTGACCGGGGCCCGCGCGGCCGTCGTCTGCACGGAGTCCGCACGGATCGGGTCGTCCACGGGGTGCTGCGGCGCCTACGCTGCCTCATACCGAGGCCGGATCGCTCCCGCACCACCCCGGGGTCGGGAGCGGGAACGGGTGGACGGCAGGAGGTGCTCCGCGGTGGCCAGGGTGCTCGTCGTCGATGACGAAGCGCAGATCCTCACCGCGCTCGCCCGCGGGCTGCGGCGCGCGGGGCACGACGTCGTCGTCGCCCGCACCGCCGCCGATGGGCTCGCCGCTGCCGCGGCCGGTCAGCCCGAGGTGATCCTGCTCGACCTCAGGCTCCCGGACGGCGACGGCATCGAGGTGGTCCGGCAGATCCGTGCCTTCAGCCAGGTGCCGATCGTGCTGCTGTCGGGGGCGGCGACGGAACGCACCCGGGTCGAGGCGTTGGACGCCGGTGCCGACGACTTCGTCGACAAGCCCTTCTCCATGGAGGAACTGCGGGCGCGGGTCGGCGCGGCCCTGCGTCGTAGCGCCGCGGCCTCCGACGGCAACGGGGGCGCTCACGTCAGCGGTGCGGGGCAGGCGGCGAGCGCGACCGCCTCGACCAACGGCGGTGCCGGGCTGGTCCGGTTCGGGGAGCTGTGCATCGACCACGGCGCCCGCACCGTGCACCGGGGGACGGAGCTGGTCCGGCTCACCCCGACGGAGTGGCGCCTGTTGGTGACCCTGGCCGCCCACCCCGGCCGGCTGCTGACCCACCAGCAGGTCATCGCGCGGGTCTGGAGCCCCTCCCACGGCGAGGAGGCCCGCGACTCCCTGCGCGCCCACCTGCGTTCGCTCCGGCGCAAGCTCGGCGACGACGTCCGCGCCCCGCGCTACATCGAGACCGAGAGCGGTGCCGGCTACCGCTGGCTCGCACACCCCGGCACGTGACGGCTGGGGCGCTCACGCCGGGCCCGGACGGCGGCCCTGAGGCGACGGCGGCACGCCTGGCCGCGCTGCACGGGCTCGGTCTGCCGGGCACCGCCCGCGGTCCGGCCTTCGCGCACCTGGTGGCGGTGCTGCGCCAGCTGACCGGCGCCCCGATCGTGACCCTCGCCGTCATCGACGAGGAGCACGCCTGGTACACCGCCGGGGTCGCCCCGATCGCCCCGACCCCCCTGCACGCCGCCCCCGCCGCCGACGCGCTGACCGCAGGCGAGGTGGTGCGCACCCGTACCGTCGCGGGGGCGGACCTGTCCGAGCATCCGGCCCTCGGCGGGGTGGTCGGTCCGGTGACCGTCACCACGGTCCAGGTCGCCGCCCCGGACGGCACCCCGATCGGGGCGCTGGAGCTGGCCTGGCCCCACGGCGTGGGCCGCGGCATGACACGCCGGGTGGGCCGCGTCCCGATCGGTGATGCGGTGCTGGCCCGCTTCGCCGAGCACGTCCAGGAGCTGATCGAGCTCCACGCCGAGGTGGACGAGTACCGCCGCTCCGTGGAGCTCGCCCCGGAGCCGATGGTGGTGCTGGACGCCGACGGGGCGATCGTGCGGGTCAACCCGGCCATGGCCGCCTTCGTCGGCCGCGACGGCTGGGAGCTGCTCGGCCGGGACCTGCTGGAGATGGTCGCCAAGCACGACCGCAGCCGCGCCACCACAGCCATCACCCGCACCCTCATCTCGCCCGGCCGCACCGCCCGGCTGGAGGTCGACCTCGAGCTCGCCGATGGCCGGACCGTCCCCTGCGTGCTCAGCGCTGCGAACCTCGGTGGCGCCCGCCGGCAGCTGCAACTGGTCGTCCACGACCTCTCCGAGCGGCTCGGGATCGAGGAGGAGCGCACCCACCTCTCCGAGCAGCTGGCCCGGGCGGAGCGCCTCGACGCGATCGGGGCGGTGGCGGCCGGGCTCGCCCACGACCTGCGCAACCTCCTGCAGGTCATGACCGCGAACCTCTCCCTCGCGGAGGAGGGGGTGGCCGCGCTCACCGCCGCCGCAACCCGCGAAGGCGCTTCGGAGCTGGCCGCCGACCCGACCAGCGATCTGGCCGGCGACCTGGCCACCGACCTGGCCGAGCTGCGGGAGGCCGTCGACCGGGCCACGGAGATGACGACGCAGATGCTCGCGCTCGGCAGCCGCACGAGCGGCGCCACCGCGCGAGCGGACGTGGTCGAGGTCGTCTACCGGGTCGCCCGCCTGCTCGGGCGCGGCCTGCCGGACGGCGTGCGCCTGTCCCTGGACGTCCCCGCCGGGCTCCCGCCGGTCCCCATCGCGGCCCAGGACCTCGAGCGGGCCGTGATGAACCTGCTCCTCAACGCCCGCGATGCCGTGGACGGCGACGGGTCGATCGTGCTGGCCGCGCGCCTGGGTGCTGACGGCGACAGCGTCGAGGTGGTGGTCACCGACGACGGGGTGGGGATGGACCGTGAGACCCAGGCCCGGGCGGACGAGCCGCTGTTCACCACCAAGGGCGACCGCGGCACCGGCATGGGCCTGGCGACGGTCGCGGCGATGATCACCGCCGCCAGCGGCGACCTCCGGCTGCGTTCGACCCCCGGCGAGGGGACCGAGGCCACCCTGCAACTACCCGTCGCCCGCGACGAAGCCGTGGCGGTCCCGCTCGGCAGCGACGTGCCCGTCGCCGGCCACCGCGTGCTCCTGGTCGACCCCGGGGAGCGCACCCGCCGGGTCATCGAGCGGATGCTGGCCGGAGCCGGCTACCGGGTCACCGGGGTCGCGAGCGCCAGCGAGGCCCGCGCCGCCCTGGACACCGGCCCCTACGCACTGATGCTCACCGAACTGTCGCTGCCGGACGGCCGCGGCGAGCGACTCATCGACCACGTCCGCGCCCACAGCCCGGACACCGCCTGCCTCGCGCTGTCCAGCAGCGCCGTCGCGGTCGATGCCGAGCACGTCACCGTGCTCACCAAACCCTTCAGCCACGCCCGGCTGCTGCGCGCGGTCGC
>JBKHEJ010000130.1:0-8156 GCA_046540855.1 Nitriliruptoraceae bacterium
GAGGCGTCGCTGGACGAGCTGACGGCCCTGCTCGACACCGCCGGCGCCGAGGTCGCCGAGCGCGTCGTGCAGCGCCGGGACCACCCCGATCCGGGGACCTTCATCGGCCGGGGCAAGGTCGCCGAGCTCCGCGAGCTGGTCCAGGTGGTGGGTGCCGACGCGGTGGTGTTCGACGACGACCTCACCCCCGCCCAGCAGCGCACCCTGGAGGAGGCGATCAAGCAGAAGGTCCTGGACCGGACGATCGTGATCCTGGACATCTTCGCCCAGCACGCCACCTCCCGGGAGGGCAAGGCGCAGGTCGAGCTCGCGCAGCTGCTGTACCTGCTGCCGCGGCTGCGGGGCTGGGGCGAGGCGCTGTCCCGCCAGGCCGGGGGCCGGGTGGCCGGCGGCGCCGGGATCGGCGGGCGCGGGCCGGGGGAGACCCAGCTCGAGGTGGACCGCCGGCGCATCATGCGGCGGATGAGCAAGCTGCGCCGCGATCTGGAGGAGTACCGCCGCATCCGCTCGACGAAGTCCGCCGAGCGGGACCGGCGGCAGGTCCAGGAGGTCGCCCTGGTGGGCTACACCAACGCCGGGAAGTCCTCCCTGCTCAACCGGCTCACCGGGGCGGACGTGCACGTGGAGGACCGGCTGTTCGCGACGCTGGATCCGACCGTGCGCCGGCTACCGCTCGATGATGGGCGCGACATCGTCCTGACCGACACGGTCGGCTTCGTCCGCAAGCTGCCGCACGGCCTCGTCGAGGCCTTCACCTCCACGCTGGAGGGCTCCGCGAACGCCGATCTGCTCCTGCACGTCGTGGACGCCTCCCACCCGGAGGCCGAGGCACAGATCGTCGCGGTCGACGAGGTCCTGCGCGAGATCGGCGCTGACGAGCGTCCGCAGCAGCTGGTGCTGAACAAGATCGACGCGGCGGAGGCGGACCAGGTCGCCGCGCTCGCCCGTCGCATCGAGGTGGAGCTCGGCCAGGAGCCGGTGTGCGTCTCCGCGCGGACCGGTGAGGGCGTGGAGGCCCTCGTCGAGCGCATCCTCGCCCGGCTCCCGTCCCAGCGCTACCGCGTGCACGGGCTCGTGCCCTACGCGCGCCAGGACCTCGTCGCGATGGCGCACCGGCGCGGCGAGGTCGTCGCGGAGGAGCACACCGAGACCGGGACGCTGCTCACGGCCGACGTCGACGAGGACACCGCGCTGCGGTTGCGCGCGTTCCTGGTCCGCGACCCCTTCACGCCCGAGCCCGAGGCCTGGGAGCGGTGAGCGTCAGCGCACGCTGCGCAGCACCGTGACGACCTTGCCCATGATCTGCGCGTCCTGGCCGGGGGTGACCGGGATGGGCTCGTAGGCGTCGTTGGCCGGATCCAGGAACACCTCGCCAGCACGGGTGCGGCGGAAGAACTTCACCGTCGCCTCGCCGTCGAGCAGGGCGGCGCACATCTCGCCCTGCTCCACGCTCGGCTGCTCGCGCACGACGACGAGGTCGCCATCGAGCACGCCGGCCTCGATCATCGACTCGCCCCGGACGCGGAGCAGGAACAGCGGTCCGTCCCCGACCAGGTCGCGTGGGAGGGGGTAGACCGCCTCGACCCGCTCCTCGGCCAGGACCGGGCCGCCGGCGGCGATCTCGCCCACCAGCGGCACGTGCCGCGCGGGGGAGCGGGGCAGGTCCAGATCGGTGAAGGGGTCCCGGCCGAGCTCCAGCGCGCGCGGCTTCGTCGGATCGCGCCGCAGGTACCCCTTGCGCTCGAGCGACTCGAGCTGGCCGTGCACCGAGGAGGGTGAGCGCAGCCCCACCGCGTCGCCGATCTCGCGCACCGAGGGCGGGTAGCCGTGCTCGTCGACGTGCGCGTGGACCATCTCCAGGATCGCGCGCTGGCGCGGGGTGAGCGGGTCCGCCTCGGACCCGCGGTCCCGACGGGTCGGGCTCTCGCGGTCGGGTCGGGAGCCGGGATCGGTCTGGTTGTCCATGGCGCGGTCGCCTCCGCTCGAACGGGCGTTCGTCACGGTAGCACACCCGGGCGCGGAGGGGAACGCCTGTTCGCGCGAGCCTTGACCTGAGAACGCGTGTTCGGGTACGTTCATCGAACGGGCGTTCGTCCCATCGGGGTCGACGACCGCCCGGCCCGCCACGACGCACCACAGACGCACCACAGACGCACCACAGACGCACCACACGAGGACGACCGATGCGAGCGACCACCCCACCGATCCCGCCCCTGGTTCACGACCGCGCGGGAGCGGCCGAGCCGGCCGGCACGGCACCGCTCGGCACGCGGCGGCGCTGGACGGCCCTGCTCGCCCTCGTCGTGGTGGTCGCTGCCGTGCTGGTGCTGCTCGATGGCAGCGACGCGGGCGCTGAGCTCGCTGATCCGGTCGCCGGGCACGTCGTGGTCGCCCCCGGGGAGACCCTGTGGGACGTCGCCGTGGAGACCGCCCCGGAGGGGGTGGACGCCCGCGAGCAGGTCCGTGCCCTCCAGGAGCTCAACGGCCTGGACGGGGCGGACCTGCCCGCCTGGACGGTGCTGCTGCTCCCGTCCCGCTGACGCTGCCCGCAGGCACCACGCTCCCCGGTCACACGCCGCGCGGGATGCGCTCTGACCCGGCTCAGCTGCCCTTGGGCGGCGCGTCCTTGCGCAGGCTCGACAGCTCCAGCTCGAAGTCCTCGGGGTCCTGGAAGTCCTTGTAGACGCTCGCGAACCGCACGTAGGCGACCCCGTCCAGCTCACGGAGCTGCAGCAGCACCTGCAACCCGACCTGCTCGGAGGTGAGCTCCCGACGGCCGAGCGCCCGCAGGTCCCGCTCGACGGCGGCTGCCGCCTCCTCGAGCTCGGGGAGGTCGACCCGGCCCTTGGCGGCACGAGCCATGCCGTCCAGGACCCGGGCCCGGTCGAAGGGCACGAGCGCGCCCGAGCGCTTGCGGACGACCAGCTCCGGCAGCTCGACCCGCTCGAAGGTGGTGAAGCGCAGTCCGCACCGGCGGCACTCGCGGCGGCGGCGGATGGCATCGCCGGCCGCGGTGGGTCGGGAGTCGACGACCCGGTCGTCGTCGCTCCCGCAGCCGGGACAGCGCACGCGGGGTAGCTCCTGGTCGGGGACCCGGCACCGTACGCCGGCGGTGCTGCCGAGGCGAGGACCCGCCACGCCGACCCGGTCGCGTGCCCGGTACGGGGCGTGGGTCCCTGGAGCGCTGTAGCGGACGGGCGGGTCGCTAGGGTCCGCGCCATGACCAGCCAGATCCCGCTCGGCCCACCGATCCTCGGCCTCGCGCTCGGGGCCGACACGGTCATCGAGCAGGGTTGGCTCGTCCGGGAGCTGTCCATCCCCGACGGGCTCGACGGTCCGCCGGGGATCCTCCAGGGCGGGTTCGCGGCAGGTCTGCTGGCAAGCGTCGCGCGCGCCGCGGATCCCTACGGCGCGCCCCTGACCGGGATCGAGGCCCGGTTGCACGCGCCGACCCCACTGGCCCGGGGCGTGCAGGCCCGCCTGCGCGCCGCCGACGGCCCGGCGCGGACCGAGGTCGAGGTCCGCGACGGGGCGCAGCTGCTGGTCAGCGGGGTCGTGGAGCTGGCCGGGCACGAGCCGCCACCGACCGGTCTCGATCTGCTCGAGCTGGCGAGGACGCCCCTGCCCGAGCCGGTCCCGCAGCAGGAGTACCTGACCTGCGTGGTGTGCGGACCGCAGCCGCGTCACCCGGTCGGCCAGCGGCTCCACCCCCGCTTCGGGCCGGCCGGCACGATCGTGCAGCCGTGGATCCCGTCGCAGGAGCTCGGGACCGGTGGCACGGTGGATGAGCTCCTCGTCGCGGCGGTGCTGGACTGTCCCACGGTGTGGGCGGCGATCGCAGAGCTGCGGGACGCCGGCTACCTCGGCGCCCTGCTGGCGGGGTTCCGGGTCGTGCACCACCGTGAGGTGCCGGTCGATGAGCCGGTCCGTGTCGTGGCGCGCCTGGACGGCCTCGACGGCCGCAAGGTGCGTGCCCGCTCCGCGGTGGTCGACGAGGACGGCGTGGTCTACGCCGTGGCCTCCGCCCTGCACGTCGCGGTCACCGCGCTGCCGGATCCTCCGGCCTGACGGCGGGCTCCGTCCTCAGCGGTCGTCGACGAGCTGGACGAGGACACGCTCGCCGTGGGAGCCGCGCTCGTCGGACCAGCGGTCGACGATCTCGAGCCGCCCATCCTCGCGGCGCTGCAGCCGTGCCCGACCCCGGCCCGGGACCTCGACGACCTCCTGCTGGGCCTCGCGGGTGTGCACGAAGCGGTAGCGCAACAGATCACCGGTGAGGACCCCGGCGGCCTCCCCGTCGAGCTGGTGGTCGGCGTCGTACCGCCACAGCACGCGGCGGCCCTCCTGCAGGAACCGGGCGCGGAGCCCGTGGCAGTCCTCGCCCTCGATCGTCTCGTCGAGCCCGAAGGCCAGCCCGTGCAGGTCGTAGCCCGTGCCGCTGGCGCGGTGGCGGCCGGCCTCCCAGTCGGCGCGCGTGAGCGCGTAGCCCCACTCCGAGGCCGCCGAGCCGTCCGGCAGGGGCAGGCTGTCGCGGTAGCGGGCCTCCATGCGGAACCCGGCCGCGTTGAACACCCGCTGCATCGGCACGTTGTGCTCGTGGGCCCGGCCGGTGAGCCGCCTCAGCGTCGGCGTGGCTGCGAAGTGGTGGTCGGCGAGCTGGCGCAGCACCTCCCGTCCGGCACCACGTCCGCGGGACTGGGGTGCGACCCGCAGGGTGAGCTCCGCGTCGCGGCCGTCGAGG
Source organism: Nitriliruptoraceae bacterium (assembly GCA_046540855.1). Classification (GTDB taxonomy): domain Bacteria; phylum Actinomycetota; class Nitriliruptoria; order Nitriliruptorales; family Nitriliruptoraceae; genus T1Sed10-7. The sequence goes on from JBKHEJ010000130.1 coordinate 4,742, forward strand.
TCGTCGACGAGCGCGAACCCCGCGGTCGTCCCGTCGAGCAGGATCGCCCACCCGAAGCGGGCGTCGCTGGCCCACTCCCCGGCCTCGAGCTCGCGCCGCAGCGCATCCTCCGTGAACCCGATGGGGCGAGCGAGGCTGGTCGCCGCGCTCTGATCCATCCGGGCCACCCAGGCAGCGTCGTCTGGCACGAGCATCCGGAGGTGGACCTCGGCGCGTGGCCGCTGCGAGGGGGGCACGATGGTCTCCAGGGTCGCGGGCCGCAGGCGAGCGGGCCGCACGGGACGCGGAGCGCACGGGGCGCGGGCGGGTGGGACCGACGACGGCGCCGCCGGGCTCGTGGCTCCCGGTCGAGGTGACCGGGTGACCGGCGCAACGCGGGACACGGTCGCCGCCAGGACCAGCGTGCCAGACACGCGCGCGCGGTGCGCAGGCTATCCGGACAGGGGCGCCGACACCGTCGAGCGGGGTCACGCCGGGCGTCGTGCGGGCGCGCGGCGTAGGGTGGCAGGACCGCGGGGGAAGTGGAACCGCGCGGGAGCCCAGTCGCTCGGGAGGGTGCCGGTGACCTTGGTTGGACGCAGCGCCGTGGAACTCGCTGACCTGGTCGCCAGCGGCGAGGTCAGCGCTCGCACGGTGGTCGAGGCCCACCTCGCCCGGATCCGGGTCGTGGACCGCCGTCTCGGGGCCTTCGTCGCCACCCGCGCTCCGGCGGCGCTGCAGGAAGCCGATGCGGTCGACGAGCACCCCGACCGGTCGACGCTGCCGCTGGCGGGGGTGCCGGTGGCGGTCAAGGACGTGCTGGACGTCGCGGGCCTGGCCACGCGGCACGGCTCCCTCGCGACCTCCGCGGCGCCGGCCGCAGCCGATGATCCGCTCGTGACGCGCCTGAAGCAGGCAGGCGCGATCGTGGTCGGCAAGACCCGCTGCCCGGAGCTGTCGCTGTGGGGGACCTCGGACGATCCCACCGCCACCGTGGTCAGCCCGTGGGATCCGACCCGGAGCGCGGGTGGGTCCTCAGGTGGGTCGGCCGCCGCGGTCGCGGCCGGTCTCGTGCCGGTCGCGGTCGGGACGGACGGGCTCGGCTCGGTCCGGATCCCGGCCGCCGCCTGCGGCACCGTCGGCTTGCGGCCCGGCGCCCCGCACCTGGCCTGCGAGGTCGACGGCACGCCGCACTGGTTCGGGATGACGCGTTTCGGGCCGCTCGCGACGACCGTCGCCGACGCCGCCCGCCTGGCGGACGTCCTATCCGGCGGGACCCGGTTCGAGCAGGTCACCGAGCCGCCCACCCCCCTGGACATCGCCGTGTCCTGGCGGCCACCGGCCCCCGGCGTCACGGTGTCGGGCGCCTGGCGCGAGGCGGCGCTGGAGGCCGGGCGGCTCCTGCACCACGCCGGCCACGACGTGACCCGGGCCGACCCGCCCTACGACCGTGCGCTCGTCCCGGCGGTGGTCGCACGGTGGACCCAGGGCGCCGGTGCCGACGCGGCCCACCTCGGGCTCGACCCCGACGACCTGCAGCCCCGCACCCGGGCCCACATCGCGGCGGGGGAGCGCCTCACGCGGGTCGCCGAGGTGGAGGACGAGGACGTCCTGGCCTGGCGGGAGCGGCTCGCCCCCTTCTTCGCCGACCACGACGTGCTCATCACGCCGACCTTCGCTCGGGCCCAACCGGCCTCGACCGCGTGGCACACCCGGCCCTGGGCGGCGAACATCGCTGCCAACCTGTCCGCCTACCCGTTCACGGCCGCCTGGAACCTCGCCGATCTGCCGACCATCGTCGTGCCGCTGTGGGAGGACGGGGGTCGGCCGCTGTCGGTCCAGTTGGTCGCGAACGCGGGACGCGAGGATCTCGTCCTCGGGCTCGCCCGGCTCCTGGAGCGGTTGGTGCCCTGGCGCCGCCACGCACCGGGGTGGGGTGTGCCGGCGCGCGCGGGCTAGGGCCCGTCCCCGGCGCCCTCGGCTCGCTCGGGGTCGGCCCGCTCAGGTTCGGTGCGCTCACGGGCGTCGCGCCCCCGGACGCGGATGCGGGTGCGCCGTCGGGGTCGCTGAGCTCTCTCGCCGCTGCTGCGGCGCCGAGCAGCGGCCCGTAGCTGGGTCTCCTCGGGGAACTCGGCGAGGAGGGTCTCCGGATCGACGCCGGGGCCACCGACCGGGGCCGGGCCAGGGCGGTGGCCGGCAGCCCGCAGCTCGTGGCGCACCCGTAGCTCGTTGCCGACCGCGGTCAGCACCGCCGTCACCGGGACGGCCAGGAACGCGCCCACGACCCCGATCAGCACCGCCCCGGCCGTCAGCACGGCCAGGATCACGATCGGGTGGAGCGCGACCGCACGCTTCATGATGGTGGGCTGGAGCAGGTTCGACTCGACCTGCTGCACCGCCAGCACGATCAGGGTCACGATCAGCGCGGTCTGGATGCCCTGGTCCGCGAGCGCGACGAGGACCGCGAGGAAGCCGGTGACGAAGGCCCCGATGACGGGGACGAAGGCACCGAAGAACACCAGCACCGACAGCGGCAGCACGAGCGGCACGTCCAGGATCAGCAGCCCGATCCCGATCCCGACCGCGTCGATCAGGGCCACGAGCGAGGTACCGCGCACGAACCCCGCCAGCGCGACCCAGCCGCGCTGGCCGGCCGCGCGCACGTCGTCGAGGTGCCGGGGCGGGGTCAGCCGGGTGAACCAGTTCACCAGCTGCTCGCCGTCCTTGACGAAGAAGAACAGCAGGACCAGGGCCAGGGCGAGCGCGGTGAACCCCTCGACGACCGCGACGGCGATCGAGCCGAGCTGGCTCGCGATGAGGCCGACCGAGCCCGACACCGCGTCCATCACGGTCTCGAGGAGATCGTCGAGCTGTGCGGGGTCGTAGCCGATCGGCCCGTCCTCGAGCCAGGTGAGCACCTGCTCGAAGCCCTGGGCGACGGTCGGCCCGAGCTCCTGGATCTGCCGGACGAACGCCGGGGTGAGCAGCGCGATGAGCCCGAAGAACGAGCCGACGCCGCCGACCACGACGACCGATGCTGCGGCCAGTCGGGGCCAGCCGGCCCGCTCGAGCCGGCGGGCCGGCGGCACGCTGAGCGTGGAGAGGATCAGCGCGATGATCGCCGGCAGCGTCACCAGGTACAGCCGGGTCATGGCGGTGATCAGGGCGGCGGCGCCCACCAGCAGCACCAGGGACCGCCAGGTGTACTGCACGAGGGTGTCGAGCCAGCTCGGGACGCCCGGCGCGGGGCCGTTCGTGAGGGTCCTCGGCGACGGGCTGCCGACACCGTCGAGGTCACCGTTGCTCATGCCCGCTCCGCGCTGTCGTCGATCCGGTCGGATGCTAGGCGAGGCCTCGGTCGTCACGGAGCACGTGCCGGAAGCAACGTGCCGGTGCGCGGCGACCACCGGAGACCCCGACCGTGCGCAGAGGTACC
>JBKHEJ010000131.1:0-8058 GCA_046540855.1 Nitriliruptoraceae bacterium
CGTCGAGCTCGCGGGCGAGGGCGACGACCCGGTCGAGCAGGTCCCCGACGGCCGCGCCGCGCTCGCTCGGCGCGGCCGCGGCGACGTCGTCGACGGCGGCCCGCACCGCCTCGAGCGAGGAGGCTGCCTCCGCGACGAGCAGCCCCCGCTTGGCGGCCTTGCGCTGCAGGGTGGTGAGCAGCTCCAGCCCGGGTGCTGCGGCCGGCACGCCGTCGAAGGGGCCGGCGCGGCCCTTCTCGGCCGCCTTGAGCTCGTCCCAGCGCTGCTGGACCTCGTCCGCGGTGGCGGCGTCCCCGTCGGCGAACACGTGCGGATGCCGACGCACGAGCTTGTCCGCGATGGCGCGAGCCACGTCGTCGATGCCGAAGGCACCCCGGTCCTGCGCGATGCGGGCGTGGAACACGATCTGGAGCAGCACGTCCCCGAGCTCCTCCTCGAGGTCGCGATCGTCGCCCTCCTCGACCGCGGCGACCAGTTCGTAGGTCTCCTCGACGAGGTAGCGCAGCAGGGTGTGATGGTCCTGCTCGAGGTCCCAGGGACACCCCACCTCCGGGTCCCGCAGGCGCTGCATCACCTCGACGAGCCGCAACAGCTCCGTCCCAGGCGGCTGCTGGGCGAGCAGCACGAGCTCGAGCTCGAGGTCGTGCTCGGCGGCCATCCCGGCCAGCGCGAGCGCCAGGCGATCGTCCTCAGGCCCGAGCAGGAACACCGCCCGGCCCTCGGCGAGCGCCTGCTGCACGAGCGCCTTGGCCAGCCGGCGGTCGTCCGGCCGACCGGGGCGGGTCAGGTCGAGGTCGCCGCGGTCCAGCGCGGCGGGCTCCAGCGTCTCGAGGTCCAGCCCGGCGAGGTGGAGGTGCATCGCGAAGGGGTGCCGGTCGGCGTCCCGGACCAGGATGCGCTCGGCGGTGCCCAGCACGTCCCAGGCCGGGAAGGAGAGCAGACCGGGCAGCAGCTCCGAGGTCTCGACCAGCGCGACGCTCGGGCCGGTCCCTGGCCGGGTCACGAGCCCTCCTCGAGCTCCTCGAGGAGCTCCTCGAGCTCCTCCTGGCTGAGCTCCTCCTCGCCCTCGGCGGGTTCGAGGTCGCCGGCGGGGCGGGGCGCTCCGGTGCCGACCTGGTCGGCGGCACGGACCGCCGGCCCGCCGGGGGCCTCGACGTCCCACACCCCGAAGGCCGGGTCGACGACCACCTCGGTGTCGTCGAGGACCGCGAGGAAGCGTTCCTCGAGCGCGGGACCGGTGAGCTGCTGGATCTGCTGATCGGAGAGCTCATCCGGACCGAGGGTGTCGGCGCTGACGACCTCGATGATGTGGAAGCCCGCCTCGGTCTGCACCGGCCCGACGACCTCGCCGACCTCGGCCTCCCAGACGGCCTGGTCGAACTCGGGCAGCCACCCCCCACGCGGCTGCGCCGGCAGGTCGCCACCCTCGGCGGCGCTGCCCGGGTCCTGGGAGCGCTCCTCGGCGAGCGCTGCGAACTCGGCGCCCGCATCCAGCTCGGCGAGGATCTCCTCCGCCTCCTCCTCGCTCGTGACGAGGATGTGGCGCGGGGTGCGCACGTCGAGCTGCTCACCCGCCGCCAGCTCACGACGCAGGGCGAGCACGAGCGCCTCCTGGGGCACGATGACCTCGTCGAAGAGCTCCTCGGTCAGCCGGGACTGCTGCAGCGCGGCCTCCAGGCCCTCCTCCCCGCCGACGGAGGCGAGCAGCAGCTCACGCGACTCGGCCCGGTCCTCCTCGCTCGCCTCGGCACCGGCGTCGGCAGCCATGCGCTCGATCAGCTCGAACCGGATCAGCACGTCGAGCGTGCGGCGCTGGGTGTCGAGCAGGACCGCCTCCACCTCGGTGTCCACCGCGGCGGCGCGGTCCGCACCCTCGAGGTCCGCGGGCAACCCGGCCTCGATGCTCTCCTGCAGCGTGTCGAGGTCCAGACCCGTCACGGCGGCCTCGACCCGCGCACGGGGGATCGCCTCGTCCCCGACGACGGCCGCCGAGGACGCCGACGGCAGCGGGGTGCAGGCGGCCAGCGCGAGCGTCGCGGTGGCGGCGGCGAGCAGGGGTGTGATCGTGGGGCGCACGGGGGAGCTCCGGGTGGGCGCGGGGACGGCGGCCAGTGGCGCGGAGGCGCCGGGGCACCGCCCGGGATGCTACCGGGGGCAACACGTGGACTCGGCCCCGCTCGAAGCGGTGTGGACGACCACCTCGACCGACCCGCTCCCTGCGAAACGTTCCGAGAACGCGGTAGGCTGCGAGGCATGGCAGCCGAGGTCTGTGACGAGGTCCACGACGAGGTCCACGACATCGTCGACGACCAGCTGCGGCGGACCCGCCAGCGCTACACCCGCGGTCGTCGGCAGCTGGTCGAGCTCCTGCTGGCTGTGGGCCGGCCGGTCACGATCCAGGAGCTGCTGGAGGAGGGGGCGGCGCAGTCCCAGAGCTCGCTGTACCGCAACCTCGCCATCCTGGAACAGTGCGGTGCGGTGGAGCGGATCGCCAGCACCGACGATGTCGCCCGCTACGAGCTCACCGAGGAGCTCTCCGAGCACCACCACCACCTCGTCTGCGCGCTCTGCGGTCGGATCGAGGACGTGGTGTTCCCCGCAACCGTCGAGCGGGCCCTCGCAGCAGCCGCCCAGGAGGCGACCGAGCAGCGCGGGTTCGTGGTGAGCTCGCACCGGATCGAGCTGGTCGGCACCTGCCGGTCCTGCACCGCCGCGGGCTGATCCGGCAGGGGCCTCTCGCTCACGCGGCCGCCTCGGCGACGCGGCCCCGGAAGGGCGCGCGCAGCGCGAGGACGACGAAGAACAGCAGCACCGACATCCCGGCCATGGTCGCCCCGGCGGCGGTGTCGGCGTGCCAGCTGACCAGCAGGCCGAGCAGGATCGACAGGCTGCCCAGCGCCGCGGCGGTGGCCATCATCGTCGGGACGCGGCGCGCGATGAGCGACGCCGCCGCCGGAGGCGCCACGATGAGGGCGAACACCAGCAGGGTCCCCACGGTCTGGAACGCGGAGATGATCGCGAGCGTGAGCAGCCCGAGCATGACGAAGTGGCTGAGCCCCGGTCGCAGCCCGAGCAGCTCCGCCTTCTCCTCGTTGAAGCTGAGCACCATGAAGGGCCGGTAGAACACCGCCACCAGCACGATCGTCAGCGCCGCTGCCACCGCCTGCACCCGCACGTCCGACCAGGTCACCCCGAGCGCGTCCCCGAACAGGATCGTGGACACGCTCGTGGAGAAGTTCGGCAGCCGGGACAGGATCACGACGCCGAGCGCGAGCATGCCGACGAACAGCAGCCCGATCCCGGCGTCCTCACGCAGCTTCGCCTTGCGGTGCACGAGGCCGATCCCGGCGGTCATCACCACCGCCGAGCCGATCGCACCGACGATCAGGTTCGCCCCCAGCGCGAAGGAGAGCGCGATGCCGGGGATGACGCCATGGGCGAGCGCGTCGCCCATGAACGTCAGCCCCCGCAGGACCACCCAGGTCCCGATCAGCGAGGTGGTGACCACGGCGAGGATGCCGGCGAGCAGCACCCGCTGCATGAAGGGCTGGGACAGCGGTTCGAGCAACCATTCCACGTGAGGTTCCTGGGTGTGACGGCAGGGCAGCGGTCACGGCCGGTCAGCGCGTGAGACCCTCCACGATACGGTCTGTGGAGGTCAGCATCATCGACACGTAGGTCTCGGCGCCGGAGCCCTCCTCACCGAGCGAGCCGGTGTAGAGCGAGAGCACCTCGACCTCACGGCCGATCTCGCCCGCGATGGCCTCCGCCAGCTCGGTGGACTCGGTCGTCGAGGCGAAGATGGCCGAGACCCCCGCGTCCTCGATGACCTCGATGAGCTCGGCGAACTGCGACGCGCTCGTCTCCGCTTCGGTGGAGGCCGACGGGATCACGGTCCCGAGCATCTCGAGCCCGTAGCGGTCGGCGTAGTAGCCGTAGGCGAAGTGGTTCGTGATGAGCTTGCGGTCCTCCTCCGGGATGGCGGCGATCCGTTCCTCGATGTCGGCGTGGAGCTCCTCCAGCTCCGCACGGTAGGTCTCACCGCGGGCGAGGAAGTCCCCATCGGCGACCTCGTCGAGCTCGGCGGCGATGAGGTCCACCGCGTCGGCCATGCGGACCGGGTCCATCCACACGTGGGAGTCGTACCCCGTGTCGTGCTCGTGCCCGTGGTCGTGATCATCCCCGTGGTCGTGATCATCGCCGTGGTCGTGATCATCGCCGTGGTCGTGATCGTCACCGTGGTCGTGATCGTCACCGTGGTCATGGCCGTGGGTGCCCTCGTACGGCATCGGGTCCAGGGACGGCCCGAGCTCGAGCACCCGCACCCCGTCCTCCTCGGCCGCGGCGATCGCGTCGAGCAAGCCCTCCTCGAGGCCCAGGCCGTTGGCGATGACGAGGTCGGCCTCCCGCATGGATGCCGCCTGTTGCGCGGACGGCTCGAAGGAGTGCGGATCGGCGCCGAGCGGCATGAGCACCTCGACGGCTGCGTCCTCCCCAGCCACGTTGGCGGCGATGTCGCCGAGGATGGTCGTGGTCACCACGACCTGCGGCTGGCCCTCATCCGCCGCGGCGCCTGACCCGCCGGTGTCGCTCCCGCAGGCGGCGAGGGCGAGGGCGGCGGCCAGCAGGGTGAGCCCGGCAGCACGGCGTGGGCGTGGGGTGCGGCGGTGATGCTCCATCGGGATCGGACCTCCAGGATCGTCAGGGGTGGGGGTGCGGGTGCGGGCGCGGGTGCAGGCGCATGCACGTGTAGGTGCGGGTGCGGGTGCGGGACATCCCGGCTCATGCCGACATTTCTAGGAATGACTCCTGTTCCTACTGTACCCCCTTGGTAGGCTGCTGTCATCATGGAGACGCCTGAGAACCTCGAACACGCCGACGCCGAGCACGCCGTTGCCGAGGGCGCACCGACCCGACCCACGACCGAGGGCGCTGCTGCGGTGGTCGGCCGCGACCTCGTGCTGGCTTGGGACGGCTCGACCGCCCTGGGACGGTCCTCCTTCACGATCCCCGCCGGGTCACGGACGGCGCTGATCGGACCGAACGGGTCCGGGAAGTCCACCCTGCTGCACGCCATCTCGGGGCTGCTGGCCCCGTCGTCCGGCACGCTCCAGGTCAACGTCGCCGGGCCGCGACACCGCGCCATCGCCTACGTGCTCCAGGCGACGACGGTGAACGACACCATGCCGGTGACCGTCCGCGAGACGGTGCTGATGGGTCGCTTCGCGCACCTGGGCATGTTCACGCCGGCGAGCCGGGATGACCGGCGGCGCTGCCGCGACGCGATGGAGAGGCTGCGCATCGCCGACCTGCGCGACCGCCACCTCGACGAACTCTCCGGCGGACAGCGGCAGCGGGTGTTCATCGCGCAGGGCCTCGTGCAGGAGGCTGACATCCTCCTCCTCGATGAGCCCATCACCGGGCTGGACCTCGTCTCCAAGGACATCATCGAGGAGGTGCTGCGGGAGGAGCGGGAACGCGGCGCCACGGTGGTGGTGAGCACGCACGACCTCCCCGAGGCTGCGGACGCCGATCACGTGCTCCTGCTCGGGGGACAGGTCGTGGCGTCGGGGCCACCGCCACAGGTCCTCACCGCCGCGCTGCTGACCCGCGCCTACGGGATCCCGCTCACCACGCTCGAGAACGGAGCCGTGGTCCTCGACGACCCGCATCACGTGCCGGCCCAGACCCGGCACGTCCACTACGACCGCACCGGCCACGCGGACCACCCCGAGTAGGGGACGGACGGTGGTCCGCCGATCCGCCGGACGGCCAACGGTGCCTCAGCGTTCGAGGTCGACCACCAGGGGGGCATGGTCGGAGGGCTTGTCGCCGGCCTCGTTCGGCAGACGGAAGGTCCGGTCCACCGTGCACCCGGTGACGGCGAGGTGGGAGCTGACCAGCGCGAGGTCGATACGCATCCCGAAGCCACGCTGGAAGGAGCGCAGGCGGTAGTCCCACCAGGTGAAGCCCTCGCCCTCGGGGTCGATCGTCCGGAACGCATCCTGCAGCCCGAGCTCTCCGAGCGCGGCCAGCCGCTGCCGTTCCGCCGGGGTGATGTGGGTGGTCAACCCCGCCTGGGCGATGTCCCAGACGTCACGGTCCTCCGGGGCGATGTTGACGTCGCCGGCCACGACCACGGGGCCGACCGCGACGAGCTCGGCCAGGTGGGTGCGCATCGCCTCGAGGAACCGCAGCTTCGCCGCGAACATCGGATGCTCGCGATCGCGGCCGTTCGGGACGTACACGGAGGCGACGCGGACCCCGGCGATGGTGGCTTCCACCCAGCGGGCCTCACCCGGGTCGGGGGCGCCGGGCAGCACCTCGACGACGTCGGCGACCTCGGTGCCGGTGGGTACGAGCAGGGCGACCCCGTTCCAGCGGCCCTCCGAGACCTCGACGGCCGTGTAGCCGTGCTCGGCGAGGGCGGCGTGCGGGAAGGTCTCGGTCGCGACCTTGGTCTCCTGCACGCACACGACGTCGGGCCCGTGCGTGGCGAGCAGCTCGATGACCCGGGGCAGCCGGGCGCGCAGGGAGTTGACGTTCCAGGTCACGAGACGCATGCCGCGACGCTACTGGACCGAGCGCACCCCGTGGGTCCGGTGGTGGCAGGGCCAGGGCCGGAGGCGGGCGCTACCGTCCGCTCGCGTCGAGCGACAAGGAGCCCCGTGGGGGAGCACGGACCTCACCGGGCCGGGTGGCGGTGGCCCGGGTGGCTGACCGTCCCGATCCTGTCGGTCACGGTGCTGTCGGTGGCGTCCGGGATCGCACAGTTCGGCGTGACGACGGTGATCCGCGACGTCGCCGTGGCCTACGGCGAGGTGGTCGGTGACGGCGCGCTCGACGAGCTCGGCCTACCCGCCACGACGCTCGGCCTGGCGCTCGCGCTGATCCGGCTCGCCTCGCTTGGGAGCCTGCCGACCGCCGCGCTCGCGGACCGGCTCGGACGCCGCCGCGTCCTGCTCGCCGCCGCCGGAGCCGGGCTCGCGCTCACCACCCTGTCCGCGTTCGCCTGGAGCTTCTGGGCCTTCGTGGTGATCGTGGCCCTGGCGCGGCCGCTGCTGTCGGCCATCAACGCGCTGGCCGGGGTGATCGCCGCCGAGGAGACCGACAGCCAGTGGCGCGCCTGGTCCCTGGCGCTGATCGCCGCCGCCTACGGCCTCGGCGCGGGGATCGTGGCCGTCGGCCGGGGGCTGCTACCCGGCGAGCCCTCCTTCCGGGTCGTGATGGCGCTCTCGCTCGTGCCGCTGCTGCTCCTGCCGGTGCTGGCGCGGCGCATCCGCGAGCCGACCATCGCCACCCACCACGTCGCGACGACCGGGTTGCCCGGCCGGGTGCCGCGAGCGCTGGTCGGGCGCGTTGCCCTGCTCGCGACCCTGATCGGCGCGATCGCGCTGGCGACCGGGCCGGGCTTCACCTACCTGTTCGTGTACGGCGAGGGCGTGCTCGATGCGTCCCCGCTGCTGCTGTCCACGCTCGTGCTCGCGGCCGGACCAGCTGGGCTGGTGGGCATCCTGCTCGGCCGCTGGACCGCGGACCGCCTCGGACGGACCGGGACCGCCGGCGTGTCGATGGCCGTCACCGGGCTCGCGGTGACCTACGCCTACGCGGGCACGACGCGGGAGCTCGCGATCGGCTACCTCGTGGCGATCACCGCATCCAGCGCCTTCGCCCCGCCCACCGGCGCGCTGGTCGCCGAGCTCGTACCGACCCGCGTGCGCGCCACCGTCGCCGGGTGGGAGACCGTTGCCGGGGTGCTCGGCGCGGTGATCGGGCTGACCTCCTTCGGGGTGCTCGCCGACCTCACCGGCGGCTTCGCGTCAGCGGCCCGCTGGATCGGCGTGTGCACCGCGGTGATCGCGCTCGGGTTCCGGCTGCTCCCGGAGACGCGTGGCTGGGAGCTGGACCAGGAGGGCCCGGACCGCGCGTGACGGGCCGCCGGCCGACGCGCCCGGCGGTGCGGCGGGGCCACGCCCGCGGCCGCGCGATCCACGTCCGGCACCTTCCCTGCGGATGGGCGCAGGGAAGTGCGTCCTCAGGCCCGGCCACCCGCCGCAG
>JBKHEJ010000132.1:0-7984 GCA_046540855.1 Nitriliruptoraceae bacterium
GCCGGTGCCGGGGCGGGCGTCGAGGTGGCCGGTGCCGGGGCGGGCGTCGAGGTGGCCGGTGCCGGGGCGGGCGTCGAGGTGGTGGGCGCCGGCGCGGTCAGAGCGGCCGGGGCACGCAGCTCCTCGAGCACGGCGGCGATGATCGCGTCGAGATCGGGCGTGGACATGGGCTCCCCTTACCGCTGGAGGAAGAACGAGGCGTCGCCGGCCCTGGCCGTCAGCTTCCCGTCGGCCATCAGCCCGATGCCCTCCATCCAGGCCTCGAACTCCGGGATCGGCCGCAGGTCCAGCGCCTGGCGCAGGCTCGGCGCGTCGTGGTAGCTCGTGCACTGGTAGCTGAGCATCGCATCATCGCCCATCGGCACCCCCATGAAGTAGTTGCAGCCGGCGGCGGCGAGCAGCACCGCGAGGTTCTCGATGTCGTTCTGCGTCGCACGGGCGTGGTTCGTGTAGCACGCGTCACAGCCCATCGACAGGCCGGTGAGCTTGCCCATGAAGTGGTCCTCGAGCCCGGCCCGGGTGATCTGGACCGAGTCGTAGAGGTACTCCGGGCCGATGAACCCCACCACCGTGTTGACCTGGTAGGGCGCGTAGCGTTTGGCGAGCCCGTAGTTGCGGGCCTCCATGACGAGCTGGTCGGCGTCCTCATGGGCGTCGGCCGACAGCGCGGTGCCCTGCCCGGTCTCGAAGTACATGAAGTTCGGGCCGGTCGCGTTGGTGTAACGCTTGCCGAGCTCGTAGGCCTCGTCGAGGAGGTCGACGTCGATCCCGAAGCTCTCGTTGGCCTTCTGGGAGCCCGCGATCGACTGGAACAGCAGCCCGACCGGCGCACCGCGCTTCAGGGCGTCCATCTGGGTGGTGATGTGGCTCAGCACGCAGTTCTGCGTCGGGATCTCCCAGCGGTCGATGACCTCCTGGGTCATCTCGAGCAGCCGGGCCACGCTGCCGAGCGAGTCGTCCGAGGGGTTGATGCCGATCACGGAGTCGCCCGACCCGAGCGACAGCCCCTCGTAGATGCTCGCGCGGATGCCCTCGACCGAGTCGGTGGGGTGGTTCGGCTGGTTGCGGGAGGCGAGCGTGCCGGGCCGGCCGATCGTGTTGTTGCACCGGGCCTGGATGCGGATCTTCTTCGCTCCGAGCACGAGGTCGAGGTTGGACATCAGCTTGGTGACCCCGGCGATCATCTCGGCGGTCATGCCCTTGGCGGCTCGCTGGATCATCTCGCCCGTGGTCGTGTCCGCCAGGAGCCACTCGCGCAGGTCCCCGACCTTCCAGGTGCGGATCTCCTCGTACACCCGCTCGTTCACGGCGTCGTCGATGACCCGGGTCACCTCATCGCGCTCGTAGGGGATGGCGGGGTTCTCCCGGAGCAGTTGCAGGTCCATCTCGGCGAGCACGTAGCGGGCGGCGACACGCTCGGCCGCGCTGCTCGCGGCGATCCCGGCCTGGCGGTCACCGGACTTCTCCTCGTTCGCTTTGGCCAGCACCTCCTTGACCGAGGCGAACTCGTAGGTCGTGCCGAACAGCTTCGTCCTCAGCAGCACCGAGGCACCTCCTCGCACCCGAGCAGCGGCGCGCTCACCGGCTGAACACCAACGTCTTGACCGAGACCGGGACCGCCCGTCCGTCCAGCAGCGGCCGGCCGATGTCGATGAAGTCCCCCTCGCCGAGCCCGATCTGGTCGATCGTGATCAGGGGCAGGTCGGGGTGCTGGGACTGCAGGGTCTGTCCGAGCACCTGGGCGTAGTCCTGCGGGGTGACCACGACGAGCGGCACCTGCTCGGGCAGCCCGGCGTGGGCGTAGGCGCCGAGCCCGTCGGCGACGGTGGCGAGCTGCTCGTAGGACAGCCCGCTCGGCAGGTCCACGGCGATCGCGACCCGGCCGTCGCCTTCGGCGTCCCAGCGTCGGGTCGCCGCACCGATCGCCTCGGCCAGCAGGGAGGCGTCCGTGGCCGCGTCCGGCAGCTCCGGCTGCACCACCGGCAGATCGCGCAGGGGGAGCAGGTCCTCGCGCACCCAGATCGTCGTCCCGGACATCGTCACCGTCTGGCTCGCCGCGCCCAGCACGGTGGCCCCGAGGGTCTCCGGCGCTCCACGCACGGTCCGGGCAGCCAGCCGTGGCTCGTCCCGCAGCGACGCGGCGAGGAGCGGGCCGACGTCCCCGAACGCGGCCACGTCCTCGAGCCGTCCGGCCGGCAGCTGCTCGGCGTAGCACCGCCCGACCCCGCCGGAGAGGAACAGCGGGGTGCGCTCCACCGGGACGACGTCCAACGCCGGGGTCAGCGCGAGCTCGTCCAGGAGCCGGGAGGCGTGCCCGACGATCAGGTCGACCACCAGGCCCGCGAGCTCGTCGGTGAAGGCCCGCAGGTCCTCGAGCGTCGCGGCGCGGCCGACCTCGAGCGGCGAGCGGAGGTGGTCGAGCACCGCGCGAGCCGACGGGGTGATGACGGTGACCTGGCTCGAGCCGGGGTCGAGCTGCAGCCCCCGGCCCCCGACCATGATCGCTGAGGAGGCGAGGTGCCGGCCGGCCCGGAACACCGCCACGTTCGTGCTCCCCCCGCCGATGTCGGCGTTGAGCACGGTCGTGTACTGCTGGCTGGACCAGGTCGCGGCCCCCGAGCCACGCCCGGCGATCTGTGCCTCGAGGTTGGGGCCGGCGACCGTCACGACGAAGTCGCCGGCGTAGCCGGAGAGGCGCTGGACGACCTGGTCGGCGTCGCGGCGGAGCGCGGTCTCGCCGGTGATGATGACCGCGCCGGTCTCGACCTGCTCGCGTGCGATGCCGGCGGCGGCGTACTCCTCGTTCACGACCCGCATGAGCCCATCGAGGTCGATCTCGTCCGGGCCGACGAGCGGGGTGAAGCGGACCTGGCCGACGTGCTCGACCGCGCGCGCATCGACCTCGAGCCGGGGGACGAACCCGAGCCGTGCGGCGTTGCGGACCGTCAGCCGGGAGAACACCACCTGGGTGGTGGTCGTGCCCACGTCGATCCCGACGCTGAGCATCTGCCGGCTGCGCTGCATCCTGCCTACCTGGTCGTCGTCGCGGGCCCGATGGGGGCTCAGCTCTTGCGGAAGCGGTCCTGGCCGTCGAGCTCGAGCGAGTCGAGGATGCCGACGATCGCGGCATCGGTCGGGGTGCCCTCGGTCGTGCGGGTGCGGCGCGCAGCGCTGCCCTGCGCGACCAGCACGAGCTCACCCTCGCCGGCGCCCACGGTGTCGACCGCGACGAGCGGCTCCCCGTACAGCTCGTCGGTCACCGACGCCGGTTGGACCACGAGCAGCTTCGCGCCGCGCAACCCCTCGTCCTTGGCGGTCGAGACCGCCGAGCCCACGACCCGCGCGATCAGCATCGCCGTCCTCCTCGCCAGCGGGCCGGAGCACCCCCGGCCGGGTGGGTCCGGGGCCTCGGGCGAGGCAGGACCCTCGAACCCGGCACGCTAGACCCCGCCGCCGACGGATGGAAGGGCTTACAGTCGCGGGTGCCGAACACCGCTGGCGCGTGCGGGTTCGGCTCACCGCGGGAGCGTGACCTCCACCCGGGTGCCGGGGGAGGCGTTCGCGAGCCGGACGGAGCCCCCGGCGAGCTCGACCAGTTCGGCCACGATCGCGAGGCCGAGGCCGGTGCCGCTCGCGTACCCGGTGTCCCGGCCCCGCTCGAAGCGCCTGAGGAGCCGATCGGGGTCCTCATCGCCCAGCCCGGGTCCGTGGTCGAGCACCTCGATCCGGTCCACGTCGTCCTCCCTCGTGAGGCTGACCACGATCGGTGGCGCGCCGTAGCGGTGCGCGTTGGCCAGCAGGTTGACCAGGATGTGGTCGAGGTGGTGCGGATCGATGGCGACCGCGAGCCCGTGCCGTACGCGGTTGTCGACCGTGTCGGTGAGGTCGAGGTCCGCCGCGAGCCGATCGATGACCGGACGCAGCTCGACCTCAGCGGGCGAGGGTGCCATCCCGCCCGCGTCGAGCTTGGCGAGCAGCAGCAGGTCCCAGACGAGGGTGTCGAGGCGGCGCACGTTGCGCTGGAGCGGCTCGAGCAGCCGGCCCCTCGCCGCGGCGTCATCGATCGGGAGGCGCTCGAGGGTCTCAGCGAACCCGGAGATCACCGTCAGCGGGGTCCGCAGCTCGTGCGAGACCGACGCGATGAAGCGGTCCTTGGTCGCGTCCGCCTCCCGGAGCTGCGTGTTGAGACGCTGGAGCTCGGTGTTGGCCTCGGCCAGCTCCGAGACGACCTCGCGGAGCTCCCGGGTGCGCAGGTCCGCGAGCTGGGCGGCGCGCTGCTCGCGCGAGCCGAGCGCACCGATAGCCGCCCAGGTCGTGGCCGCCACCACCAGCGTGCTGAGCCCGAGGAGCCAGGGTCCGAGCTGGGTCCAGTTCGGGACGAAGCTCGCCGTCGGTCGGACCTCCACCACCCACCCCTCGGTGGGTCGCCCGATGGCACGCACCTCGACGAGGTCGCCGACCGGGGGCGGCCCGACCGTCGCGACCACCGGGAAGGTGCGCGAGTTGGGGTCCCGGATCGTCACCTGGACCTCGTCGTCGAGCGGTTCGATCGCGTTGACGAAGTTCGCCTGGGACAGCCCGATGCCGAACACCCCCCGGGGCTCGCCGTCGCGATCGAGGAAGGGCACCGCGAGGACCGCCCCCGGCTCACCTTCGTCCTGGCTGAGCAGGTCCGTGGCGGCGGACAGGTGCGCCTGTCCGTCGGTCAGGGCCGCCTCGGAGGCCGCGGCGACCGAGGGCAGCACGCCGAGATCCACGCCGCGCAGGCGTGCCGCCAGGCTGGGTGGGTAGACGTACCGCACCGGCCACAGGACCGCCCCGTCGGCATCGGCGGTCAGCTCGAAGCCGGGGTCCTCGCGCTGGCGGGCCGCGAGCCAGCCCTCAAGCTCCTCCCGCTCGACCCGTTCGTGCAGCTCGATCCCGACCACCGCCGGGGACCGTCGCGGCAGCCCGAGCTGCTCGACGACCGCATCGAAGGTCGTCGCCTCGAGCGCCTCGCCGCGGTCCAGGGCGACGCCGGTCGCCCAGCCGAGCCCGGCCAGCATCTCCAGCGCGTCCTGGAGCTGATCCGCTCGGCTCGCGGCGATCGCGGCGAGCCGAGCCCGGGCGTGGCTGTGCTGCGCGATGCCGGTCAGGGTCGCCGCGACCACCCCGACGATGACGATCGCGACCACGATCGTGACCTGGAGGCGTCGACCCTGCACCTGCAGCTCCCGTGGCCAGGCGCGAGGCGCCCCGTCGTGGTCGCGACCGGCAGCCAGCCCCGCCCTCGCCGCCGGTGCGGGGTTCTAGCAGGTGCGGGCGGGGGCGCGCAGCCGCTGGGTGCACGCGCCCCCGCAGGGCTCAGGCGACCGAGACGGTCTCCTTCTCCACCACGGGCTCGCCGCGGCGACGGTGCCACCCCTCCCACAGCACGAGCAGGGACGGCAGCACGAGCAGGGCACCGACGAGGGAGAGCACGATCGCGTACGCCGTCACCTGCCCCATCTGCTGGAAGGGCACCAGCGTCGAGGTGATGAGGATCCCGAAGCCGCCGGCGGTCGTGAAGGCCGAGCCGGCCAGCGCCCCGCCGGTGTTGCGCGTGGTCTCGCGGATCGCCTCCTCGATGCTGTCGTAGCGGTTCCGGTCCTCCTCGAAGCGCCGGGCCATGTGGATCGTGTACGGCACGCCGATCCCGACGGCGAGCCCCGTCAGGGTCGCCGTCACCGGACCGAAGGGGATGTCGCTGACGTACATCAGCCCGAAGGTCCACAGGACCACCAGCGCGACCGGCACCATCGTGAGCACGCCGAGGAACGGACGCCGGTTCTCGACCCAGAAGGTCACCATCAGCACGAGCGTGGCAGCCAGAAGCGTGATGAGCAGGGAGGCGATCTGGGAGTCC
The DNA here is from genome assembly GCA_046540855.1 of Nitriliruptoraceae bacterium. Lineage (GTDB taxonomy): Bacteria > Actinomycetota > Nitriliruptoria > Nitriliruptorales > Nitriliruptoraceae > T1Sed10-7. The sequence goes on from JBKHEJ010000132.1 coordinate 5,885, forward strand.
GAGAGCGAGGTGACGATGCCGGCGGTGATGATCGCGTTGGAGGTCACCGTGACGGTCGCACCCTGCTCGGCGAGGCCCGTGGTGTCCTCCACCACCGCATCACGCAGTTCGATCGCGCGGTCGTCGCCGGCCTGGGTGTCGATCTCGAGCAGGGCGGCGATCGGGGTGCCGCCATCGAAGGCGAGCGTCGCCCCGAGCTGCTCGGGTGCCGCCTCGCGCGCGGCGTCGAGCAGTGCCTGCACGTCGCCGTCGGCGGCCATGGTGCCGGTCGCCGGGTCGTAGCCGGCGGCCACCGCGGCTTCGGCGAACCCGGGGGCCAGGGGTGACCCGTCCGGACCCGGCAGCAGCAGTTGCTGCACGACGCTGGCTGGCGAGGTGACGGACGCCACCGACCCCTGTGGGGTCGCGACCGTGAGCACGTCGGGGGTGTCGGCCAGCTCGCTCGCTGCCTCACCGAAGGCGTTGAAGACCGCCGGGTCGGTCAGCTCCGCGTCCTCGACGAGCACCTGCGTGGTCTCGCCGAAGCCGCCGCCGAAGGCGTCCTCGATGGTGCCCAGCGTCTGGACCACCGGGGAGTCCTCGGGCAGGAAGTCGGTGAAGGAGAACTCCGTGGAGATGTTGCTCAGGCCGACGTAGCCGAGCCCCCCGAGCACCAGCGCGACGACCAGGGTGGGGATCGGCGCCCGCTCGGCGAGCGTCGCGGTGCGACCGGCGAGCTCCGGCAGGAGGCGGTCGCGGGTGGCGCCGAGCCCCTCGGTGGGCAGCCGTGTGGCCTTCTCGGCACGCCGGTCGAGGACGATGCGGACCGCCGGCACGAAGGTCAGCATCAGCACGAAGGACAGCACGATGCCGACCGAGGCCAGGATGCCGAAGTCCCGCAGCGCGGGGATGGGGTTGATGATGTTGGTGAGGAAGCCGATCGCGGTCGTGACGGTCGCCAGGACCAGGGCGACACCGACGGTGCCGATCGAGGTGCGCATCGACCGCTCGACGGTGCGGCCAGCGCCGATCTCGTCGCGGTAGCGGGAGGTGAGGTGGATGCCGTAGTCCACGCCGAGGCCGACGAGCAGGATCGGCACGATCTGGGTCACCTCGGTGAGGGGACCGAGCAGGCCGGCCCGTTGGAGCAGGGCCCCCACGCCGTTCATCCACAGCACGACGAGGACGATGGTCAGCATGACCACGGAGGTGTCGGCGACCATGCGCCGGGCCGAGGCCAGGCGCGTCGTCATCCCGATCGGCGTGACCCAGAACACGAACAGCAGGACCACGACGATGATGAGGAAGGCCGTGGCGAACAGCTGGCTCACCTCGCCGACGAAGTCGTCGCCGTCGCCGAACAGCAGCGCGAAGCTGAAGGCGGAGACCTCGAGGTCGGTGGTGCCATCCACCTCGGCCACCGCGTCGGCGACGGCGACCTCGCGCTCGATCTGGGTATCGACGTCGCTCGCGGTCTCCACGAACACGAGCACCATGCCGAGCTCTGGCGCATCCCCGGCGTCCTCGGGGACCAGCTGTGACGCGAAGCCGAGCTCCGGGCCTGCGGAGGCCAGGGCGTCGGCGTAGAGCTGCTTGACCGCGTCGTCATCGGGCAGGTCGGCGGCGGTGAGCCCCTGGGTGGCCAGCGCCTCCTGGACCGGCGTGAGGTAGCTGAGCACCGGTGGCTGGCCGGGTCCGCTGGCCAGCACCTCGCCGGCCTCGGAGGCGGTGATCGCCTCCTCGAGGTCGGCCACGACCTCCAGCGCCTCGAGGGTCAGCACGTCCCCGCCCTCATCGGCCACCAGCACCTGCAGCACCGAGGAGGTCGACCCATCGCCGAACAGCTCCCCGATGCGTTCGGAGGCCGCGATCTCCTCCGACTCGGGCGAGAACCCCTCCTGGCCGGAGGCGCTCTCGAGCGTGCTGGCCAGGCCAGCCAGCACCACCGTCAGCGCCAGGGTGACGGCGAGCACGGTCCAGGGGAAGCGGGCGGTGACGCCCGCGAGGAGGCGGATCAGGGTCCTCACGTTGGCTCCGGGAGCGGTGAGCCGCCGTCGTCGGCGGGGGGTCGGGGATCGCGGCAGGGCAGCGAACCGCTGCACGCTGCAGGTGTTCGGGGCC
>JBKHEJ010000133.1:0-7721 GCA_046540855.1 Nitriliruptoraceae bacterium
CCGGTCGGCCAGTGGTCCCGACGGTGGCGCCTGCACGGAACCTCTCTGGAGCGAGGTTCTGTGCACTCGATGTGGACCCGTGGTGGGGTTGGCTGCACGGAACCTCTCTGGAGCGAGGTTCCGTGCAGCCGGTGTGGTCAGGCGGGTGGCGGTTCCGGGTGGGCGGTTGCGTCCGGGTGGGCGGTTGCGTCCGGAGGGGCGGTCGCGTCCGGGTGGGCGGTTGCGTCCGGAGGGGCGGTCGCGTCCGGGGGGGCGGTCGCGTCCGGGCCGCTGGTGCCGAGGTGGCGTTCGGCAGCGGCGAGCGCCGACCGATCATCGACATCGATGGCGGTGCCGGCCCTGGGGTCGAGGTGGCGCCACGCCCCGGGTGGGAGCACGTCGAGGTCGAGGTGCTGCTGCAGCGCCTGCAGTCGGCGCTCGCCGTCGTCGAGCAGGGCCGCGATCACCGTCAGGGCCGTCACGCGGTAGGCGCCGATGAGGAGCAGCGGGCCGGCGGCGGTCCCGAGGACCGCGGCATCCGGTCGGGCGCCTGCCACGGGCTCCTGCCTGGCTGCGTCGACCGGCCGGCCAGCCCGGCCAGCCGCAACCGGTCGGGCGTCCTGCAACCGGTCGACGAGCAGCCGGAGCACCGCTGGCTCGAGCCAGGGGTGGTCCACCCCGGCCACGAGCACACCCGCTAGTCCGCGCTCGCCCGCCCACACCAGCGCCGCCTCCAGCCCGGCGAGCGGACCGAGCCCCGGCCGTCTATCGGCGATCCACGGACCCGGTCGGGGACCGGTGGGTGAGCCGACGACGACCACGGGGGCACCGGGGTCGAGCGCTGCTGCCAACGCCGACCGGGTGCGCGCGAGCAGAGGCACCCCCTCCACCTCGATGCCGGCCTTGTCCTGGCCCATACGGCGGGATCGGCCGCCGGCGAGCACCGCGCCGCCCACGGTGCCGTCCACGCCGCCTCCCCTCGCGAGTACCTCGGCACGGTAGGGCAGCGTCCGGTCGTCGCGCGCGTACCGGCGGGCGTCGCCACGCGTGTGACGGCCGGACCACAGGGACCGGCCGCTGGGACGGACCCTCGGGGTCAGGCGGCCCGCGCGGGCCCAGCCACCGCCGGGTCGGACCTCGGACCTCAGGGTGTCCGGGAGCCCGCCAGCGTGACCTGAGCATCCTCCACTCAAGGCTCGGTGCGGATGGTCGATGGTTCCGCCATGGAGAGCATCCACGATCGCACCGACGAACGGCAGGCCGATCGTCCGCTGCCTCTGGCGGCGGACGCGGACCCGCAGCCCGACCTCACGCCGCTGCTCGCTCCCGATCGCCTCAGCTCGCTCGTGCGACTGGGGTTGCGGACCCAACCGCCGGTCACCGCCCTGGAGCGCCTCTGCCGGCTCGCCTCCCGGATGCTGGACGCCGACGCGGCGTCCGTCACGATCGTCGAGGACGTCCAGACGACCGTCGCGGCCGACGGCCTCGAGCTCGCGCCCGAGAAGGTCACCGTCCCGCTGGACGAGTCCTTCTGCGCCCGCGCCATGGTCACCCGCCGCGTGCTCCCGATCACCGACGCGAGCGAGCACCCGTGGGTGAAGCACACCGCCGCCGCACGGGAGGGCCGCATCGTCGGCTACCTCGGCGCCCCGCTGTTCCTCTCCAACGGCAACGCGGTCGGTGCCCTGTGCGTGTTCAGCGACGAACCGCGCGCGTGGACCGAACTGGAGGAGCAGCTGCTCACCGACCTCGCCGCCTCCACCTCCTCGGAACTGGAGCTGCGACTGGCGGCGACCGACCTGGAGGCCTCGCTGGCGGCGACGGTCGCCGCGCGCGACCAGCTCGCCTACGCGGCGACGCATGACGGGCTCACCGAGCTGGCCAACCGCACCCTGCTGGTCCGCACGATCGAGCAGGCGCTCGAGCTCCCGGGCGATCCCGCGCTGCTGTACCTGGACCTCGACGGCTTCAAGCCCATCAACGACCGGTACGGCCACGCTGCCGGAGATGCCCTGCTCATCGCCGTCGCCGACCGTCTGCGTGCTGGCGTGCCCCCGGGCGCGCTCGTCGCACGTCTCGGCGGCGACGAGTTCGCGGTGCTGTGCCCGGCGTCCAGCCCGAGGCTGGTCCGCCAGCTCGCCGAGGAGCTGCACGCCGCGGTGGTCCGCCCCATCGAGCTGGACGGGCACACCGTCGCGGTCGGGGCCAGCTGCGGGCTCGCCACCATCTCGATGCTGGCCGGGAGCGAGGTGACGGCAGACGCGCTGCTGTCGGCTGCCGACGCGGCGATGTACGAGGCGAAGCGCGACCCCGAGCAGCGGGTCCGGACCTTCGACGCCGACATCCGTGCACGCTACGAGCGACGCTGTGCCGTGCGGGCGGCCATGCGGGAGGCCCTGGAGGCGGGTGCCGTCGAGGTCGCCTTCGAGCCGGACCTCGACCTCGCGACGGGGGGCCTGCACGGTGTGCAGGTCACGCCGAGGTTGGCGACGACCGCCCTGCAACACGTCGACGCTCGAGAACTGGTGGCCGCCGCCCAGGAGCTCGGACAGCTCGGGGTGCTGGCGGGGCTGGTCCTCGAGCGCACCTCGGCGATCCTCGAGCTATGGCAGCAGGACGGCGTGGTGCTCCCGCCGCGGGTGTGGGTGTGGACCGACGCCGGGCAGCTCACCGACCTCGAGCTGCACCGCCAGCTCACCGCGCTGCAGGCTCGCACCGAGACCACGCTCGGTGTCCAGCTGCACGAGCGGGCCCTCACCGATCCCACCATCGTCGCCGCCCTGCGCGACCTGCGTGCGGCCGGCCTCGAGGTCGCCGTGGAGCGCTTCGGTGCCGGGACGGCCTCCTTCGCCTCGCTCAAGCAGGTCCAGCTGGACCTGCTCCGCATCGACCCGAGCTTCGTCGACGAGGCCGACGTCGACGCCTCCCGCCAGGCGGCGATCCAGGCCTTCGTCCAGCTCGCCGACGCGCTCGAGGCGAGCGTGGTCGCTGACGGGGTCAGCTCCGAGCCGGCGCTGCACGCCGTGGCACGGCTCGGGTGCCGCGTCGCCTGTGGGCCGGCGATGGTCCGGGCGCTGCCGGACGGTCCGGCCCTGCGCCGGGTGCTCGGGACGGTGCCGGAGCTGCGGCAGCCCGCGGTGTAGGCCCCACGCCGCCTCCCGTGTGGTGGCGGGACGCAGGCCACGGTGGGGTCCGCGGTGCCGACCGCCTGCCGCCCAGGTCAGCTGGCGGTGTAGCGCAGGGCGCGATCATCGGCGGCCGTCAGCGTCAGCGCGTCACCGTCGACGGCGACCCGCAGCGGCCCGCCCTGCCACACCGCGAGGACGAAGCGTTCCTGCGCGCCGACCGCGTCGTCGAGACAGGCCATCCGGGTGGTCGCCAGGGGTCCGTCCAGCTCCAGGGTGTCGCCGGCCAGGACGTACCCACCGACCATCCGGTTGCAGCCGGTCGAACCCGCCAGCCGTGCGTCCTCCTTGAGCTCGAGCTCCGCTTCGGCTGCCGGGCTCGACACGACCCCGTCCGGTCCGGGCCCCTCCTGCAGGCCCGCGAGCACCCAGCGGGTGCCGACCACCGCCGCGTCCTCTGGCGGCGTCTGCCGCACGAGGACCAGCTCCGTGTCGGGTCCGGTCAGCACGAGCTGGTCGTCCTCCAGGCTGAGCCGGTCCACCACCAGCAGGGCGTCGAGGTACGCGCGCTCGGAGGCCATCACCTCCGGGTCCTCACAGGCCATCTCGGTGACGGCGAACCCACCCAGGCTGACCCGATCGCCGTCGACCTGCGCCTCGCCCCCGTAGGTGTTGCACGCGGCCGTTCCGCTCCACTCCGCGCCGTCGATGACCAGGGTGACCGGTGCGGAGGCGACGAGCGGGACGGCACCGTCCGGACCCGTCCCGCTCGCGAGCTCCCAGGAGCCGTCCAGCGTGGCGGCGTCCGCCCCTCGGTCGTCCTCCCCGCCGTCCGGCTCGGAGGCTCCGCCGCCAGCGCTGCCACCGCAGGCCGCGAGCAGCAGGGCGGCCGCGGCGGTCAGCGCCACGGTGAAGGTGTCGAGGTGGTGGGTCGGGCGCATGACGAAGCTCCTGGTCGGGTGGGCGGCAGCGAGGGCCGCTCGGTGGGACGCCAGCGAGCGGGCGCGGGTTCCCACCGCCGGGGTTGCTCCCCGCCGGTGGCGTCCGCACCCGGCCGTTACGCTCGTGGACATGACCCCCTCCACGCCCCCTGCCGACATCCGCGACTACCTCGAGATCCGCACCGCAGCCCCCTCGGGCTGGTCACCGGACGGCTCGAAGCTGCTGGTCTCCTCGGACCTGTCCGGGACCGCCCAGGTCCACCGGCTCGACCTCGACGTCCACGCCGACGCGCTACCGGTCCCGGCCGATGCGCTCGTCCCGGTGACCCGGTTCGCCGAGCCGATCGGCGCCGGGTACCTGCCCGCGGACCCCACCGGTGCCGGACGCGACGTGCTGCTGCTGGCCACCGACGTCGGTGGCAACGAGCGCTACCAGCTGTTCACCGCACCCGACGACCCCGCCACCCCGCTGACCGGGCCCGAGCACCTCGAGCCCCTCGTCCACGATCCCGACCACATCCACTCCCCGGGTGGGGTCAGCCGCGACGGCCGCTGGCTGGCCTACAGCACCAACCGCGGCGACGGCGTGGCCTTCGACACCTGGGTGCGCGACCTCACCACCGGCAAGGAACGCTGCGTCTTCGCCTCCGGCGGGTGGACGGGTGCCGGCGGGTTCTCGCCCGATGGCCGCTACCTCGCCGTCACCGAGCTGACCACCCGCGCGGGCGACAACCGCAGCTACCTCGTCGACCTGCACGCCCTGACCGGCGCCGAGGTGGCCGGACCCGCCCACCCGGCGGTCACCGAGCTGTGCCCGCACCCCGACGCCGCCGCCAGCGTCGGGGTCCCGACCTGGCTCGCGGACTCCACCGCCTTCTACCTCGCCACCGACCTCGGACGGTCCTTCGCGGGGATCGCCCGGGGCACCCCGGACGGCGCCTGGGAGCACGTGCTCACCCCGGAGGGGGACGCCGGGGCGGTCGTGGACCGCACCGGCCGGCACCTGCTCGTGGTCCACGACGCCGACGGCCGCACGCGCGCCGAGCTGCGCGACCCGGTGACGCTCGCTCACCGCACCGACCTGCCCCTCCCGGGGGACGGGGTCGCCGGCGGGTTCCGGTTCAGCGACGACGGTCGCTACCTCGCCTTCAGCTACACCTCCCCGCTGGTCCCCGGCGACGTGTGGCGGTACGACACCGAGACCGGCGACCTCGCACGTCTCACGACGAGCCCGTGCGGCGTGGAGGCGGCCACCTTCGTCGACGCCGAGCTGGTGCGCTTCCCCTCCTTCGACGGTCTCGAGGTCCCGGCCTTCGTGTTCCGGCCCCGCGACCGGGCACCTGACGCCGCACCGGCCCCCGTCGTGGTCCTGATCCACGGCGGCCCCGAGAGCCAGTACCGCCCCGCCTTCGCGCCGCTGACCCAGTACCTCGTCGCCCGGGGGTTCGCGGTCGTCGCCCCGAACGTGCGCGGCTCCACCGGGTACGGGCGGGCCTACCAGCACCTCGACGACCGCGAGCGGCGGCTGGACAGCGTCCACGATCTGGCTGCGGTGCACGACTGGCTCGCCACCCAGCCCGACCTCGACGAGGACCGTGCGGCGCTGTACGGGGGCTCCTACGGCGGGTACATGGTGCTGATGGGGCTGGTCACCCAGCCCGAGCGGTGGGCCGCCGGCGTCGACCTGGTCGGGATGAGCAACCTCGTGACCTTCCTGGAGCGGACCTCCGACTACCGGCGGGCGTTCCGGGAGCGCGAGTACGGCTCGCTCGCCACCGACCGCGCGCTGCTCACCGAGCTGTCGCCGGTGACCCACCTGCACCGGCTGCGGGCGCCGCTGATGATCATCCACGGCGCGAACGACCCACGCGTGCCGCTGCACGAGGCCGAGCAGCTCCACGCTGCGCTGTCGGCACGCGGTGTGCGCAGCGAGCTGCTCGTGTACGAGGACGAGGGCCACGGGCTCGCCAAGCTCGCCAACCGCATCGACGCCTACCCGCGGGTCGCGGCGTTCCTGCACGAGGTGCTGGGCCAGTAGACGACTGCGACGAGGAGGCCCGCATGCGGGTGCTCGTGACCGGCGCGACGGGCTACATCGGGGGCCGCCTCGTGCCCGAGCTGCTATCCCGTGGGCACGAGGTCGTGTGCGCCGCCCGCACCCCCGCCAAGCTCGAGGCCCGTCGCTGGCGCGAGCAGGTCGAGGTCGCCCGCGTCGACGTGCTCGACCGCGCGAGCCTGGACGCCGCCATGGCGGGGGTGGAGGCCGCCTACCACCTCGTCCACTCGATGGACGGGGAGGGGAGCTTCGCGGCCCGTGACCGGCAGGCGGCCGCGAACGTGCGGGATGCGGCGGCTGCGGCGGGGCTCGAGCGGATCGTCTACCTCGGGGGCCTCGGCCGCGCCGACGACGAGCTGTCCGCCCACCTGCGCTCGCGCCAGGAGGTGGGGCAGGTGCTCGCGGCCGGCCCCGTGCCGGTCACCGAGCTGCGCGCGGCGATCATCATCGGGTCCGGCAGCGCCTCCTTCGAGATGCTGCGCCACCTCGTCGAGGTGCTGCCGGTCATGACCACCCCCCGGTGGGTCACCACCCGGTGCCAGCCGATCGCGGTGCGCGACGTGCTCGCGGCGCTCTGCGACGTGCTGGACGTGGAGCGGGCGGCCGGTCAGGTGTACGAGCTCGGTGGTCCGGACGTGCTCACCTACGCCGAGCTGATGCAGACCTACGCGGCGGTGGCGGGCCTGCGCCGCCGCATCATCCTGCCCGTCCCGGTGCTCACCCCGCGGCTGTCGTCGCTGTGGGTCGGGCTCGTCACGCCGCTGCCGACGGGGCTCGCACGGCCGCTCATCGACTCGCTGGTCAACGAGGTGGTGGTCACCGACGCCGCCTTCCAACGCGACCTCCCGCGGGAGATGATCCCCGTCGACCGGGCGCTCCAGCTCGCGCTCACCCGGATCCAGGATCTGGACGTCGCCACCACCTGGGCGAGCGCGGGTGGCACGAGCCCGGCCGCCGACGTCGCCCCACGGACCGCTACCCGGCCCGCCCGCGGTCCGGAGGACCCCCAGCCGGACGACCCCGGCTGGGCCGGCGGCACCGTGCTGACCGACCGCCGGGTCGTCCGCGCCGACGCGCCCCCGGCGGCGGTGTTCGCGGCGGTCTCGGCGCTCGGTGGCGAGCGGGGGTACCACTCCGCCAGCTGGCTGTGGGAGATCCGCGGTGTGCTGGACAAGCTCGTCGGGGGGATCGGGCTGCGGCGCGGGCGCCGGCACCCGACGCTGCTCGCGGTCGGCGAGGTGGTGGACTTCTGGCGGGTCGAGGCGTTGGAGCGCCCCAGCCTGCTGCGGCTCCACGCCGAGATGAAGCTGCCCGGCGAGGCCTGGCTCGAGTTCCGGATCGAGCCCGACGGGACGGGCAGCCGGCTCATCCAACGGGCCCGGTTCCACCCCCACGGCCTGTGGGGCCGGCTGTACTGGCGCGCGCTGGTGCCCTTCCACGGGCTGATCTTCCCCCGGATGGCGCGTGAGCTCGCCCAGGAGGCGGAGGCGCTGCACGCCGCGGGGCTCACGGAGGTAGCACCACGACCGCGAGGCCGCCGACGGCTGCGGCGCCGGTGACCGGCACGGCGTCCGCCGCGTCCACCGCGAACCAGACCGAACCGAACTCCTCGACCCCGAG
>JBKHEJ010000134.1:0-7675 GCA_046540855.1 Nitriliruptoraceae bacterium
GTGTTCCAAGGGCCGCGTTCCCCTCCCCGAGCGCGACCTGAGCGATCCGAGCCCCTGGAGGGACACCCTATGGCGACCACCGTCGACCTGACCGCAGACAGCTTCCGTGACACCATCGAGGACAACGACATCGTCCTCGTCGACTTCTGGGCCGACTGGTGCGGCCCGTGCAAGATGTTCGCCCCGATCTACGCCGAGGCCGCCGAGGAGCACGAGGACGTCGTGTTCGCCAAGGTCGACACCGAGGCCCAGCAGGAGCTGGCCGCGGCGTTCCAGATCCGGTCGATCCCGACCCTGATGGCCTTCCGCGACAACGTGCTGATCTTCAACCAGGCCGGTGCCCTGCCCAAGGAGTCCCTCATGGACCTCATCGGGCAGATCAAGGCGCTGGACATGGAGGAGGTCCACCGCCAGATCGCGGAGGCGGAGGAGAAGCAGGCCGGCTGACCAGCCTGAGGGCCCCGCGCGCGGCTGCGGGCGTACGCGCCCGCGGCCGCACCCGATCAGCGCTGCACCCGTGCCATGCCGCGTTCCACCGCGTCGATGAGGTAGGGGCGTAGCTCCCCCGGCGCCACGATGTGGTCCACGGACCCGACCCGCTGGGCCCGCTCGATCGAGTGCACCGCGTCGAAGGCGGCGGCCACCTCGCCGAGCTTCTCGGAGCGAACCTCGGCCCGCAGCCGCGCGAGCTCGGCGCTGAGCGCCCCACGCTGCGCGCCGCCGTCGGCGTCCAGACGCGCGCGCAGCGCAAGGATGCGCTCGTCCGCTTCGGTGCGCCGGTTCACCTCGCCGGCGAACACCACCGCGGCCGCCGGCGGCCCCCCGATCACCGAGGCGTGGCTGCCCTCCACGGCGGCGACCTCGAGGTGGTCGTTGAGGGCCTTGGAGAACACCACGAACGCGCCCCCGTGGTAGCGGGAGATGACGCAGAACACGACCGGGCCGTCGAAGTTCACGACGGCACGTCCGATCTCCGCACCGAGCTCGAGCTGCAGCTCGCGTAGCGACTCCGGGGAGCCGTCGAACCCGGACAGGTTCGCGAGCACGACCACCGGCCGGATGCCGCTGGCGGCGTTGATCGCGCGGGCGACCTTCTTGGACGCGCGCGGGAACAGCGTCCCCGCCGTCCAGCCCTCGGGTCCGTCGGCCGGCAGCGGCCCACGTCGCGGGAGCGGTCGGGACTCGATGCCGATCAGGGTCACGGGGTGCCCGCCGAGGTGGGCATCGGTGACGACCGCTACCTCGGCGTCGGCCATGTCCTTCCAGCGCTCCAGCGGTTCGTGGTCGAGGTCGGCGACCGCACGCAGCACCGTGCGGATGTCGAAGGGCTTCTTGCGGCCGGGGTTGGTGCGCTCGTCGAAGATCTCGCCCACGGTGGCGAAGTCGAGCCCCTCGACCGTGTGGGGGTAGCCGCGGACGTCCCGGTCCGACGGGTCGGTGGTGGGGGCTGGGCGCGGGAACCGCTCCCCTTTGGCGCGGTAGCTGTGCTCGTAGTGGGTGAACAGCACCTCGATGGCGGCGGCGAGGTCGGGTGCCCAGTGCTGGGCCTGCCCGTTGGGTCCCATGACCCGGTCGTAGCCGCCGATGCCGAAGTTGTCCTCGGCGGACACCCCCCCGGAGTAGTCCAGCGCCTGCTTGCCGGTGAGCACCATCGCGCTGTCCGGGGTCATGACCAGGATGCCCTTGGTGTGCATGAGCATCGTGGCCTCGGCGTTCCAGTACGGCTGGGCGCCGACGTTGATGCCGGCCACCACGACGTGGATCTCCCCACCTGCTTGCGTGAAGGTGATGATCCGGCGCAGGACGCGGGCGACCCCGTCCATGTTCTCCGTCCCGGAGTCCATCGCGATCCGGGCCCCGGAGGAGACGGCGAACCACTCGATCGGCAGGCCGTTGGCGTCCGCCAGGTCGATGGCCGCGGTGATCAGGTCGCACTCCAGCGTCCCGATCGAACCGAGCCCCTTGGTGGGGTCCCCGAGCAGGGCGACGCGGGTCATGCCCTCCGGGTAGCGATCGGTGCGGGTCGTCACCAGCCCGACGACGATGCCCGCACGGTTGCGGCCGTAGGGCCGGTCGATGGGGGCCAGCCGGCCGTCCTCCTCGAGGTCGAGCTCGACGAACCCGCTCGGGTCCTCACCGGCCGTGCCCGGGGCGCTGCGGTCGCGCGTCAGCAGGGGGAGGAGCGCGTAGGGGTAGACGCTGCCGCGGCGGCGGGCCTTGATGGTCTGGCGGTCGAGCTCGTCGAAGGGGTGCAGCGGGGTCGTCGGCGGCGCGGTGACCCGGAGCGAGAACCCCTGCCCCGGCGGGCGGGACATCCGCGCCACCACCTCGGTGGGCGTCGTTCCCGGCAGCGCCAGGGTCGCCTGGACGGTGACCTGCTCGATCCCGAGCCCCTCGGTGGTGGGTGCGAGGGCACGGACCACCGGCTCGAGCTCCGCGACCGGCACCTCCACGGGGGGCCAGACGTGCAGCATGACCCGGTTCCACTCCGGCGGCCGCCCGGGCCAGGTCGCGCGGGTGCGCCGCAGGTCGTCGAGGCAGGTGGCGAGGACCTGCTCGAGCTCCGGAAGCGCGACGACGCGGCTGTCGGCGTCCCGCACCGGGGTGAGGTCGCGCACCTCGGCCATGATGAACAGCCGCTGGTCGTCGGGGTTGTCGTGCGCGCGGGCGTGGAACAGGTAGGTGCTCTCGGCTGAGGGCAGCCGCGTCATGGCGAAGCGCTCGAAGCGCCACAGGTCGAGCCGGCCGGCGAGCAGCGGGTGGATCCCGCGCAGGTGCCGGCGCTCCCGGAAGCGGCCGTGCTCGTCGCGCCGGAAGGTCAGGTGCTCCACCGACGGACGCTGCGGGGCGTCGGGGTCGTCGCCGGGGGCGACGGTGAGCGAGAGCGTCACCCGGCGCAGCGCCGGTGGCAGCACCGCGTCGTCGAGGTCGGCCTCGAGGCCGGCCGCGAGCAGGTCGAGCTCGGTGGGGGCGTCGGGCCAGGCGACGTAGACGTCGGCGACCACCCCGGCGCCGGCCTCGGCCGGGTCCACATCGACCGCGAGCGCGGCGGTGGCCCGCAGCGACTCCGACAGGTCGTCCGCGGTCGCCGTCAGGGCGATGACGCGTCCCCGGCCGCGCGGGTCGACGAAGTCGGCGATGACCGCCTCGCCGCCGTCGGCCGCGACCGTCCGCACCGAACCGAGGTCGCGGGTCCGGTAGTAGCGGCGGGTCAGGACCTCGAGCAGGGGTCCGAGCCGGTCGCCGGTGACCGCTGGGTCCTCCAGCAGCCCGAGGAGCGACTCGGGGGTGTCGACGAGCGCCTGGAGCCGGGCCTCGCGGTCGGGGGTCGACGGCGCGGCCAGGGCCTTGAGGTGGTCGCGGGCCCAGGCGTGGACCTGCTCGCGGCGGGCGGCGAGCCGTGGCTGGTCGAAGCAGCGGTAGCGCACGCGACGGGCCAGGTCACCGACCACGGGCTGCCGTGCCCGGGTGGCGACGATGAGACGGTCGAGGCGCTCGCGCAGCACCTCGCCGAGGGCGCCCTCGGGAGCCTTCAGGGTCCTCAGCCGCCGGTCGAGCAGCGTGAGCAGGACCGGCTGCTGGTCGTTGCTGCGCCGCTGGGCGAGGTGGAGCCGGAACAACGCCTCCTCGAGCTCCGGGGTGCGCTCGAGGCTCCCGACCCCGTAGTGGGCGAGCGCCCGGGACAGCTTCGTGACGAAGCTCGCCGGGAGCGCGTCCGCATCGAAGGTGCGCAGGAAGGCGTGCAGATGCTCGGTCGCGCTGCGCTGCTCCCCGAGGTCCTCGTCGTCGCCGAGGCGGCGGTTGCGGGACAGGGCGGCGATGTCGGCGTGGACCTCGAGGAGGTCGAGCTCGGCCCGCAGCACCTCAGGGTCGACCTCGTGCCCGTGGCGTTCGAGCGTGGTGAGCAGGTGCTGGACGCGGTCAGCGGGGACGTCGAAGCCGAGCATGGCGCGCTTGAGCTCGGTGAGGATCCGCCGTGGGTCGGGCTCACCCTCGCGGTGTCCGAGCTGCAGCCGGGCGAAGCTCACCGGCTCGGCGCCCACCACCTCGGCGCCGTCGCCGACCGGTTCCAGGCGCAGCAGCGGCTGCCCGGCGTCCAGCTGGACGTTGCCGCCGACGAGCACCTCGACCACGCGTCCGTCGAAGGGGGCGGTGAGCGGGGTCTCCATCTTCATGCTCTCGAGGACCGCCAGGGTCTGACCGGCAGCGACCTCCTCGCCCGGCTCGACGGTGAGCGCCACGACGACCGACGGGCTCGGGGCGCGCACGAGCCCCGCGGCGTCCTGCGAGACGCGGTGCGGGACGCCGTCCACCTCGAGCAGCTGGTCGGCGCCCTGGCGGATCGCCACGACCCGGAAGCGCTGGCCCTCGATGGTCACCCGTCGCTGCCGGCGCGGTAGGTGCTCCACCTCGGCGAGCACCCGGATGCCGTCGGTGGCGACGAGGTAGCTGCCCGGGCCGGTGCAGGACACCTCGAGGCGGTAGGCGGTGCCCTCGGCGCGCAGGTCGACGATGCGCGGCAGCTCCGGGTCGAGGTGCGGGCGGCCGCGTGCCGCCGAGTGCAGGAAGCGTCCGCGGTCGACGGTGGAGGCCTCGTCGTAGGCGTCGATGGCCGCGGTGACCAGGGCGACGTCGGTGCGGGTGGGGAAGCGGTACCCGCCCTCGGCGGTGCGGCGGTCCAGCCACGCGGTGTCGACGCGGCCAGCCAGCACGTCAGCGTCGTGCAGCAGGTCGAGCAGGAAGGCCCGGTTGGTCGTCCCGCCGTCGACGAGCACGGTCGTCTGCGCGAGCGCGCGTCTGAGCCGCCGCAGCGCGGTCGGTCGGTCGGGCCCGTGCGCGAGGATCTTCGCGACCATCGAGTCGTACTCGGGCGGGATGCGGTCCCCCTCCGCGACGCCGGTGTCGACCCGTACACCCGGGCCGGCGGGTAGCTGGAGCAGCGCGAGCCGGCCAGGCGAGGGGCAGAAGCCACGCTCCGGGTCCTCGGCGTTGAGCCGGACCTCGATCGCGTGGCCCGACGCGGGGGGCGGTGCCTCGCTGGGCAGCGGCTCGCCAGCCGCGATCCTCAGCTGCCACTCGACCAGGTCGAGCCCCGTCGTCAGCTCCGTGACCGGGTGCTCGACCTGCAGGCGGGTGTTGACCTCGAGGAACGCGGTCGTGCCGGTCTCCGGCTGGTGCAGGAACTCGACCGTGCCGGCGCCGCGGTAGGAGGCCACGCGGGCCAGGGCAGCGGCCGCCCGGCGCAGGTCCGCGTCCTGCTCGGCGCTCAGGGCCGTGGAGGCGGACTCCTCCAGCACCTTCTGGTTGCGGCGCTGGAGCGAGCAGTCCCGTGTGCCGACCGCCCACACCCCGCCGTGGCCGTCGGCGAGGATCTGCACCTCCACGTGCCGGGCGCCGGTGAGCAGGCGCTCGAGGAACACCGTATCGTCGCCGAAGGCGCTGGCTGCCTCGGCGCGTGCGCGGGTGTAGGCCGGCTCGAGGTCCTGAAGGTCGCGGCACACCCGGATGCCGCGCCCACCCCCGCCAGCGGTGGCCTTGACCACCAGCGGGGTCCCGATCCGCTCGGCGTGGGCGCGGGCCTCCTCGAGGCTGTCGACCGGACCGCTGCTCCAGGGCGCGACCGGCACCCCGGCCTGCTCGGCGAGCCGCTTGGCGCCGATCTTGTCCCCGAGCGCACGCATCGTGTCGGCGCTGGGCCCGACGAAGGTGATGCCGAGCTCGGCGCACCGCTCGGCGAAGGCCGCGTGCTCGGCCACGAACCCCCAGCCGACCCAGGCCGCATCCGCGCGGGCGGCCACCAGCGCCCGTGCCAGCTCGTCGTGGTCGAGGTAGGGGGTGCGAGCCCACGCTGGCTCGCCGGGGCCGGGGCCGATGCGGACCGCGTCGTCGGCCTCGCGCACGAACATCGCGTCGCGCTCCGCCTCGGTGTGCAACGCCACGGTGCGCGGCCCGCTGCCATCGGCCTCCCGCAGGGCGCGGACCGTGTGGATCAGCCGCATCGCGGGCTCGCCGCGGTTCACGATCGCGATGCGCTCGAACACCTTGGACTCCTCGTCGCCAGCCGGCGCGTCATCCTAGACCTGACATCGACGTCAGGTTCAGGCGTTCCCGGACGGTGGCCACCGCACGACGGCGGCCCGGTCAGAGACCGGGCCGCCGCTGGAGCGTCGCCCTCAGAGCGTGGAGCGCGGACCGCTCAGCCGCGCTCCTCGACCGGCTCGCTCGCGCTGGTCTCGGGGGCCTCGATCGGCGGGAGCTCCTCGCTGGTCAGCTCCGCCTGCGCGAGGAGGATGCCCTCGTCGCTCGCCAGGAACGCCGACACCTCGGTGCTGCCGTCGGCGTGGTCTGCGATGCGGTCGCCGCTGACGCCCTCCTCGTGGGCGGTGAAGCTGAAGGCGACGTTGCCACCGGCGTCGAGCTGCTCGGCGATGTCGGCCTTGAGCTCCTCGCGCACCACCCGGGCACCGAGGCCGGCGACCATGTCCTCGAGCAGCTGCACCCAGCGGTGCTCCACCAGCGCGACGAGCATCGAGGAGCCCGGCGTGAGCGAGCTCGCCAGGTCCTCGACGCTGGAGCGGAAGGGCACGTTGCGGACCTTGCCGACGAGCGCGCCGAGCACGCCGCCGCCGGCCGCGGTGGCCCAGCCGAGCGGGCCGGCGAGCAGCGCCAGCGCCCCGCCGATCGCCCCACCGGTGAGGAACCCTCGGCGGCCTCGGTGCTTGGCGTTGGTGATCTTCAGATCGCCCTGGTCGTCCTTGACCACCGCGGCGGCATCGACGATGCCGAGCAGCCCCGCCCGGCGACCGAGCTTGAGGTCGTCGAGGAGCCGGCCGGCCTCCTCGGGATCGGAGAAGGCGGCGACGATCAGCTGGACCGGTGTGGACATCCGGGGTCCTCCCGTGAGGTGGTCGTGGTCCGGTGCCCGAACCCTAGCGTCCACGCCGTTGACACGATGGTCATCCGGCCGACGAGCGGTCGTCGCGGCGCGGGGCGCACGTGCTGCGGGCGCTCGCCGCGCGGGCGGGGTCGCTCCGTCCTGCCGCCTGGGAGCAGGGTGGGCCCTCAGGCGGGGTCGAGGTAGAGCTGTAGCTCCACGGTGGCGGTGTCCTCGACGCTCACGACGATGGGAGCGGAGGGAGCGACGAGGTCGTGGTCGGCGAGGGTGAGCGGGAACGAGCCCGTGACCAGCAAGCCCGCCAGCCCGTCGAGCAGCACGGCTTCCAGCGTCGTGGCGACCGGCTGGGTGACGCCGTTCAAGGTGAGCTCTCCGCGGACGTCGACGCTGATCGGCTCACCGACCGCGGGCAGGGCGCCGAGGTCCGCGGGCTCGGTCAGGGCGAACCCGGTCGTCGGCTGCTCGGTGGTGTTGAGCGCCCGCTGGGTCGCGCCGTCACGCTGCCGGATGTCGGTGGTCAGCGCGGTGAGGTCGGCGACGATCGAGGCGTCGGCGAGCGTGGTCCCATCGAGGGTCACGGTGCCCTCGACGGCCGGGGTCCGGCCGACGGCCTCGGTGGCCCCGACCGTGGTCAACTCCTCGGCGATCCGGAAGCCGACGAAGGTCCCGGTGCCGGCAGCCAGGTCGTACGGCACCGCGTCGGTCACGACACGCCACTCGGAGGGCACGCTGCCGTCCGGCCCGGCGTCGGCGTCCCCTGCCTCGGACCCGGCCCCGTCC
>JBKHEJ010000135.1:0-7517 GCA_046540855.1 Nitriliruptoraceae bacterium
CGCGACCGGAGCGCGACGGTCAGGGTGGTCAGGCCAGGGGCGGGACCTCGCCGGTCTCGATCGGTGCCCGGACGAGGTTGCCCCACTCGGTCCAGGACCCGTCGTAGTTGCGTACCCGCTCGTAGCCGAGCAGGTGGGTGAGCACGAACCAGGTGTGGCTGGAGCGCTCCCCGATGCGGCAGTAGGTCACCACCTCGTCGCTGGGCTCCAGGCCCTGCTCCTCGGCGTAGAGCCTGCGTAGCTCCTCGACCGGACGGAAGGTCCCGTCCGGCTGGACCGCGCGGCCCCACGGGACGCTGCGGGCGCCAGGGATGTGCCCGCCGCGCAGGGCTCCCTCCTCGGGGTAGTCCGGCATGTGGGTGCGCTCGCCGGTGAACTCCTGCGGACTGCGCACGTCGACGAGCTTGCCGCGCCTGTCGAGATGCTCCATGACGTCGTCGCGGAAGGCACGGATCTGCCCGTCCTCACGTCGGACCTGCGGGTAGGACCCCCGTGGCCGCTCCGGCCGGTCGGTGGTCAGCGGCCGCTGCTCGGCGATCCACAGATCGCGGCCACCGTCGAGCAGACGGACGTCATCATGACCGAACAGGGTGAACACCCACAGCGCGTACGCGGCCCACCAGTTGGCCTTGTCCCCGTAGAAGACGACGGTGGTGTCCCGGCTGATGCCCTTGGACTCCATCAGGGACGCGAAGGCCGAACCATCGATGTAGTCGCGGGTGACGGGATCGTTCAGCTCGGTGTGCCAGTCGATCTTCACCGCGCCGGGGATGTGGCCGGTCTCGTACAGCAGGACGTCCTCGCTCGACTCCACGACCACCAGACCGGGATCGTCGAGCCGCTCGGCGAGCCAGGCCGTGGTCACCAACGTCCGCGGATCGGCGTAGGTCTGGATCTTCTCGTCGTGGTCCTGCTGCGGGATACCCATCCTTGCGTCCTCCTCGGTCGGTGTGGTGGGAGACGATCCCGAGCCATCAGGGGTCGGTACGGTGCCGTGCCGAACCGTCGTAGACGAGGCCGGCAGGTGCAACCGTGCGAACGCTGAGCCGGCGGACCGGCTGATCACCGCAGCCTAGGAGACCGAACCGATGCCGTTGCCACCGCGCCTGGAGGAGGTGGTGGAGGACTTCGCCGCCGCCCCGATGGAGCTCAAGATCGACCTCCTCGTCGAGTACAGCACCCGGGTGCCGGAGGTCCCGGACCACCTGCGGGAGGATCCCGACGCGCTGGAACGCGTCGACGAGTGCCAGACACCGTTCTTCCTGAGCGCCGAGGTGGACGAGGACGGCCGGGTCCAGGTGTGGTTCGACTGCCCGCCCGAGGCGCCGACCACCCGGGGCTTCGCCGGGGTGCTGACCGAGGGGCTGACCGGCGCGACAGCGGCTGAGGTGCTGGCCGTCCCGATCGACTTCCACCACCAGATGGGGCTCGCCGCGGTCATCAGCCCGCTGCGCATGCGGGGCATGGACGCGATCCTGCGCCGGCTGCAGCGCAACCTCGCTGAGCAGATCGCCTGACGCGTGGGCGTCGGCCGCGTGCCCTGCTGGGCGGCGCGAGCCCGCGGTGCGGGACCGCACCGGGACGGCGCGCACGTCAGTCCCACACCCGGTCCAGCCGCCACTGCTGTCCCCGGTGGACGAGCTCGTACACCCCGCGTGCAGGCACCCCGTTGCGTGCCTCGACCCGCCACAGGTCGGTGCGCTCGATGCGTTGCGGCAGCCCCTCCCCCTGCCGCCACCACCCCTCGTCCTCGTGCCAGTGCCCGAGGACCGCGAGCACGCGGTAGTGCTGCCCGCGCCACCGGAACGCGACCGGTGCCTCGGCCTCGCCAGCGGCGGTCCGGGTCCGGGCGACCTCGACCTCCTCGAGGTGCTCGCGGTACCGCTTGGTCATCATCGCCTCCTGTCGTCAGCACCGGGCCGCTGCGGTCGGCTCCGCACCGGCCCGGTCCGTGACCGGCCCACGGACCCGCGACCGGGGTCCGAACCTCCGCCGGGTGTCCCTCGACCAGCGACGGAGACCCACCGGAACCTCTTCGAACGGGTGTTCGGTACCGGTGACCGTACGGGTCGGGTGCGACACCCGCCACCTTGCGGGCGTGCGCGACGCCACGGTGCACGGTTGACGCACACCCCCCCAGCGACAAGGCTCGGGTGTGGTGGGCACGGCGTGCGCTCGGGTAGGTGACCGCGGTCACCTCCGAGCGCGCGGGACGCCACCCGGGTGGAGACGACCAGGAGCAGGGGATGGACGAGCGCGTCGAGAAGCGGTTCGGGCCGGACGAGTACAACAAGCAGGGCGTCCTGCGCAAGAAGGTCTACGAGGCCGAGCTCGAGCGCCTCCAGGTGGAGCTCGTGAAGCTGCAGCACTGGGTCAAGGAGGAGGGCAAGCGCATCGTCGTGATCTTCGAGGGCCGGGACGCTGCCGGCAAGGGTGGCGTGATCAAGCGCATCTCCGAGCGCACCAACCCCCGCGTCATCCGCACCGTCGCGCTCGGGACCCCCTCGGACCGCGAGAAGACCCAGTGGTACTTCCAGCGCTACGTCGAGGTCCTGCCCGCCGCCGGTGAGGTCGTGCTGTTCGACCGCTCCTGGTACAACCGGGCCGGGGTCGAGCGGGTCATGGGCTTCGCGACCGAGGAGCAGGTCCGGGAGTTCATGCGCACCTGCCCGGAGTTCGAGCGCATGCTCGTGCGGGCGGGCATCCGCATCGTGAAGTACTGGTTCTCCATCGGGGACGAGGAGCAGGAACGGCGCTTCCAGGCCCGCAACGAGGACCCGACCAAGCGGTGGAAGCTGTCCCCGATGGACCTCGAGTCACGGCAGCGCTGGGAGGAGTACTCCCGCGCCAAGGACGAGATGTTCAACCACACCGACATCAAGCAGGCCCCGTGGTGGGTCGTCAACGCCGACATCAAGAAGCACGCCCGGCTGAACTGCATCGCCCACCTGCTGAGCCAGTTCGACTACACCGACCTCACCCCGGAGCCGATCGACCTCGGCACCCGCCCCGAGCGACGCGGGGGCTACGTCCGGCCGCCGATCGAGGACCAGACCTTCGTCCCCGAGCTGTACTGACCGACCCGTGGACCTCATCCCCCCCGCGCGGTCAGGCCGGTGGTGGGGACAGGACCAGTCCCGCGCGCCGCCGAAGCTCCAGGGCCGCCTCCTGCGCGACCTCCTCGACGGCTCGTCCGCGGTGCACCTCGGCGTTCCACCTCCCGAGCAGCTGGGTGGTCAGCTGCGCGGCCATGGGGCGGACCGCGGCGCTGGCCTCGGGGTGCAGCAGCAGGGCGTCGCGGCGCGCCTGTGGGAGCGGCAGGAAGGCCGGGAACACCTCCAGGTCGTCGACCAGCGGCCGTAGGCCCGCCGCCCAGGCCCGTCCGTCCGTCGCGGTGGTCAGCCCCGCGATGCACTCCCCGGCCAGGACCCCGGCGACCGCGTCCTCGGGGTCGGTCACCAGGACCGGCTGGTCGCTGCGGACGCTGTAGGCGGCCAGCACGGCCGAGAGCCCATCGGGGCGGGAGGCGAACTCCGGGTCCACGCACAGGGTCGCCTCGGGCTGGGCGGACAGGCGGCTGGCCAGCTGGGACATCGTCACCAGGTCCGCATCGACCGAGGGCGGGCCTGGCACGACGAAGGCGAAGGTGGCGTTGGCCGGCGGCGCCGTGATGCCGTCCCCGAAGGAGGGGCGGAACCACACGAGCCCGAGATCCGCGTCGTGGGCGCGTACCTCCTCGTAGCTCGTCCGGGGATCACCCGGCGGGTCGGCGCGACCGAGCACCTCGAGCCAGGCCTCGCCGGTGTAGGCCGGGTGGAGGTCCACATCGCCGCGCTCCAGCGCCTGGCGGGTGTCGCGGGCATCCCCGAACACCACGACCTCCCCGGTGACCTCCCGCGCCGCGAGCAGCGCGACCAGGATGTGCGCGAGCAGGGTCGACTCCGCGTCGGGAGCGGCGGCCACGCGCAGCGCGGGCGCCTCGGGCGTGGGTGCCGCCGGCTCGGTGGTCCAGCTGCCGAGCAGGGTCGCCCCCACCGTCGCGAGGAGCACGGCGGCGATGGCCAGCAGGGGCAGACGGGAGCGCATGCCTGCAGGCTGCCACACCCCGGCGCTGGCCGCCGGACGCACCTGCCGTATCCTTAGCGTCCACGAGGTGATCGTCCCACGGAGATCGCGTGCACCCCCCAACCTCACCGCCCCCCACGGTGCGCCCCCGACGCAACGAGCACCAGCAGGGGCTGCCACGCTGGCGTCGTCCGCGTCGGCGCACGATCCTGCTCGGCGGGCTGCTGGCTGGCGCGCTGCTGGCCGGGTGCAGCGGGACGCCCGAGCCGATCGAGCTCGTGGTGGAGCCGGCGAGCTTCGACCTGGCGGCCGGGGAGGACCAGCGGCTGCTCGTCGGCCTGTTCACCGAGGAGCTGCAGCTCGTGGCCCACGGCGAGGTGGAGGTCCAGCTCGCCTACCTGGGCGACGGATCCGAGCCGAGCGGCGAGATCGAGCAGGTCGCGACCGCGACCTTCGTGCCGGTCCCCGGCGGGGACGTGCCACAGGACGCCGAGGGGCCTGCGCTGGTGGAGGACACCGGGACCGGCGTGTACGCCACCACCGTCGATCTCGACCGGGCCGGTATCTGGGGAGTGCGGGTGGTCGGCGAGCTCGCGGACGGCACCCCCATCGACGGCAACCGTCGCTTCCCGGTCCTCGAGGAGCACCTGGTCCCCGCCCCGGGCGACGAGGCCCCGCGGGTCGAGAACGCCACGATGGCCGACCTCGAGGCCGGCCGGGTCGAGGCGGTCGAGCTGGACTCACGCGCCCAGGCCGCCAACGCCGAGGTGGCCTACCCCCACCTGCACCAGCACACCGTCGCCGGGTCCATCGAGGCGGGTCGGCCGGTCGTGGTCGCGGTGGCGACGCCGGTGTACTGCCGCACGCGCTTCTGCGGGCCGCTGACCGACGTCATCGCCGAGCTGGCCAGCACCTACGACGACCGCGCCGACTTCATCCACCTCGAGGTCTGGGAGGACTTCGACACCCAGACCCTGAACGAGGCCGCCGCGGCGTTCATCCAGACCGAGACCGGCGGCAACGAGCCGTGGGTGTTCCTGATCGGCGCCGACGGGCGCATCGTCGAACGCTGGGACAACATCCTCGACCTCGACGCGCTCACCGCCGAGCTCGAGCAGCTGCCCGAGCTCCCGAGCCGCGAGGCGGCCGGCTCGTGACCGGCACGGACGGGGGCGGCCTCATCGAGTGGACAGGCACGGCCCGTCGGCTCCGTCGGATCCTGGTGGCGCTCGGCCTGCTCGTGGTGGTGGCCTTCGGGCTCGTCTCGCTGGCCCGCGGCCGAGCCGAGCTCGCCCTGCTCGCCGAGCTCGTGGGCCTGGCCCTGCTGGCCGCCTTCGCCGTCGAGGTGGTGGTGGTCGGCGGCTCCGCGCTGCGGGGCATGCTGGTCGCCGGCGCGCGCGGTGAGCGGCTCGCGAGCCAGGACGTCGGTCTGCTGCCACCCCAGATCCTGCGGCGTGCCCGGGGCCTACCGGGCTGCGGCCCCGACGGGTGCGCGGTGGCCGAGCACGACCACGGCAGGAGCGAGCACCCCGGCCATGCCTGAGCCCGCGTCGCTCACAGCGACAGCTCGCCGAGGTCGAGCCGGAGCGAGGCGAGCACCCGGGTGATCTCCGCCCCGACCGCGTCGATGTCCGGGTCGAGCCGGACGTCGGCCTGGGGGTAGAGCTCGACGACCGAGGCGTCGGTGACGCTGGTGCGCCAGCCCCGCTCCTCGAGGAACTCCCCGAGCGCGAAGGACCAGGTGAGCAGGACGGCGTCGTCGTAGCCATGGAGGACGAAGGTGAGGAAGCGGTTGAGCACCAGCGACCACATGCGTCCGCCCCGTCGGCTCGCGCCCTGGGGGCGGAAGCCGAGCGCCCGCAGCTCGTCCTCGAACCGGCTCGTCTCGGCCATCGCCCGAAGATCCCCTGCTCGCCCGGTGGGTCGCGGGCAGGCTACCCGGGGCGGGATCCGCACCTGGACGCTGCCGGCCCTGGCCGCGGTCTGGCTGACCGCCTGCACCTCCCCGGCTTCCGAGGAGGTGGCGGCGCTCGAGGAGCGGGTCGCCGTCCTGGAGGAGACGCTCGCCGAGACCCTGGCCGGGTCGCGCACCGAGGAGCAGCTCACGGCGCTGGAGGGGACGGTCGGGACCCTGGAGGGGACGGTCGGGACGTTGGAGGAGGACCTGTCCGAGGTGACCGCGACCCTGTCGACCACCACCACGGAGCTCGAGGACGCGCTCGCGGACGTGGCCCTGCTGCTGGACGCGGTCACCGTGATCGAGGAGGAGCTCGCGGCCGTCGCCGATGAGCTCCGGGCCGAGCTCGAGGCAGCCGCCGCCGCGCAGCAGCGCGCGACCGCCGACCTCGACGCGCGCCTCGGCACCCTCGACGGCCGCGTGGACTCAGCTGCCAGCGAGATCGAGGAGCTGCGCACCCTGATCGTGACGGTCCGCGACCGGCTCGACCGGTGCCAGGCGGACGGCTCCTGCTGACCACGAGCGGACCGTGCAGCCCCGGTCCCGCCCGGGCGGTGGCACCCGCCCCGGGAGGCGTCGGCGGCACCGCGCCGCACCCCGCACGCCAGCCTCCGCGTGACCGCCGGGTCGCTGCCGTACCCTCCGGGCCGTGAACGAGCTCCCGAGCACGACCGCCTCGCGCACCCAGCGGCGCCTGGGCGGCCGCTACCTGCTCGGCGACGTCGTGGGGCGCGGCGGCATGGCGGTCGTCTACCGGGCCCATGACGAGGTCCTGGACCGCAGGGTCGCGGTGAAGCTGCTCCACCCCGAGCTCGCCAACGACCCGTCCTTCCTGGCCCGGTTCCGGCGTGAGGCCCGCGCGGCGGCGGGCCTGGACCATCCGAACATCGTCGCGGTCCACGACTGGGGCGAGGAGGAGGCCGGCGCCTACCTCGTGCTCCAGCTGGTGGACGGGGTGTCGCTGCGCGAGATCCTGCGCGCCCGGGGGCGGCTGGACGCCGCCGAGACCCTGGCGGTCCTCGGACCGGCCGCCGCCGGGCTCCAGGCCGCGCACGACGCCGGGCTCGTGCACCGCGACGTCAAGCCCGAGAACCTCCTCATCGGCCGTGACGGCACGGTCCGGGTCACCGACTTCGGCCTGGCCCGGGCCGCGGCCAGCGCGACGTCCACCTTCGGTCCCGAGGTGCTGGTGGGCTCACCCCACTACCTCGCACCCGAGGCGGTGCAGGGCCGCGCGCTGACGGCGACCGCGGACGTCTACGCCCTCGGCATCATCCTGTACGAGTGCCTGACCGGGACGGTGCCCCACCAAGCGGACACCCCCTTCGCCACCGCCATGGCGCACGTCGACCGCCCGGTCCCGCCCCCCTCGGCCAGCGACCCGTCGCTGGCAGGCCCGCTCGACCGGCTCGTGCTCGCCGCGACCGACCGTGACCCGGCCCGCCGACCGGGCAGCGCCGCAGCGGTCGCGGCCGCGCTCAGCGCCTGCACCGCC
>JBKHEJ010000136.1:0-7503 GCA_046540855.1 Nitriliruptoraceae bacterium
CAGGCGGCGCGTGATACGGAGCTCGCCGCAGCCGAGCGGCACGCGGCCCCCGTCACCCGAGAGGGGCTGGAGGATGACGTCGCCCGCGCGGTCGCGTTCATCCGCCGCTCCACGGCCGCGGTCCCGCAGGCCGAAGGGCGGCTCGACACCAAGCTCGCTGAACGCGGTGTGCCCGACGAGGTGCGCCGTCTGGCCCTGCAGCGCGCGAGGCGGGAGCGGCTCGTCGATGACGACGCCATGGCCCAGGCCTTGGTCGAGGAGCGCCGCCGGGCCGGTCACGCGCCGGCCCGCATCCGTCGGGACCTCGCGGCACGCGGGTTCGAGCGCGCCACCCTGGACCGGGTGCTCGCGGCGGTGGAGGGGGAGGACCAGGAGGCCGCCGCCTTCGCCGTGGCGGCGCAGCGAGCCGAGCGCCTGACCGGTGTGGACGCCGAGACGGCCTACCGCCGGGTCTTAGCCTACGTCGCTCGGCGGGGCTACCCGCAGGCCCTGGCCCGCAAGGTGTCCCGTTCCGCGGTGTTCGCCAGTCGCGACCCCGAGCGGACCGCCGGGCGGTGACCTCTGCCGGCTGCGGTGCGCCGCCGGTGCTTCGCTAGCCTGAGGAGCGCCATCGCGGAAGGGCGGCGCACCGTGGATCTGCTGCAGACCTGGTTGCTCATCGGGATCCCCGGCCTGGTGCTGGCTGCGGCACTCTTCGTCGGTCGCTCCAGCGTCCGGGCGATGCTCGGGTACCTGACGCTCACCGTGCTCGTCGTCGTCTTCGTCCTCACCCCCTCGGGCGGGCTGTCGGCCGCGATCGTCGGACTGCTCGGGCTCGGGGCCGTGGCGGCCGGGCGCGGCTCTCACCGCGACGATGTGGTCCCCGAGCACCACGAGCAGCGCGGCCGCTACACCTCCGCGGTCTCAGAGGACTGAGGGCGCGCCCTCGTCGGCGTCGGGCGACGCTGCCTCCGGCAACCAGACGACGACCCGCACCCCGCCCAGGGGCGAGTCCTCCAGCACGATGCTCCCGCCGTGGCGCTCGGCGACGCGCTTGGCGATCGGGAGCCCGAGCCCGGTGCCGTCGCTGCCGTCGTCGTGGTCGCCACGTGCGAAGGTCTCCAGCATCTCCTGTCGGCGCTCCGCGGGGATGCCGATGCCGGCGTCGTCGATCAGCAGCGCGACGAGTCCGTCACGTCGTGTGCCCGTGCTCACCCGGATCCGGGGTTGCTGCCCGGGAGCGTGGTAGCGCGCGGCGTTGTCGAGCAGGTTCAGCACGATCTGGTCGAGCAGGGTGCGCTCGCCGCGGACCGTCGGCAGCGGCTCGACCTCGCTCACCGCGGCGAGGTCGAGCTCGTCCACGGCCGCGGCGACGACGTCCTCGAGGGCGACGTCCTCGCGGTCGAGGGGGCCGCCGATCGCCTGCATCAAAGAGAGCAGGTCGTCGATCAGCCGCTGCATCCGCAGGGCTGAGGCGAGGCTGCGTTCGAGCAGCAACCGCCGCCGGGCGTCATCGCCCACCTGTTGACGCACGAGGAGCTCGAGCATGCCCCGGATGACCGTCAAGGGGCCCTTGAGGTCGTGGGCCATCGCGTGGGTCAGCATCTCCAGATCGCGGTAGCGGCCCTCCTGGATCGCCCGCTCGGTGGCCACAGCGGTCGTCAGGGAGTGGAAGCTGCGCCGGAGTCCCTCGAGCTCGCCAGGAGCCCGGGCGGGAAGCTCCGCCCGCAGGTCGCCGTCGGCGATGCGTGCCGCCGCCTCCTGCAGGTCGCGGATCGGGCGGGTCAGCCGGCGCCCGAGCAGGACCGCCACCGCTGCGGCGAGGACGCCGACCACCAGGAACAGCCCGGCCAGGGTCCAGGATGCCCGGGTGACCGGCGCGAGCAGCTGGCGGGAGGGCAGGGAGACCACCAGCCCGAGCCCGTGCTCGGGGACCGACCGGGTCGCGGCGACGAGCGGCTCGCCGGCACCGTCCTCGAGATCGTGGAGGACCGAGGGGTCCCCGGCGAGTGCGGCCTCGGCGGCCTCCTGGCAGGTCCCGCCCACCGCGGCATCGGGGCCGCAGGCACCCTCCCCGTCGACGACCACGGCACGGCCATCGGGGCCCGCGACGTACAGGTTCGTGACGATCCTAGGGCTCGTGTCCGCCTCGTCCGCGGGTGGTGCGACCAGCCCCGCCAGCGGTGAGGGGTCGAGGTCGAGCAGGGCCACGGCCACGACGACGTCGTCCTGGACCATCGGCGCCAGGCGCGACCAGACCGGGGCGTCGGTCCCGGGCTGCAGGTCCGTCACGGCCTCCCCGGTGGCGGCGACCTGCTGCGCCTGTTCCACCACCCTCGCCGGCAGCGACGGTGCACCACCACCGCTGGTCCGGGCGAGCGGTGTGCCGTCGGTGCGCAGCAGGACGATGGAGGTCAGGCCCGTCGAGGCATCGCGCGCGTCGTCGAGGATCGTCACGATCCGGTCGCGGTCACCGGGTGGCTCCCCGACCGCCTCGGCGACCAGCTCCCGCAGCAGGGTCCGGCTCACGACGAGCTGCCCCAGCGCCTCACCTCGCTCGGCGATCAGCGCCGCGCGGGCCACCTGGGAGTCGGCGTACTGCACGAGGTCGTCCTCGACCCGTGCGTTCAGCGCGGCCCGCTGGGTGCTGACACCGATCGTGGCCGCCACCACCAGCGGCACCAGCGCCGCGACCAGCAGCGCGAGGACGATGGGCGTCCGCAGGCTGGCCCGCCGTCGCGTGCTCGCGGTCCCCATCGTCGTCCTCCGGCTCGGTCCATACCTGGGCGCGAACCTCCCTGCCGCGTACTAACGGAACGTGGTTTGTCGCTACTTATAGTGGCGAGCCGCGTTCCGACGCGGTAGGTCCGTTCGGCCCCGGCGCCGTCGGGCGGACGCGGCAGAGGGCGCGCGCTCGCGCGCGGTGGTCCCGGATAGCCTGACCGCTCCGCACAGGCTCTCGGTGGGATCATCAGCATGACGGCATCACGCAACGGCCGGCGCTACCACGTACGTACCTTCGGGTGCCAGATGAACGAGCACGACTCCGGCCGCGCCGCCGGTCTCCTCGAGACCCTCGGGTACCGCCCGACGAGCGAGGTGGAGGAGGCCGATCTCGTCCTGCTCAACACCTGCGCGGTGCGTGAGAACGCCGACAACCGGCTGTACGGGACGCTCGGCCACCTCAAGGCCACGAAGCAGCGACGCCGCGAGGCGGGGCAGGACCTGACCATCGTCGTCGGCGGCTGCCTGGCCCAGAAGGACGGCGACACCGTCGCCGAGCGCGCCCCCTGGGTCGACGTCGTCTACGGCACGCACAACCTGCCGGACCTGCCCCGCCTGCTGGCCCAGGCGGACTCCGCGGAGGTCCCCGTGGTCGAGCTCGTCGAGCAGCTCGAGACCTTCCCCTCGGCGCTGCCGGCCAAGCGCGAGGTCCGTCATCACGCGTGGGTGTCCATCTCCGTGGGGTGCGACAACCGCTGCACCTTCTGCATCGTGCCGGCGCTGCGGGGGCCGGAGCGGTCCCGGCGGCCCGGCGAGATCGTCGCCGAGGTGGAGCGTCTGGTCGCCGATGGCGTCCTCGAGGTCACCCTCCTCGGCCAGAACGTCAACTCCTACGGCCGGGACCTGTACGGCGCGAGCCGCTTCGCGGACCTCCTCCGCGAGCTCGGTGGCGTGGATGGGCTCGAGCGGGTCCGGTTCACCTCCCCCCACCCCCGGGACTTCACCGAGGAGGTGCTGCGGGCGATGGCCGAGACGCCCAACGTGATGCCGCACCTGCACCTGCCCCTGCAGTCCGGCTCGGACCGCGTGCTTCGAGCCATGCGCCGCTCCTACCGCCAGCGCCGCTACCTCACCCTCGTGGAGCGCACCCGGGAGCTGCTCCCGGACGCGGCCCTGACCACCGACATCATCGTCGGCTTCCCCGGTGAGACCGAGGAGGACTTCCAGGCCACCCTCGACGTGGTCGAGGCCGTCCGGTTCGATCAGGCCTTCACCTTCCAGTACTCCCCCCGGCCCGGCACCCCGGCAGCCGAGCGCAGGGAGGAGTTCGTGCCCGCCGAGGTGGTCCGCGATCGCTACCAGCGGCTCGAGCCCCTCGTGCGCGCCCACTCCCACCAGGCCCACGAGCGCCTCGTCGGCACCGCGCAGGAGCTGCTGATCGAGTCGCCCTCGCGGACCGACCCGTCGCGGTGGTCCGGTCGCACGCGCGGGAACCACCTCGTGCACCTCCCGGCCGCGAGCTACGGCCCCGGCCAGGCGCCGGCCTACGCCCCCGGCGACCTCGTCACCGTCGAGGTGGTCGAGGCCGCCACCAACTACGCGCTGTCGGGTCCGGTCGTGCAGGTGCGACGCACCGCCGCAGGCCGGGCGACGGCCGATGCGCTGGCCCGCGGTGACTCCTGGCGCAACGACACCCTCGTGACGGCGCCGCAGGGTCGAACCCTGCCCGTAGCTCCGACCGTTCCCAGCGCCTGAGGGTCATCCGGCCCACGAGGCCGTGACGAACGTCTCGCGATGTGACGGGGTGGTTCAGCCCCGACCGGTGCCGGCGAGGCTGGCCCCGGAGCACGAGCGCGGAGGCTCGGAACGCATCGCCCATGCGACCCCCAGGGAAAGGCCTCCACCATGCTGTGGAACCTCGAGAACGTCGTCGAGTTCACCCCGGCACAGTTCGACCTCATCTCCACCGTGCTGACGATCGGCTACGCCGCGCACTTCGCGGGGCTGGCCTACTTCATCCTCACGCGCCGGAACGTGGCGCCCCGGTACCGGTCCATGACCACCATGTCGGTGGTGGTCATGCTGTCCGCGGCACTGCTGCTGCTGCGCCTCGACATCTCGCTCAACCAGGCCTTCGTGTTCGATAGCGAGCTCGGGCTCTACGTCCTCGGTGAGGCGACCTACAACCACGGCTTCCGCTACTTCAACTGGCTCATCGACGTCCCGCTGCTGCTGACCCAGAGCCTGTTCGTGCTCAACATCGCCAAGCCCGACATCCTCGGCTACCGCCTCAAGCTGGGCGGCGCCGGCGCGCTGATGGTCATCCTCGGCTACGTGGGGCAGTTCTACGAGGTCGCGGACCCGCTCGGGGCGCTCATCTGGTGGGGGATCGCGGCGACCATCCCGTTCATCTACTTCACGGCCATCTTCTGGCGGCTGACCGGCGAGTCCCTCAGCTACCTGCCCGGTCAGGCCCGCTCCACGATGCGCTCGATCCGGTACCTGTTCATGTTCTCCTGGAACCTGTACATCGTCGCCTACATCGTCCCGATGCTGGGCGACTTCGGGCAGAGCGCAGCCGGTGCGGTGACCCGCACCTACATCTTCACCATCGCCGACGTGCTCTCGAAGATCATCTACGGGATCCTGCTCGGCAAGGTCGCGACCGCCCGGTCGGTCGCCGAAGGCTTCGAGGTCGACGGCTACGAGCACCTGGCCGAGGAGGAGCTGCCGGCCCGCGTGTGAGGCGGTGACCACACCGAGGGGGCCCGCCGGCGGTGGTCGGCGGGCCCCCTCCGTTGCCGCGGGCCGTTCCCGCGCGTGAGCGCGAGCCGGCGGTTCGTCACCGCGCGGGCGACCACCTACCGTCGCAGCTCGGTCCCCGTCCCGGAGGTCCCGTGCCGCTCCTCGCTCTCGTCGGCCCCACCGCCGGGGGCAAGTCGGCGGCCGCCCTGCAGGCAGCGCGCGCACGGGTGGCATCCGGCCAGGCCACCGAGATCGTCGCGGTCGACGCCTTCACCGTGTACCGCGGGATGGACATCGGCACGGCCACGCCCTCGCCCGCCGACCGGGGTCTGATCCCCCACCACCTCGTCGACGTGCTCGAGCCCCACGAGGAGCTCAGCGTGGCGGCCTTCCGCGCCCGGGCCCGAGCCGCGATCGACGAGATCCGGGGCCGGGGTGCCACCCCGCTGCTGGTCGGCGGCTCCGGGCTGTACTTCCGTGCGGTCGTCGACCCGCTGCGCTTCCCACCGACGGACCCCGTGGTGCGCGCTCGCATCGAGGACCGGTGGCGCTCGGACGCGGTCGCGGCGCACGCCCACCTGCGTGCGCAGGATCCAGCGGCAGCCGAGCGGATCGAGCCGGGCAACCTGCGGCGCACCGTCCGCGCCCTCGAGGTGCTCGAGCTGACCGGGGTGCCCTTCTCCTCCTTCGACGACGGCTACGACCGCTACGACTCGATCTACCCCGACCTCGAGGTGGTGCTGCTCGACCCGGGCAGCCAGACCCTGCGCGAGCGCATCCGGGACCGGGCGGAGCGGATGGTGCAGGCCGGGCTCGTGGAGGAGCTGGCGCGCCTGCGCGCCGACGGGCCCCTGTCGCGCACCGCGGCCCAGGCGATCGGCTACGCCGAGGCCGCTGCGGTCCTCGACGGCCTGGCGTCGCGCGAGGACCTCGCCGAGCGCATCGCGCGCCGCACCTGGCGTTACGCGCGGCGGCAGCGCAGCTGGTTCCGGGCCGATCCACGCGCGGTGCCGGTCAGCAGCGTGGAGGAGGCGGTCGCGCGCCTGCTTCGGCGCTGAGCGCGCGGCGGCGGCCACCGTCGCTCGCCTGCCGCGCGGCCCGGCCGCCCCCTACCCTGTCGGGATGGAGTTCACCCTCGCGCACGGCACCGCCAACGACTTCGTGCTGCTCGAGGATCTCGACGACCGGCTCGAGCTCCCGGCCGCGCTTGTGCGCGCCCTGGCCGACCGCCGCCGTGGTCTGGGAGCGGACGGGGTCATCCGGCTGGCTCCCGGCGGGACGGACGCCGACGTGGTCATGGACTACCGCAACGCCGACGGCAGCATCGTCGAGATGTGCGGCAACGGGGTCCGGGTGGTGGCCAAGCACGTGCTCGACCACGGCCTGATCGTCCCGACCGAACCCGATCTCGTGCGGGTCGGCACCCCGGCGGGGGTCAAGCCCGTCCGGGTCGTGCAGCGGCACCCGGACGGTCGGGTGAGCCGGGTCGCGGTGGACATGGGGCCGCCGGTGCTCGAGGCGGCGGCGGTGCCCTTCGTCACCGCACAGCCCGACGCGCCGCGCCACCACCTCGACGTCGACGGTGAGACCGTCACGCTGAGCGTGGTCTCGATGGGCAACCCCCACGGGGTGACCCTCGTGGACGACGTCGACACCGCGCCGGTCGCCAGCCTCGGACCGCGGCTGGAGCGCGACCCGCGCTTCCCCGCGGGCGCCAACATCTCCTTCGCCGAGGTGGTGACCGGCGAGCGGGTGCGGCTGCGGGTGTGGGAGCGCGGGGTGGGTGAGACCGCCGCGTGCGGCACGGGCGCGTGCGCCACGGTCGTCGCCCTGCAGCGACTGGGCCTGGTCGACACGCACGTGCAGGTCGATCTCCCCGGTGGACGCCTGGACATCGAGCATGACGGGGCCGGATCGGTCACCATGACCGGTCCGGCCGTCGAGGTGGCACGAGGCTGGCTCGACGACGCGTGGCTGGCCGCCGTCGCCACCGAGGAGACGAGGAGCACCCCCTGAGCACCGCACCGGCCCCGCGGCAGCAGCCGCCCCGCAGCC
>JBKHEJ010000137.1:0-7449 GCA_046540855.1 Nitriliruptoraceae bacterium
GCCGAACCGGTCCGCGCGGTCCAGCTCCAGCCACGGCGCCGGCGTCGGGGCCGCCCGCGCGACCACACGCGCGAGGCGGCTGGCGACCGCGCGCTGGCCGTCCTCGTCGAGCGGCCCGAGGAAGGCGAGGGTCAGGTGCCAGCCGTCGGGTGCCGTGGGACGCAGGCCGCGACCCTGACCGCGCAGCCAGGCGGTGGCCGCGGCGAGCCGGGCGCGCGGCTCGTCCGGCAGCCCGAGCGCCACGAAGGTCCGCTCGCTCACGCCGGCGGGGCGCTCAACCGGCGCCGCAGGAGGTCCAGCGCGGCGGTGCCGACACGGGCGATGACCTGGGTGCGGTCGCCCGGGATGCGCCGGCCGTGGACCTCCGTCCCGGCCGTGGGGCTGGCCAGGGCCCAGAAGGCGGTCCCGACCGGCAGCCCGTCCACCTGTGACGGGCCGGCGACCCCGGTGACCGCCAGGGCGTGGTCGCTGCCGAACCGGGCCCGTGCCGCCTCCGCGAGCGCCCGGGTCGTGACCTCGGACACCGTGCCGTGCTCCTCGAGGAGGCGTGCCGGCAGCCCGAGCACCTGCTCCTTCGCGTGGCGCTGGTAGACCACCGCGCCGCCGGTGAGCACCTCGGAGGCGCCCGGCACCCGGGCCAGGCGCGCCGCGATGGCACCCCCGGTCACCGACTCCGCGGTGGCGACGGTGCGACCACGAGCGGCCAGCAGCCGCACGACCGCGGTCTCGAGGTCCTCGTCGTCCACGCCGACGACCGCCTCCCCCAGGGCGGCCATGAGCTCCTCGACCAGCGGCTCGGAGCGCGCCAGGGCCCGAGCCCGGTCGCGGTCGTTGACGGTGAGGCGGACCTGGATCTCGTGGGCCTTGGCGAGGAAGGACAGCACGACGCCCTCGCGACCCTCCACCAGGGGCTCGACCACCTCGGCGACGTCGGACTCCCCCCGTCCGGCGACGTGGAGGACCCGCGTCAGGGTCACCCCGCCCCCGGTCAGCTCCACCACCAGCGGCACGACCGCCGCGTCGAACAGCGCCTGCAGCTCCCAGGGCACCCCGGGCAGGGCGACGACGTGGGTGCCGGCGAGCTCGAGGTGCAGACCCGGTGCGGTGCCGACCGGCGGGATGGCCCGCGCCCCGGCGGGCAGGCGCGCCTGCCGGAGGTTCTGGGCGGCCATGCGCCGCCCCATCGCGGCGAACCGGGCGGTGAGCTCCTCGGCGAGCTCCGGCCGATCCTCCAAGGGCACACCGGCCGCGACCGCCAGGGCGTCGCGGGTCAGGTCGTCCACGGTCGGCCCGAGCCCACCGCCGACCACGACGAGATCCACCTCGGCGGCGAGCCTGGTCACGGCGGCGACGAGCCGGTCGAGGTCGTCACCGACCGCGTGGTGGCCCACCACCTCGACGCCCAGCTCGGTCAGGCGCCGGCTCACCCAGGTCGCGTTCGTGTCGGTGAGGTCACCGAGCAGCAGCTCGCTGCCGACCGAGAGGACCGCCGCACGGGGCGTCATCGGGCCTCCGCCGCACCCCGCTCGGAACGGGCGGCCCGGGCGAGCCGACCCGCCTGGAAGGCGTAGTCGACGCCGGACCAGATCGTGAGCACCACCGCGAGGTAGAGCAGCAGGTCGGGGACGAGCCCGTCCAGGACCGGGAGCAGGTACGCGCCGATCGCGATCATCTGGGCGACCGCTTTGACCTTGCCGGCGTGGCTCGCGGGCATCACCAGCCCGAGCCCCTGCACGAGCCGCGTGCGCAGGACCGTGACGGCGACCTCGCGGGCCACGATGACCGCGACCGCCCACCAGGGCACCTGATCCACCAGAGCCAGGGAGGCGAGCACGCCGATCACCAGCAGCTTGTCGGCGAGCGGGTCCGCGAGCTGCCCGAAGGGGGTGACCCGGCCGTAGCGGCGCGCCACCCAGCCGTCGGCGGTGTCGGTGAGGGCCGCGACGGTGAAGATCGCGAAGGCCCACCAGCGGGCGGCCGTGCTGTCGACGAGGAGGAGCCACAGGACCACCGGCACGAGCAGGGCGCGCAGGAAGGTGAAGGCGTTGGGGAGGTTGAGCGCCTGACGGGAGAGGATCGGGTCACGGGCCGCAGGCTGCCGCGCGGTCCGCTCGTCCGCGCCGAGCTCGCCCGGGTGCTCGCCCGGCCCGTTCGGCTCAGCCACCCTCGCCTCCTGCCACCACCGGATCGACCTCGGCCACCAGATCCACGCCCACGGAGTCGAGCACACGAGCGGTGACGATGCGACCCACGGGCAGCACGGCGGGCCGGCCGTCGGGGGCGGTGAGGGTCACCTCGCCGTCGGTGTCGGGGGCTTCGCGGAAGCTGCGGCCGACGCTGCCGTCCTCCTCGCTGGCCTCGTCGACGAGCACCTCGAGGCGGCGGCCGACGAAGCGGCGCGCGGCGGCATCCGCCACGCGCTCCTGCACCGAGGCCACGTGCCGCAACCGCTCGAGCGCCACCGCGGCAGGCACCTGGTCCGGCAGGGTCGCCGACGGCGTGCCATCCTCGACGCTGAAGGCGAAGAAGCCGGCCCAGTCCAGGCGCTGCTCGGTGAGGAAGCGCTCGAGCCGGGCGACGTCCTGCTCGGTCTCGCCGGGGAAGGCGAGGATGAAGCTCGAGCGCAGGACGACGTCCGGGTCCAGCTCACGGGCCCGGGCGACCACGGCCGCGAACCGCTCCTCGTCCCCCGACCGGCCCATGCGCGCGACGACCGGCCCGGAGACGTGCTGGAGCGAGAGGTCGAGGTAGCTCGCGACCTTGGGGTGGGTGGTGATGGCCACCAGCAGCTCGTCGGTGAGCTCGGCGGGCTGCAGGTACATCAGCCGCAACCGCTCGATGCCCTCCACCTCGGCGAGGGCGTCCAGCAGGCCAGGCTGCGAGCGCCGGCCGCCGGGGAGGTCCTTGCCCCACGAGGTGGTGTTCTCGCTCACGAGCACCAGCTCGCGGATGCCCTGCGCCGCCAGCCAGCGGGCCTCGGCCACGAGCTCGTCCAGCGGCCGGGACCGGAAGCGTCCGCGGAAGGAGGGGATCGCGCAGAAGGTGCAGACGCGATCGCACCCCGAGGCGATCTTCAGGTAGGCCCAGGACCGGGGGCCGGTGCTGCCGTCGAGGTGGCGCAGCGGGAAGCGGGGGCCGCTGGCCGGGATCCGGTCCAGCTCGTCCTGGACGGCGGCCGCGGGGCCTGCGAGCAGCGGCAGGTCGCGGCGCCCCGCGGCTCCTGGCCGGGAACCCGGGTGGGCGGGGGCGACCCCGAGCACCCGCGCCGTGTGCCGGCCGGCCAGGACGTCGTCGACGATCGCCGGCAGGCGCGGGTAGCCGTCGAAGCCGACGATGGCGTCGGCCTCCGGGATCGCCTCGGCCAGCTCCGCCGGGTAGCGCTGGGCCATGCAGCCCACGACGAGCACGGCTCGAGCGCCCTCCCGCTTGAGCTGGCAGGCCGCCAGGATCGTGTCGATCGACTCCTGCTTGGCCGGGGCGATGAAGGTGCAGGTGTTGACCAGGACCACCTCGGCATCGGCCGGGTCGACGACGACCTCGCTGCCGTCGCGGTGGAACAGGCCGGCGAGCTGCTCGCTGTCGACCTCGTTGCGGCCGCACCCGAGGGTGACGATGGCGACCTTCGGCGCGGCCTGACGCACCGGCGCACCTGGTGCCCCGATCGTGCCGGCGGCGGAGGTGGACACGGACGGGGCCTTTCGGGGGGTCCTCGTGCGACGACGGCCGCGACGCCGCGCGGATCGCGGTCAGGCGGGTGCGGGTTCCTCGACGCCGTCGCGGGTGAACAGCAGCGTGACGGGCTGCCCCGGCTCACCGGGCGGTCCGAGGTCCTCGCCGTTGAGGGTCACCCGCACCCCGCCCGGGTTCCCGAAGCGGATCTCGATGCGCTCCTCGGCCTCGAACCGCAGGGTCTCACCCGGGGCGATCTCCTGCTCGAGCACGGGGGTGTCATCGGCGATGACCCGGATCCAGGAGGTGGCCTCGAAGGCCAGCAGGAGGTCGACGCCGGTCGGCTCCGGCTCCGGCTCCGGCTCCGGCTCGGGCTCAGGCTCAGGCTCCGGTTCCGGCTCCTCGGCATCCTCCTCGTCCGGGTCCTCCTCGTCGGGTTCCGCGGTCACCGGCGGCGGTCCGACGGGCTCATCCGGGTCGGCCTGATCCGGGGAGCGTCCATCGGTCGTGCCGAGCACGGCGAGCCCGGCAGCGACGACGACGACGGCGAGCAGCCACCCGATCCAGGCGGGAGGCGCCCCGCGCGAGGGCTTGGGCGTGCCGACGTCCTTGACCAGGACCGCGGCGTGCACGTCGTCGTGGCTGACCTCGCGCCGGAAGGTGTCGAGCAGCGGCGCCGGGTCGAGGCCGAGCTCCTGGGCGTAGCTGCGCAGGAACCCCTTGGCGTACACGTCCCCACCGAAGCTGCCGAAGCGCTCGTCCTCCAGGGCTTGGAGCTGAGCGACGCGGGCACGCAGGGTCAGGGCCACATCCTCCAGCGAGCGGCCCTGCGCCTGGCGGGCCTCCCTGAGGGCGGCCCCGATGCCCGTCGTCGCCTCGTCCTCGGCCATGGTCCTCCATCGACCCTGCCACCCACCGGGGCCGGCGTCGGTGCTGGCCATCGCAGGTCGGCGTGAGCGCCAGCCTACGGCCGGGAACGCCCGGGCGCACCTCGCGCCTGATCGGGTTCCGCCCCCGCTCGCGGGGGAGCTAGCATGCGCCGCCATGAACACCTCAACCCGCCTCGGACTGCTCGCCTGCGTCGCGCTGCTGGCGCTGACGCTCCTCGCCGTGCCCGCCCTGGCGGCCGAGGAACCGGGCGACGGGACCGTCACGGAGAGCGTCGAGGAGGAGACCGGGCGTCGCGCGCTGGCGGAGACCCCGCGCGACCGCGTGGGCCTGGTGCTGCTCGCGGCGCTCGTGGTCGGCGGCGGCCTCGCGCTCGCGAACGGCCGCCGGCAGCTCAAGGGCGAACGCCCGCAGGCCTCCGGCGAGTTCCGCTGGCGCTGACGGGACGGACCGGGGCGCTCGGGCGGTACCGGTCAGAACCACCCCTGGCTGAGCGCCTCCTCGAGCTGCTCCGGTGACCACAGCACCTCGCGGGCCTTGGAGCCCTCGTTCGGGCCGACGACACCGAGCTCCTCGAGCTCGTCCATGAGCCGACCTGCCCGGGCGAAGCCGATCCTCAGCTTGCGCTGCAGCATCGAGGTGGAGCCGAGCCCGCTGACCACGACCTGCTCCGCCGCGCGCCGCAGCAGGGCTGCGTCGGAGCCGTCGTCGCCGCTGCGCTGCGCGTCGACCTGCTCGGCAGCCGCGCCCTCCCTCACGACCCCCTCGTCGTACTCGGCCTGGCGTTGGCCCTTGCAGAAGGCGACCGCGGCGGCGATCTCGCGCTCGGTGACCCAGCAGCCCTGCAGCCGGGTGGGCTTGCCCTGGCTGGCCGGCTTGAACAGCATGTCGCCCTTGCCGACCAGCTTCTCCGCGCCGTTCATGTCGATGATCGTGCGTGAGTCGGTCTGCGAGGCGACCTGCAGCGCGAGCCGGGAGGGGATGTTCGCCTTGATCAGCCCGGTGATCACGTCCACGGAGGGCCGCTGGGTCGCGATGACCATGTGGATCCCGACCGCCCGGGCCATCTGCGCGATGCGGCAGATCGCGTCCTCGACATCGCGGGGGGCGACCAGCATGAGGTCCGCGAGCTCGTCGATCACGAGCAGGATGTAGGGCAGGGGCTGGGCCTCGAGCTCGGTGGGCAGCCCGTCCGCGTCGGGTGGCCCGGGCCGGGTCGCCACCTCGCCGGCCGCCACCGCGTCGTTGTAGCCGTCGATGTTGCGGTACCCGAGGTGCGCGAGCAGCTCGTAGCGCTGCTCCATCTCCTTCACGCAC
This sequence comes from Nitriliruptoraceae bacterium, assembly GCA_046540855.1. Lineage (GTDB taxonomy): Bacteria > Actinomycetota > Nitriliruptoria > Nitriliruptorales > Nitriliruptoraceae > T1Sed10-7. Next base: position 5,875 of record JBKHEJ010000137.1, read on the forward strand.
CACTGGACCGCGTCCGCGGCGCGCCGCGGATCGGTGACCACCGGCGAGAGCAGGTGCGGGGCGCCCTCGTAGGCGTTCAGCTCCACCCGCTTCGGGTCGATCAGGATCATCCGCACCTGGTCCGGGCGGGCCCGCATGATCACCGAGGAGATCATCCCGTTCAGCGTCACCGACTTGCCCGAGCCCGTCGCCCCCGAGACCAGCAGGTGCGGCATGGTCGCGAGGTTGATCAGTTCCGGCGTCCCCGCGATGTCGACCCCGAGGGCGACGGTGAGCGGGTGGGCATCGCGCGTCGCCTCGGGGCTGCGCAGGATGTCGCCGAGGGTGATCAGGTCCCGCTGCCGGTTGGGGACCTCCACCCCGATCGCCGACTTGCCCGGGATCGGCGCGACGATGCGCACGTCCGGCGCCGCGAGCGCGTAGGCGATGTCGTCCCCCATCGAGGCGACCTTCTTCACCTGGACGCCGGGGCCGAGCTCGATCTCGAACCGGGTCACGGTCGGCCCGCGGCTGGAGCGTGCGACGGTGGCGTCGATGCCGAACTGGTCGAAGGTCTCCTGCAGCGCGACGATCTGGGCCTCGATGACCCGCGCCGAGTCCCGCCCGACCACGCGACCGGAGGCGAGCAGGTCCAGGGATGGCAGCCGGTAGTCGGCGGTGCTGGCGACCGGACGCACCTTCGCGGCCTTGCGGATGGTCGCCTCGTCGGCGACACGGGCGCGCTCCACCGGCGGATCCGGGGTCCGCCCTTCGACCGACCCCTCGTCGGCATCGTCGCCGACCAACCCCTGCGCCAGCGGCGGCTGCGACACGTCGGTCTCCGCCAGGGTGGCGCGCACCCGCGTCCCGGGCGAGCCGGTCGTGCCTTCCGGCTCCGGCGCGGCGTGACCTGCCGGGCGTGCACGGCCGCCCGGCGGGTCCTCATCCTCGGGCGCGGCCCCAGACTCGGGGGTGTGCGGGCGCGCCCGGCGCGAGGGCAGCGCGCCGCGCAGCAGCTCCAGGACGCGGCTGAAGGGCGTCCCGGTGATCACGAGGGATCCGAGCAACAGGACCGCGAGCAGCACCGCGACCGCACCCCACACCGACAACGCCCACACCAGCGGGGTCGCGATCAGCCAGCCGAACAGGCCACCCGCGCGCCACAGCAGCCGGATGCCCTCGCTCGGGTCGGGCGACTCCGCGAGCAGGTGCAGTCCACCGAGGACCCCGATGAGGCTCAGCACGGCGCCGATGGCGATCCGACCGACCTCCGGGGCGGGGCGACCGATCACGACCAGCAGGCCGAACCAGGTGACCAGCACCGGGACGACGTAGCCGATCAGCCCGAGCAGGCCGAGGGCCACGGCCTCGAGGAACTCGCCCACCGGGCCGGCGGCATCCGCGTAGGTGCCGAGCCCGGCGAGGACCCCGAGGAGGATGAGCGCGAGCCCACCGATCTCCCGGCGGCGCTCACCGAGGTGGCTGCGGATCGCCCCGGGCGCCGCGTCCTCCCGCGCCCCGCCGCCGCCCCTGCCCCCCGAGCCGGCACCGCCCTTCGTCCTGCCCGCCGCACCCTTGCCGGCGCGGCCGGAACCG
>JBKHEJ010000138.1:0-7428 GCA_046540855.1 Nitriliruptoraceae bacterium
TGCGCATCAGCGCACCGTTGCCGGCCCCGCCCTTCGGGTGGGCCGCGAGGTAGGCCTGCGCGGCGGCCGGCAGGTCCGCAGCGTCGGTGGCCGCGCCCAGCACGGCCCGCGTGGAGATCCCGATGTCCGCCGGTCCGGAACGCGCCCAGGCCAGGAACCGCTCGCCGATCGCGACCAGGTCCAACGTGCCCTCCGCCGCCACCTCGGCGATGCACACCGCCATCGAGGTGTCGTCGGTCCACTCGCCCGGCGCGAAGTCGCCGAGCCCCCCGCCGATCATCGCGACCTCGCCGAAGGGCGGGGACCGGAACTCGTAGCCGGCTCCCAGCGCGTCCCCGGCCGCCAGGCCGAGCAGCGTGCCGGCGATGCGGTCCTCGCGCTGGTCCTCGTCCTCCACGTCTCCCCCTGGGCTCGAGCGTCCCGTCGTCGGCCTCCGACCGCGAGCCTGGACCCGGCAGCGCGAGGCCGCCGACGCCGGTCTCCCGGTCAGGTCCCCTCGTCGCCGTCGTAGACCGCGAGGGTCTCGCGCAGCCGCGCCAGCCGGTCAGCGGTGCGCGGGTCGTCCGGTCCGAAGGCGTCCAGACCATCGAGGTAGGAGCGGACGGCCATCACCAGGAACACCGACGGGTCGACGACCGAGGTCGAGGGGCCCGGTTGGTGCGCGCCCTCCGACGGATCGCGCGGGGTCGGCCCGGCGTCGTCCGCCGCGGCCGACACCTGCCCCGCCGGCAGCGGCGTGCCGTCGGCTCCGAGCAGGCTGCCGGGTCCAACCTCAGCGTCGCCGCGCGCGGGGACCGGACCCTCCTGCGCTTCGGAGCGCACCCTGGCCCGCCCGCTCCCAGAGTCGGCCAGGCCGTGGTCCTCGTGCACGACGCCCTCGTGCAGGACGCGACCGCGCCGACGGGCGGTGCCGCGTCGGCGGCGAGCGGACCCCGCCTCCAGGTCCTCGGCGAAGGAGGACAGCCCGTCGCCGTCCCGCGCCGGCGGATCACCCGTGGCTGGCATGGGTCGCTCCTCGCCAGGTCGCGCCGGGCCGTCCACGGTGCGCACCGCAGGCGCTGCCCGGTCGCGCCCTCAGCCTACCGCCGCGGCTGCCGTCACGGACGTGCTCGCCCGTCCGGGCCCGACCTAGCCAGGGCAGCCTCGGCGGCGATGCGCTCCTCGGACATCCCGAGCACCTCGCGCTTGTACACCGGATCGATGATCTGGATCGGGTCGAACCGGGGCGGCTCGAGCCTGACCACCAGGTACGCGGACACCGCGAGCAGTCCCATGGCCGCGTAGTAGGTCCCGACGTAGGCGCCCGTGGCTTCCAGGACGACCGAGCCGATCGTCGGGCCGATCACCAGCGACAGGCCCCAGCCGAGGAAGATGAAGCCGTAGTTCGCGCCGTAGGCCTGCAGCCCGAAGTAGTCGGCGACCAGCGACGGGATCACCGCCAGCACCGCACCGAACAGCGCCGCCGCGATCAGGCAGGCGACGAAGAGCACCCACGGTGAGGTCCAGAACTGCAGGAGGAACATGTTGACGAAGGAGCCCACGTGGATCAGGTGCAGCGCGGCGATCCGTCCGAGCCGGTCCGAACCGATCCCCCCGACGACGCGACCGACGCCGTTGGCGACGGCCAGAGCCGGGACCGCGGCCCCGATCAGCATCATCACCTGCGCTGGATCCCCACCATCGCTCTGCACGCGCAGGACGTCGGTGACGCTGGCGAGCACGAACGCTCCGGCGGAGGAGACGAGGGCGAAGATCACGACGATGAGGTAGGCCTGCGGGGTCCGCAGGGTCGTGCGGAGCGACACGCTCGGAGCGAGCTGGTGGGCGACGCTCTGGCGGGCGGTCCGGCGCTGCGGCGGATCGGGTGGCACGTAGCCCGCAGGCGGGTCGACGACCAACGCCGAGCAGAGGAAGCCGACCACCAGGATCAGGAGCCCGACCCCCACCAGGGTGCGCTCCAGGGACCAGCCCAGCTCGTCCAGCATGAACAGCTGCACCGGTCCGATCCACAACGACCCGAGGCCGAACCCCGCCACGACGACGCCGTTGACCATGCCTCGGCGCGACGGGTCGAACCACTTCATCGCCGCCTGCCGAGGACAGGCGTAGACGAACCCGATCCCGGCACCGATCAGCACCCCGAAGGTGAGGAAGAACAGCGCTGGTGAGCGGGTGACGAGCGCGCTGAGCATGGTGCCACCCCCCACCATCGCCACCCCGGCGAGCATCACCGGTCGCGGGCCGAACCGGTCCTGGAGGCTCCCGGCGACGATGAGGGTCGAGGCGAAGACCAGGCCACCGATGGAGAAGGGGACCGTGAGCTGGCCGACCGACCACTCCTCGTAGGCCTGCAGCACGTCCCGCAGGTTCGACCAGGTGTAGAGGATGCCGATGCTGAAGTTGGACAGCAGCCCGGCCACCAGCACGACCCACGCCCGGCGGGGCACCGACGTCGGCCTGAGTGCCGGCGCGGGCGCGGGACCGGGCGAGCTACCGGGCATGCCGTGGCCGTCCTTGTTCCTGTTCGCCGCGAGCTGAGGGACGACCGCGAGCGAGCCGGGACCGGGCACCCGGCGTCCTGACGAAGCGACACCGGGCCACCGGCGCATCGTGCGCAGCACGTTACTGGCTTGTCGCTTCCGTCGTCGCCGGACTCGAGCCCTGGTGCGCGCGCCGGTACCCACGCCCCGGAGGCCTCCTCGCCCTCACGCCGTGCCGGCCTCGGGTGGCTGCAGCAGCAGGAGCGCCCGCGGACGCTTCTCGATCGTGAACGCCTCGGGACCCTGGGCGGACTCGCCGTCCCACGCGAGCCGGAGCGGTCCTTGCAGGGAGCGCACCTGCACCCGCGGCGCGGTCCACCGTTCGTAGACCGCGGACGCGTGCAGACGGCCGGACAGCAGGGACAGGAGCAGGCGGCTGCGTGCCCAGCGCCGTTCGGCGCCGACCAGACGTACGTCGAGCAGCCCGTCGTCCAGCCGGCGCCGTCGGGTCGGGGCGATCCCGTCCGCGAGGTAGGTGCCGTTGCCGACGAACACCGCCCAGACACGGCGTGGCCGTCCGTCGATCGCGACCTCGAAGGGCTCGCCCTGCACGACGAAGCGCGCCAGGACGAGGGCGGTGGCGGGCCACCGTCCGACGCGCGGCTCCAGCGCCTCGCGCCACGCGAGCAGCTGCGGGTAGGCCCCGACGGCCGCCGCATCGACGAAGGTCCGTCCGTCGATCACACCGAGATCCATCCTGATGAGCCGGCCCCCGCGGATGGCTGCGACGGCGGCAGCGACCCCGTCGATCCCGAGATCGCGCGCGAGGTGGTTGAGGGTGCCGGTGGGCACGGGGACCAGCGCGACCCCCGCACGGTGCGCCGCTGCCGCCCCCGCGCTCGAGGTCCCATCACCGCCGGCGGTGGCCAGGACGCGCGCCGTGCCCGCGGCCCGCTCCAGGGTCGCGGCCAGATCCTCGCCTGGTTCGGCCTCGACGCCGTGCAGACCGGGCAGCGCCGCCTGGAGCTGTTCACGAGCGCCGCGGGTGAGGACCGAACCCGCGCCGACGTTCTCCACCAGGACGACCCCCGTGCCGTCACGCTCGGGGAGCGGCGCGGACGCCTCGGCCGACGCAGCGGTGGCCGGCACCCGATCGAGCAACGGCCAGCCGCGCAGGGTGGCGCGGGCGAGGAGGACACCGATCGCCGAGCCGACCAGGACGTCGCCGGGGTAGTGGACGCCGGTGTACACCCGGGAGAGGGCGACCGCCGCTGCCAGCGGCAGCATCACCGGGCGCAACCGGGGCCGCTCGAGCCCGACCGCCGTGGCGAAGGCGAAGGCCGAGGCCGAGTGCCCCGAGGGGAAGGAGGTGGAGCTCGGGACGCGCGCGAGGTGGCGGATCTCCGGCACGACGGAACGGTCGGGACGGTCCCGGCCGGCGAGCAGCTTGATCGGCAGGTTCGTGACCGCCGATGCCAGGCCGATCGCCGCCACCCCGCGTGCCGCGGCGCGACGACCCTCACGGCCGCCCCTTACGGCGAGGAGCCCGGCGAGGGCGAACCACAGACGTGAACGGTTCGCGGCCCGTGACAACGGCGGGAGCAGCGGGCCGACGACCGGGAGCTCGGTGCGTGCGACGGTGCGGAACACCGACAGGTCGGCCCGGCGGACCGGCGGAGGCACCAGATGCCGGAGCCGTCGCTGCAAGCCACCGAAGGCCGTGGTCGGCCGGCCGGCGGCCGCTCGTCGAGGTCCTCGAGCGCGCACCACGCGTCCTTCCGCATCGGGTACCGGTCACCCCAGGCTGACCACACGGGGTCGGCACGTCACTGTCCACCCGGCCGACCACGCCCCCGAGAGCTCCCGGCGACCTCGCCAACACCGCCACGGACGCACCTCGGAGGTCGGCCGGACCTCGGCCGCTCGGCCCGGCCCGCGGCACGTGCGGCCGAACGACCATGTCGTTGCGGCGCGCAGGGGTCGTTCTGGCGGTACGTCTCGGTGCAGGCAGTGCAGCGTCTGGAGCCGAGCCATGCCTTCCCTCCCGTCACGCTACGGCGCGCCCGTCACGGCCGCCCGGACCCGACGGCTCGTTCGCCGTCTCGAGGGCAACGCGATCGTGACACCCCTCGCCTACATCGTCGGTGGTGCCACCGTGGCGGTCGCCATGCTGCTCGTCGACGCCGCGGTCGGCGAGCAGGCCATCCCCGACTGGTTGCGTCTCGGGCCCTCCTTGGCGCGGTCCTCGCTGATCGGGCTCGGCACGAGCTTCGTGTTCGTGGTCTCGGTCGTCTTCTGGATCAGGGTCTTCACCGTGCAGACGGCTTCACAGCCGGCGTTGCCGCGCGTCGTGTCCCAGTTCCTCTCCGATCCGGTGCAGCGCCACTCCATGTCCTTCCTGATCGGGACCATCGCCTACGTCCTGATCGTCGTGCGGGCGGTCCCCGAGGACCCCACCGGCATGCGGACCGTCCCGCACCTCGCCGCCACGCTCGCGTTCGCGCTCGCTCTCGCGGTACCGATCACCATCGTGCTGGTCGTCGACAACGCGGCACGGGCCGGTCAGATCGGACGCTTGGTCCGTCAGATCTCCGACCGGGCCGTGGCGCACATCCGCGCCAGCCACCCACCCCTCGGCGAGGGCACCTCGGACGGGGTGGGCAGCAGCACCGCCGTCCCCCAGCGGCCGGCCGAGGCACCCGCTGCGGTCCTCGGCGCCCATGACAGCGGGTGGGTGCGCTCCGTCGAGGAGGAGCGGCTGCTCGGGGCCGTACCGCCGGACGCGACCATCGAGCTGCGGGTCCGGCCGGGGTCGTTCGTCTTCCAGGACACCCAGCTCGTCCGCATCTGGACGGCACGGCCGGACGAGGTCGACATCGAGCAGCTGCGGGGATCCATCACCCTGGGAACGGCGCCCTCCTTCGACGAGGACATCGCCTTCAGCATCGGCGAGCTCGTGGACATCATCACGCGCGCGGCCACCGCCAGTAGCAGCGACTCGACGACCGCACGCAGCGCCATCTTCCACCTCGGGGTGGTGCTCCGCGAACTGCTGCTGCGTGACCTGCCCTGCGTCGATCGAACCGACCACGCCGGTCGGCGGCTCCTGCGGACCCAGCAGCCCCGGCTCGAGGACTACGCCGAGGCGGCTCTGGGGCCCTTGCGCCCGCTCATGGACACCGCCCCTGGCCTCGCGGAGGTGCTGCTCGAGATGCTCGACCGGCTCAGCCACCAGCTCGAGGAGCAGCTCGGGCACCACGGGGTCGCTGAGCGGGCGGACATGCTGCAGCGCCACCGGCGGGCGCTCCACGAGGCCGCGCCGACCGGGGACCTGCGGCCCGGTGCGGTACGCGGGATCGGTGCGCACCAACCGTCCGAGACCTCCCCAGCCACCACCTGACCGCCACGCCCCGACCGACCCGGAGCCCTCGATGGTCGACGCCGTCGCAACCGAGGCTGCTGCCGAACCCGACCCCCACGACGTGCCACAGGAGGGCTGAACCATGCTGCCGGACCCTCAGGACCGACCGTCCCGGCCGAGCAGCCAAGGAGAGGGACCAGGGACCGCCAGCGAGGCACGGGGCGTGGTGCTGGACCTCGACGGGACCCTCGTCGACTCGGTGTACCAGCACGTCCTGGCCTGGTACGAGGCGTTCCGCCAGCACGGTCTCGATGTGCCCGCGGCGCGGATCCACGCGGGTATCGGGCTGGGCAGCGACCGGCTCATCCCCTGGCTGGTAGGCGAGGTGCCCGACCCGGACGCGCTCTCCGACGCCCACCTCGAACGCTTCCTCGCGCACGCGGACGACCTCAGCCCGACACCCGGGGCGCTCGAGCTGCTCCAGGATCTCGAACGGCGCGGCGTGCCCTACGTCATCGCGACCTCGTCGGGGACGCGGACGCGCGAGGCGCTGCTGTCCGCCCTCGGTCGCGAGGACCTGCGGGTGGTCGACGCGAGCGACGTCAGCTCCTCGAAGCCGGCGCCGGACCTGCTCGCCTCGGCGGCGGGGGAACTGGCGCTGCCGCCCGAGCGGATCAGCATGGTCGGGGACGCGCCGTGGGACGCACGATCAGCGCGCCGTCTGGGTATGGAGGCCATCGGGGTGAGGACCGGAGGCTTCTCCGGCCAGGCCCTGCGGGAGGCGGGCGCCAGCTGGGTCGTAGACACCCCGCGTGACCTGGTCGGGACCCTGTGAAGGCCCGGGGCGGTCGAGGCGTCAGCGAGCGACCGCGGACGAGCTCTCGTCCAGGGCCGCGGCGATCGCGGGGGTCAGCGTGTGCAGGTCGCTGGCCGGTACCGCCGCCCCCCAGGCATCCCCCTGCTGCGCCAACCGACGCGGGAGCGAGGTAAGGGTCCACCGACGTGGGGATGCACGTGGTAGCTCGCTCCAGGCGATCGGGGTCGCGATCGGCGCGGTGGGCAGTGCGCGGAGGCTGTAGGGCGCGATCGCGGTCTGCGACGGCGAGTTGCGGAACCAGTCGATCAGGACGCGGCCGCTCCGCCGTGCACGGCGGTGCTCGACGGTCAGCTCACCTGGGTGGCGCCGCGCCGCGATCGTGGCCACGGCCCTCGCGACGTCGCGTGCGAGCGCCTGCGTCGAGGTACCCACCAGGGGCACGTGGACGTGGAACCCGGCCGATCCGCTCGTCTTCAGTCGGGACGCCATGCCCAGCTCGTCGAGCACCGCGCGGACCCGACGACTCGCCCGCCGTGCGGCCGCCACCTCGGCCCCCGGCGGCGGGTCGAGGTCGAAGATCAGCTCCCGGGGCTGGTCCGGCGTGTGGACGGGGGCGAGCCCGACGTGCAGCTCGATGGCGGCCAGGTTCGCGAGGTAGACCAACGTCGCGGCGCTGTCGGCCACCACGTGCTCGATGGAAGCCCCCGACGCCCCCCGCGGGATGGCGGCATGGCGTACCCAGTCGGGCGCGCCCGGTGGGCGGTGCTTCT
>JBKHEJ010000139.1:0-7419 GCA_046540855.1 Nitriliruptoraceae bacterium
CAGAAGGACCTCGCCCGCCTCCTCGGCGACTGGTACGTCGTCCACACCTACTCGGGCTACGAGCAGCGGGTCAAGGACAACCTCGCCAACCGCGTCGAGGCGCTCGAGGCCGAGGACCGCGTCCTCGAGGTGGTGATCCCCACCGAGGAGGTCACCGAGTACAAGAAGGGCAAGAAGACCGTCTCGCAGAAGAAGTTCCTCCCCGGCTACGTCCTCGTGCGCGCGCTGATGGACGACGAGGTCTGGGGCATCGTGCGCCACACCCCGGCGGTGACCGGCTTCGTCGGCTCGCCCGGGACCAGGCCCGTGCCCCTGCCGCTGAAGGAGGTCGCCGCGACGCTCAAGATCCCCGCCGAGGTGGTCGAGGAGACGGCGGCCGACGAGGCGGCCGAGCAGGCGCCCAGCAAGGTCGCCGCGGAGATCGACCTCGAGGTCGGCGAGACCGTCCGGGTCACCGGCGGTCCCTTCGCGGACTTCACGGGCACGATCGCGGAGATCAACCTCGACCAGGCCAAGCTCAAGGTGCTCGTCAGCGTGTTCGGTCGCGAGACCCCGCTGGAGCTCCCCTTCGACAACGTGGCCAAGCTCTGACCCACCCGACCTCCGCTGCGACCGGTCCGCCGGTGGTGGCGGTCGCACCACCCATCGATCGTGGGAGGCCGCATGCGGCGGCCGCCAGCACCACGCGAGGAGACAACCAACCATGGCGAAGAAGGTCGCAGGCTTCATCAAGCTGCAGATCCCGGCCGGTCAGGCCAACCCTGCCCCACCCGTCGGTCCGGCGCTCGGTCAGCACTCCGTGAACATCATGGAGTTCTGCAAGGCGTTCAACGACAGGACCGCCTCGATGCAGGGCGACATCGTCCCGGTGGAGATCACGGTCTACGAGGACCGCTCCTTCACCTTCATCATGAAGACCCCGCCCGCCGCCCAGCTGCTCATGAAGGCGGCCGGGGTCCCCGGCGGCTCGGGGACCCCGCACACGAGCAAGGTCGGCTCCGTGACCCGGGCGCAGGTCCAGGAGATCGCGGAGAAGAAGATGCCCGACCTCAACGCGGTCGACCTCGAGGGCGCCATGCGCATCATCGAGGGCACGGCGCGCTCCATGGGTATCACCGTCACCGACTGAGCGCGACCTGCGGGTCGCACCCGACCGAGCCGCCACGGGCAGCGCCGACCCCGAGGTGGCACCCCGTCCTAGGTGGGAGACGGCACGCGCCGTCGCTGGGACCACGAGGAGCGAACACCATGGCGAAGAGGAGCAAGAAGTACCGGGCAGCGCTGGAGCGGATCGACCGTGACCGCCTCTACGGCCCGAAGTCCGGGTTCACCCTGCTGAAGGAGATCGACCGCGCGGGCTACGACGCCACCGTCGACTGCGCCTTCCGGCTCGGGATCGACCCACGCAAGGCCGACCAGATGGTGCGCGGCGCCGTCGCGCTGCCGCACGGGACCGGCAGCGAGGTGACCGTCGCGGTCGTCGCCCAGGGCGAGAAGGCGGCGGAGGCCTCGGCAGCCGGTGCCGACCACGTCGGTGCGGATGACCTCGTCGAGCGGCTGGCGGCGGGGGAGCTGCTCGAGGAGCTCGACTCGATCATCGCGACGCCCGACATGATGGGCAAGCTCGGCCGGCTCGGCAAGACGCTCGGTCCGCGCGGGCTGATGCCGAACCCGAAGTCCGGGACGGTCACCATGGACGTCGGCAAGGCCGTGAGCGAGATCAAGGCCGGCCGGGTCGAGTACCGCTCCGACCGCAACGGCAACGTGCACGTCAAGATCGGCAAGGCCTCCTTCGGGGTCGAGCAGCTGGTCGAGAACTACGCCGCGCTCCTCGAGGAGGTGATCCGGCAACGGCCGTCGGCGGCCAAGGGTCGCTACATCCGCACCGTCGCGGTCTCCACCTCGATGTCGCCGTCGATCCTGCTGGACCCGAGCAAGAGCCGCGCCCTGCTCGAGGACGAGGACTGAGTCACCCGGTCTGAAGGCCGTGCGCGCCGCGTACGGCCTCACGGCCCGTTCGCCAGGTGGTGAGCGGGCCGGTACCATCCCCACCCAACGAGCCGAAGACCGCCGGATGCCCCTCGGGGCCGAAGGACGTGGGCCACGGAGCGAGCCGCTCCCACCACGCATCCCGCGCAGGATCGACCGAGCCGCCCCGCTCCACGCTGGAGTCCGGGCTGGCAACCGTCCCCCTGCGCGGTGCCGCGAGGGGGACGTCGTCGTTCCGGAGCCACCGACGGTCACGGCACCGCACGACGACGGAGGTCACACGTGGCACGGCCGGACAAGGTCGCCAAGGTCGAGGAGGTCCGCCAGGACCTCGCCGGCGCGTCGGCGACGCTGCTCACCCACTACCGGGGCCTGACGGTCGGCGAGATGGCCACGCTGCGCGCGCAGCTGCGTGAGGCGAACGCCGAGATGAAGGTCGTCAAGAACACCCTCACCAAGCGCGCCGCGCACGCGGCCGGGATCGAGGGGCTGGACGAGCTGCTCGAGGGACCGACCAGCCTGGTGCTGTGCGCCGAGGACCCGGTCGGGCCGGCGAAGGCGATCAAGGCCTTCGCGAAGGACCACCCCGACCTCGTCCTGACCGGCGGCTACCTCGACGGAGAGGTGCTCGACGGTGAGGCGGCGCTGAAGCTCGCGGACCTCGAGAGCCGTGAGGAGCTGCTCGCCAAGCTCGCCGGTCTCATGCAGGGCGCGCTGTCCGGGATGGCGCGGCTCATGGTCGCCGCGACCGAGAAGCAGGCCCGTCTCATGCAGGCGCTCATCGACGCCGGCGGTGCCGAGGCGAAGGGCTTCAGCCCGAGCGCGCCGGCCGAGGCTCCTGCCGAGGGCGCCGACGAGCCGAGCGCCGAGGTAGCCGACGAACCGGCCGAGGTCGCAGCCGACGAGCAGAGCGCCGAGGCAGCCGACGAGCCGGCCGAGGTCGCAGCCGACGAGCAGAGCGCCGAGGCAGCCGACGAGCCGGCCGAGGTCGCAGCCGACGAGCCGAGCGCCGAGGCAGCCGACGAGCCGGCGCCCGACACCGACGACGAGACCACGACCGGGGCGTAAGCCGCGGTCCCGCACGACTCGGGCCCGCGATCGACGGACCCGCACGACCACCCGGCGCACGCGCGCCACCAGGAGGAACCACGATGGCGAAGCTGACCACCGACGAGCTCATCGAGCAGTTCAAGGAGCTCACGCTCATGGAGCTGAGCGAGCTCGTCAAGAAGTTCGAGGAGACCTTCGAGGTCACCGCGGCCGCCCCGGTCGCGGTCGCCGCGGCCGCCGGTGGTGGCGCCGAGGCCGAGGCCGAGGAGGAGAAGACCGAGTTCGACGTCGTCCTCACCTCCGCCGGCGAGAAGAAGATCGGCGTCATCAAGGAGGTGCGCGCGCTCACCAGCCTCGGGCTGAAGGAGGCCAAGGAGCTGGTCGAGAGCGCCCCGAAGGCGGTCCTCGAGGGCGTCTCCAAGGACGCCGCCGAGGAGGCCAAGGACAAGCTCGAGGCCGCCGGCGCCTCCGTCGAGCTGAAGTGAGCTGCGGCTCCTCCGGCTAGCCGGAGGAGCTCGCCGCGTGCGACCGCCCCCGGCCAGCCGGGGGCGGTTGACGCGCTACGCGCACCGTGGGTACGCTCTTGACCCACGTGTGCTCCGCCGTCGTCCCGCTGCTCCCACGTACCAGCGGTACGCGTCCCTCGAGCGAGGTCGTCGCCATCCGAGCTCTCCCCGTGCCGCTGGGCGCCCGGAGTGCCATGTGTCGACGTGCGCCTCGGGGGCCGCGGCTGGCCGGGGGTACCCGGTGATGATCGCGCACCACGTCGTGCACCCTGCGTGATTCGGGGTCGTCCACCCCGCGTCCGCCGCCGTGCGAGCTCGACGTCCCACCCGCAGGCCGCAGCCCGAGCGTTGCGTCCCGCTGAGACCGCCATCCGTTCCAGGGGAGGTCCCCGTTGGTCGGCACCGCCGTCAACCCGCACGCCAAGCTCGACAAGCGCCTGAGCTTCGCGAGGATCCACGAGGCGCTGCCGGTGGAGGAGCTGGATCTCGTCGCGATCCAGAGCCACTCCTTCAACTGGCTCATCGAGCAGGGGCTCGGGGAGGTCTTCAACGAGATCTCCCCGATCGAGGACAGCCAGGGCAAGATGGCGCTGAGCTTCCTCGATCACCGCTTCGACGAGCCGAAGTACTCGGTCGCGGAGTGCAAGGAGAAGGACCTCACCTACGCCGCGCCGCTGTTCGTGACCGCCGAGTTCCTCAACAAGGAGGACGGCACGATCAAGTCGCAGACGGTCTTCATGGGCGACTTCCCCGTGATGAGCGACAAGGGCACCTTCATCATCAACGGCACCGAGCGGGTGGTCGTCTCCCAGCTGGTGCGCTCGCCCGGGGTCTACTTCGACACCTCGGTGGACAAGACCACCGGCCGGGACATCTACGGCTGCAAGGTCATCCCCGCACGCGGTGCGTGGCTGGAGTTCGAGGTCGACAAGCGCGACCTCGTCGCCGTCCGTGTCGACCGCAAGCGCAAGCAGCCGATCAGCGTCTTCTACCGGGCGCTGAAGGCCTTCCACTTCAACGACGAGCTCGGCCAGTACGAGCTCGCACCCTCCGAGGTCCTCACCACCGAGGTCGACGACCAGGAGATCCTCGACTTCTTCGGTGGTGCGGAGTCGATCGCGCTCACCCTGGAGAAGGACAACACCGGCCGCACCCCCGCCCAGGCGCTCGAGGAGATCTACCGCAAGCTGCGCCCCGGTGAGCCGCCGAACGTCGACCAGGCCGGCCAGCTGCTGCTCGGTATGTTCTTCGCGGGCAAGAAGTACGACCTCGCCCGGGTCGGCCGGTACAAGATCTCCGGGCTCGAGGACGACGGCCAGGGCCACGTCAAGCACGGCAAGCTCACCGACGAGTTCGAGGTGCTCGGCTTCGGTCGGCGCGACGAGCACGTCCTGACCGCCGAGGACGTGCTCGCCACGATGTCCTACCTCGTCAAGCTCCACGCCGGCGAGGAGGGCTACGACACCGACGACATCGACCACTTCGGCAACCGCCGCCTGCGGTCGGTGGGTGAGCTCATCCAGAACCAGGTCCGGATCGGGCTGTCCCGCATGGAGCGGGTCGTGCGCGAGCGCATGACCACCCAGGACCTCGAGGCGATCACCCCGCAGACCCTCATCAACATCCGCCCGGTGGTCTCCGCCATCCGCGAGTTCTTCGGGACCTCGCAGCTGTCTCAGTTCATGGACCAGACCAACCCGCTGGCCGGGCTCACCCACAAGCGGCGCCTGTCCGCGCTCGGCCCGGGTGGGCTCTCGCGCGAGCGTGCCGGCTTCGAGGTGCGCGACGTCCACCCGTCCCACTACGGCCGGATGTGCCCGATCGAGACGCCGGAGGGGCCGAACATCGGCCTGATCGGCTCGCTCGCGACCTACGCGCGGATCAACGAGTACGGGTTCGTGGAGACCCCCTACCGCAGGGTCGTCGACGGCAAGGTCACCGAGGAGTTCGAGTACCTCACCGCCGACGAGGAGGACCGCTACGTCGTCGCGCAGGCGAACGCGCCGGTGGACGCCGCGACGGGGGAGTTCGAGAACCCGCTCGTGCTCGTCCGCGCCAAGGGTGGCGAGGTCCGTGAGGTCCCGCCATCCTCGGTGGACTACATGGACGTCTCCCCGCGCCAGACCGTGTCGATCTCCGCGGCGCTCATCCCCTTCCTCGAGCACGACGACGCGAACCGGGCCCTGATGGGTGCGAACATGCAGCGGCAGGCCGTGCCGCTGCTGCGTGCCGACTCGCCCTACATCGGGACCGGTATCGAGGCCAAGGCGGCGCGCGACGCCGGTGACGTCATCACCGCCCGCAACGGCGGGGTGGTCGTCGAGGTGGCGGCCGACCACGTGGTCGTGCGCACCGACGACGACGAGATCGACCGCTACTTCCTCACGAAGTTCCAGCGCTCGAACCAGGGCAGCTGCATCAACCAGCGCCCCCTGGTCACCGAGGGCGACCGGCTCGAGGTCGGCGACCCCATCGCCGACGGGCCCTCCACCCACGACGGTGAGCTCGCGCTCGGCCGCAACCTGCTCGTCGGGTTCATGTCCTGGGAGGGGTTCAACTTCGAGGACGCCATCATCCTCTCCGAGCGGCTCGTGCGCGAGGACGTGCTCACCTCGATCCACATCGAGAAGCTCGAGGTCGACGCACGCGAGACCAAGCTCGGGCCGGAGGAGATCACCCGCGACATCCCCAACGTCTCCGAGGAGGTGCTCGCCAACCTCGACGAGGAGGGGATCATCCGCATCGGTGCGGAGGTCCAGCCGGGCGACATCCTCGTCGGCAAGGTCACCCCGAAGGGGGAGACCGAGCTGACCCCCGAGGAGCGCCTGCTGCGGGCGATCTTCGGCGAGAAGGCCCGCGAGGTGCGTGATACCTCGCTGAAGGTCCCGCACGGGGACCGCGGCATCGTCATCGGCGTCCAGCGCTTCAGCCGGGCCGACGGTGACGAGCTCTCCCCGGGCGTCAACGACATGGTGCGCATCTACATCGCGAAGAAGTCGAAGATCTCCGAGGGAGACAAGCTCGCCGGTCGTCACGGCAACAAGGGCGTCATCTCCAAGATCCTGCCCGTGGAGGACATGCCGTTCCTCGAGGACGGCACCCCGCTGGACATCGTGCTCAACCCGCTCGGTGTGCCGAGCCGGATGAACGTCGGGCAGGTGCTGGAGACCCACCTCGGGTGGGCGGCGGCCAACGGCTGGCACTTCCAGACCACGCCCGAGTGGTTCCGTGAGATCGGCTGGAGTGACGAGCACGCCGACATGGAGGGACCGGTCCGCTTCGCCACGCCGGTCTTCGACGGCGCGAGCGAGCGTGAGCTCGTCGACCTGCTCGAGAACTCCCGGACCACCGACGAGGGCATCCGCCTCGTCGGCCCGGACGGCAAGGCCACCCTGTTCGACGGCCGCACCGGGCAGCCGCTCGATGCCAAGGTGACCGTGGGCTACATGTACATCCTGAAGCTCCACCACCTCGTCGACGACAAGATCCACGCCCGCTCCACCGGGCCGTACTCGATGATCACCCAGCAGCCGCTGGGCGGGAAGGCGCAGTTCGGTGGCCAGCGGTTCGGCGAGATGGAGGTGTGGGCGCTGGAAGCCTACGGCGCCGCCTACGCCCTCCAGGAGCTGTTGACCATCAAGTCCGACGACACGCTCGGTCGGGTCAAGGTCTACGAAGCGATCGTCAAGGGCGACAACATCCCCGAGCCGGGGATCCCGGAGTCGTTCAAGGTGCTCGTCAAGGAGATGCAGGCACTCAGCCTCAACGTCGAGGTGCTGGGGACCGGCGGTGAGCAGATCGAGCTGCGCGAGTCCGAGGACGACGCGTTCCGCGCGGCCGAGGCGCTGGGCATCGACCTGTCGCGGCCGGAGCG
>JBKHEJ010000140.1:0-7411 GCA_046540855.1 Nitriliruptoraceae bacterium
CCGCACCGACCCCCGCGACCGGCTGCCCCGTCCGCGCGTCGACCTCGACGTCGCACGCGAGGCGGTGGAGAGCACGATCCACGCCGTCCGCGCCGACGGCGACGCCGCCCTGCGCCGCTTCACGGCCACCTTCGACCACCTCGACCTCGGCCCCGACGACGCGCTCGTGGTCCCCGACGAGGTGCTGGACGCCGCCGTCGAGAACCTCGATCCCGAGCTGCGGGCCGCGATCGAGCGGGCCATCGACCACCTGCGCTGGTTCCACGAGCGGGCCATGCCCGAGCCCTGGGAGGACACCCGCGACGGCGCCCGCATGGGCGTGTGGTTCAACCCGATCCAGCGGGCCGGGGTGTACGCCCCCGGTGGCGTGGCCCCGCTGCCCTCCTCGGTGCTGATGGGGGCCGTGCCGGCCCGCATCGCCGGCGTCGAGGAGATCGTGCTGTGCACCCCGCCCACGGGGCGGGACGCCGACGGGCAGCGGACCGGCTGGCCGGACGCGACGATCCTCGCGGCCGCCCGGCTCGCGGACGTCGACACCGTCGTGCGCGTCGGTGGCGCGCAGGCGGTCGCCGCGATGGCCTACGGCACCGCCAGCATCCCACGCTGCGACAAGGTCGTCGGACCGGGCAACCTCTACGTCTCGCTCGCCAAGCAGCAGCTCGTCGCCGAGGGGCTGATCGGCAGCGACGGCTACGCCGGACCGACCGAGGTCGCCATCGTCGCTGACCACACCGCCAACCCCCGGCACGTCGCCGCGGACCTGATCGGTCAGGCGGAGCATGACGAGCTCGTCACCTCGCTGCTGATCACCCCGGACCTCGCGCTGCTCGAGGCCGTCGAGGAGGCGCTCGCCGAGGAGCTGCCCCACGTCCGCCACCACGAGCGGATCTCCACCGCGCTGGACCAGCAGGGGACCGTGGCGCTGGTGGACGACCTCGACCACGCCGTCCAGGTCGCCGAGGCCTACGCCGCCGAGCACCTCGAGGTCCACACCGAGGACGCCGCGAAGCTCGCCGAGCGCATCCGCTACGCCGGGACGACCTTCATCGGCGCGGCGACCCCGGTCAGCCTCGGTGACTACGCGGTCGGGCCGAACCACACCCTGCCGACCTCCGGGACGGCCCGGTTCGCGGGGGGCCTGACGACCTCCTCGTTCCTCGTCCCCGTCAACTACCTCGAGGTGGACGACGCGGCGCTCGCCGCGCTCGCCCCGGACGTGCGTGCCCTCGCCTACGCCGAGGACCTCCCGGCCCACTGGCGTGCCGTCGAGGTGCGCTTCGACGACCGGCCGCCGGCACCACCGGCCGACGCATGAGCGCGGAGGTCGCTCGGGCCCCGGCCGGGGCCCCCGCGCGCGTGCCGGTCCGGGCCGACCTGGCCGCGGTCCGACCCTACGGCGCGCCGCAGCTCGACGTCCCCGTGCGGCTCAACACCAACGAGACGGCCGAGCCGCCCCCGGCCGGCTACCTCGCTGCGGTCGCGGCCCGGCTCGACGGGCTCGAGCTGAACCGCTACCCGGACCGCGAGCACCGCGAGCTCCGGGCCGCGCTGGCGCGCCGGCACGGGGTCGAGCCCGCCCAGGTCTGGGCCGCGAACGGCTCCAACGAGGTCCTCCTGCAGCTCCTGCAGGCCTACGGAGGACCGGAGCGCACCGCGCTGTCGGTCCGGCCCGGCTACTCGATGTACCCCGAGCTGTGCCGCACGACCCTGACCCGCCACGTCCAGGTCGACCTCGACGAGGGGTTCCGGCTCCCGCCGACCACGGCGGCCGCGGCCGTCGCCAGCCACGATCCCGACCTCGTGCTGCTGCCCTCCCCGAACAACCCCGCCGGCACCCTCGTCCCCCACGACGCCATCCGGGCCGTGCACGACCGCTCCCGGGCGCTGGTCGTCGTCGACGAGGCCTACGCGGAGTTCGCCGACGCCGAGGCGTCCGTCCTGGGCCTCCTCGGCGAGCTCGAACGCCTCGTGGTCGTGCGGACCTTCTCGAAGGCCTTCCGCCTCGCAGGCCTGCGGCTCGGGTACCTGCTCGGCCCCGGCTGGGTCGTCGAGGACGTCCAGCGCGTCCGGCTGCCCTACCACCTCGACGCCCTGACCCAGGTCGCCGGCCTGGTGGCGCTGGAACAGGAGGCGTCCTTCCTGGAGCACCGCGGCCGGGTGGCCGCCGAGCGCGAGCGCCTGCGCGCAGGTCTGGAGGCACGCGGCGACGTCGAGGTGTTCGACTCCGCCGCGAACTTCCTGCTGATCCGCACCGACCACCCGGACCTGTTCGACGCGCTGCTCGAGCGTGGCGTGCTGGTGCGCGACTTCTCCCGCCAGCCCCGGCTCGCGGGCTGCGTCCGGGTCACCATCGGGACCGCCGAGGAGAACGACGCGTTCCTCGCCGCGGTCGCTCAGGTGCTGGGCCAGCGTGCCAGCTGAACAGCAACGGTTCGCCCCGGCGCGCATGACGCGGTAGAACCTCTCCCAACCACCACCCGGTCGGCCTGACCCGAAGGACCGACCGGCCCTCGCGAAGGAAGCACCGTGACCTCCCGCACCGCCCACGTCGCGCGGACGACGCGCGAGACCACCATCACCGTCGACGTCGACCTCGACGGGGACGGCAGGAGCGACGTCCACACCGGGGTGCCCTTCTTCGACCACATGCTCGACCAGCTCGGGCGTCACGGTCGGCTCGACCTGACGATCCGGGCCGACGGGGACCTGGAGATCGACGCGCACCACACCGTGGAGGACGTCGGCATCGCCCTCGGCCAGGCGCTGGCCGAGGCGTGGGGGGACCGCACCGGGGTGGAGCGGTTCGGGGACGCCACCGTCCCGATCGACGAGGCGCTCACCCGGGTGGCCATCGACCTGTCCGGCCGCCCCTACCTCGTGTGGGAGTGCGAGGTCCCGATCCAGGTCATCGGCACCAACTTCGAGACCAGCCTCGTCAAGCACTTCTTCGAGTCGGTGGTGGCGAACGCGCGCGTCACCCTGCACGTCCACAACCTGTCCGGAGACAACACCCACCACACCTTCGAGTCGGTGTTCAAGGCGGTCGCCGTGGCGCTGCGTCGGGCCGTGGCGGTCACGGGGACCGGGACGCCCTCGACGAAGGGCGTCCTGCAGTGACCCCACGACCGGTCGCGATCCTCGACTACGACGCCGGCAACGTGCGCTCGGCGAAGCGGGGTTTCGACACCGCCGGCGGCGCGGCCCGGATCGTCCGGGACGCCGAGGAGGTCGGCGCCGAGGACGTCCTGGTCATCCCGGGCGTGGGCAACTTCGACAGCTGCATCACCCAGCTGCGCCGCTCGGGGCTGGAGGAGGTCATCCGGCAGGCCATCGTCGAGCAGCGACCGGTGTTCGGGATCTGCATCGGGATGCAGCTGCTCTACGCCGGCTCCGCCGAGGGGGTGGAGCCGGGGCTCGGCCTGCTACCCGGCAGCGTGGAGCGGTTCCCGGACACCGCGGTGGTACCGCACATCGGCTGGGACGTGGTGCAGCCCGCGGTCGGCGCGGAGCACGACCCGCTGCTCGAGGGGGTGGCGGGGGAGCGGCTGTACTTCGTCCACTCCTACTACGCCGTGCCGACCGAGCGCAGCCACGTCGTGGGGCGCACGGCCTACGGCGGGGTCGCCTTCCCCTGCATCGTGCGTGAGGGCAGCGTGGTCGGGACGCAGTTCCACCCGGAGAAATCCGGGGCGATCGGGGCGCTGCTCCTGCGCAACTGGCTCGCGAGCCTCGACCGCGCCGGCTGACCGGCCGCTCACACCCCGTGCGTGACGGCACGGCCGGCGGCGTCGAAGACGTGCACACGGGCGCGGGGCACGCCGAGCGCGAGCAGCGACCCGATCGGTGGGACCGGACGGTCGATGACCGCGACGATCCCGCGCTCGGGCGCCGAACGCGGCGCGACGACGACCTCGACCTCGCTGCCGAGGAACGCGGTGCGCTGCACCACCTCCTCGACCACGACCAGCCCCTCGCGGCCGCCGCCGTGCGTGGGGAGGCGGTGCAGGTCGTGTGGCCGGATGCCGACCTGGCAGCGCTGGCCCGCCAGCCGCGTGAGCTCGGGTCGGGCCTGCTCGACGCGCAGGGGCTCGGCGACGAGCCGCAGGCGGCCCCCGACCTCCTCGACGTGGCCGTCGAGCAGGTTCATCGGCGGTGAGCCGAGGAAACCGGCCACGAAGGTGTCCGCCGGCCGCTCGAGCAGGTGCTGGGGCGGACCGTCCTGCACGACGCGCCCGTCGCATAGCAGCACGCACCGCTCGGCGAGCAGCAGCGCGATCTCCTGGTCGTTGGTGGCCGCGATCAGGGTCGCGCCGTAGCCCTCCTGCAGCGACCTGAGCTCCCGCAGCAGCGCGGCCCGCCGACCGGCGTCGGTGTTGGCGAAGGGCTCGTCGAGCAGGAGCACCCCGCCGCGGCGCACGAGCGCCCGGGCCATCGCCGCGTCATGCTGCTCGCCCATCGACAGCTGCGTCGGCCGGCGCCGCAGGAGCCGCTTCAGCGAGAAGGCCCGCACCTCGGCCTGGACGCGCAGGGAGCGCTCGGGTTCCTCGACGCCGCGGATCGAGAGGGGGAAGGTGACGTTCGCCTCGACGTCGAGGTGGCGGAGCAGCGCCGCCTCCTGGGTCACCATCGCCACCTCGCGTTCGCGGGGGGCGAGCCCGGTCACGTCCTGGCCGTCGAGGAGCACGGCGCCGGTCGTCACCTCGTCCAGCCCGGCGATGACCCGCAGCAGCGTGGTCTTGCCCGCGCCGGAGGGACCGAGCACCGCCAGGCGCTGACCGTCCGGCACCTCGAGGTCGGTGCGGTGCAGCACCTCCGTGCCGTCCTTGACGACGGTCACCGCGGTGAGCGTCACCTGGCTCACGGTTGCCTTCCCGGCCGGCACGCGGGCAGCGTGCCACCTCGGCGTCGCCTTCGCTGGTGCCAGACGTCCCGCCTGGCGGCGTACGCTGCTTGCTTCCTGCTCCCCACGAGGTCGCCCGTGCTCACCCTCTACCCTGCCATCGACATCCGGGACGGCAAGGCGGTCCGGCTCACCCAGGGCCGCGCCGACGCCGAGACGGTGTACGACGAGGATCCCGTCGAGGTGGCGCGGGGCTTCGCGGCGACCGGTGCCGAGTGGCTCCACGTCGTCGACCTGGACGCCGCCTTCACCGGCGAGCCCCGCAACCGCCACCTCATCGAGGCCATCGTCGCCGGGACGGGGTGCCGGGTGCAGGCCTCCGGGGGGGTGCGCACGCTCGCCGACGTCGAGGCCTCCCTCGGCTACGGGGCGGAGCGGGTCGTGCTCGGCACCATGGCCCTGACCGACCCGGCCTTCGTGGCCGAGGTCCTCCAGCACGTCGGTCCCCGCATCGCGGTCGGGTTGGATGCTGAGGGCACGACCCTGAAGGCGCGCGGGTGGACCGAGGAGGCGGGGGAGCTGTTCACCGCGCTCGAGCGGTTCACCGCGATGGGGGTGCCCCGGTTCGTCTACACCGATGTCACCCGTGACGGCATGCTCGAGGGCCCGAACCTCGAGATGCTCGCCCGGGTCGCCGACGCCACGACCGCCCACGTCACCGCCTCCGGGGGCGTGAGCTCGCTCGCCGACCTCGAGGCGCTCGCGCGCTGCCATCCGCGCGTGGACGCCGCGATCGTGGGCAAGGCGCTCTACACCGGGGCGGTCACCCTCGCCGACGCGCTCGCGGCCACCGGGGAGGGACGCTGATGGCCGTGCTGAGGGTCCCGGCGGTCGCGCCGGAGGACGAGGGGCTGGCCGTGCGGGTCATCCCGTGCCTGGACGTCACCGAGGGCCGGGTCGTCAAGGGCGTGCGGTTCGTCGAGCTTCGCGACGCCGGCGACCCGGTCGAGCTCGCGCGCGCCTACGACCGGGCCGGGGCGGACGAGCTGGTGTTCCTGGACATCACCGCCTCGAGCGAGGGGCGGGACATCATGCTCGACGTCGTGTCCCGGACCGCCGAGGAGGTCTCGATCCCCTTCGCGGTCGGTGGGGGGATGCGCAGCGTGGCCGACGCGCGCCGCATGCTCCACGCCGGAGCGGACAAGATCGCCTTCAACACCGCCGCGGTCCAGCGTCCGGAGGTCCTGGCCGAGACCGCCGACGCGGTCGGGGGCCAGTCGGTCATCGCGGCCGTGGACGCACGCCGACGCGACCCCGACGACCCCGGTGCGGGCTTCGAGGTGGTGATCCACGGCGGGCGCACCCCGACGGGGCTGGACGCGGTGGCGTGGTGCGTGCGGGCCGCGGAGCTCGGTGCGGGCGAGATCCTGCTCACGTCCATGGATCAGGACGGCACCCAGGCCGGTTTCGACCTGCCGCTGCTGCGCGAGGTGACGGCGGCGGTGTCGGTCCCGGTGATCGCCTCCGGCGGCGCCGGGTCGGCCGAGCACCTCGCCGCCGCGGCCCAGGACGGCAACGCCTCCGCGGTGCTCGCCGCCTCGATCCTCCACTTCGGCACGGTCACCATCGCCGAGGTCAAGGAGGCGATGGCGGCCCGCGGCGTGCCCGTACGGCGTGTCCCGGTGGCTCAGGACGGTCGGGGCGCGCGGCCGTCCGGGGTGTAGACCGCTCGCAGCACGGCGTCGAGGTCGTCCCGCGAGCGCCACGGCACCTGGTCGAGCCCGCAGGACGGACAGCGGGTCAGCGGCAGGTCGAGGTGGATGGTGTGGACCGGCAGCCCGGCTGCCGCCACCGTCAGGCTGCGCCGGCCGCGGCGCACCGGTAGGTGGAGCACGGTCCCGCAGCCCGCGCAGCAGGTACGCCTGAGCCGGCAGCGGCGTGCCCGGGGCAGCCGGTCACGCGCGGTGGCTTCGGCGGCGTCGACGGCGTGGGTGAGCGCCTGGTCCCCGTCACGGGAGCAGCGCAGGACCAGGCCCGGCTCGAGCAGCGCGGCCACCGTGCCGCAGGTCCGCTCGGTGGGGGGCGTCCGTGCCGGGTGCGCCGGGTCACGGCACACCGGGCAGCGGGGTGCCGGCGTCACGGCTCGAGGCGGTCGAGGACGTCCTCGGAGAAGCGCTGCGAGCACAGGTCCTCGTCACCGGTCTCCTCGATGCAGGCCTCCAGCTCGGACAGCTCGCCGCCGAACTCCTCGACGAAGCGGGCGCCGAGCACGACCACCACCGCGATCCAGACCGCGGCGACGACGAGCCCGGCGATGCCGGTGATCAGGCCAGCCAGCGCCTGACCGGCACGGGGCGCGCCCTCACGTGCCCGCCGGCGGCCGATGACGCCGAGGACGATCGCGACGATCGACCCCGGCACCGACAGGAACAGCGGGAGCACGAGGAAACCGACGATCGCGAGCAGCAGGCTCACGATGCCGAGGATGATCGCGGCCAGCGCCACGCCGTTCGTGGGCTCCTGCTCGGATCCACCGGCGCCGGGGATCCCGCCACCGCCGGGTCCGCCCCA
>JBKHEJ010000141.1:0-7383 GCA_046540855.1 Nitriliruptoraceae bacterium
AGCGCCGCGCCGGCGTCAGCCAGCAGGTCGAGCTGCTCTCCGGCGCGGGTCCGGCTGTCCGGGTTGCGCTGGCGCAGCAACGGACCCACGAGCTGCTCGGCCAGGGCCAGCTCCCGCTCGGCGAACTGGCGGTACATGCGCAGGTGCCGGACCTCCAACCCGCCGCCGAGCAGGTGCGCGGCCCTCACCGCCACCTCGACCGACTCCGCGTCGTACGGCGGCCCGGCGAGCAGCCCGTGCTCGACCAGACCCGCGACGTCCGCGACCTCGAGCCCCGCGGCTGCAGCGAGCCCCTCGGTGTCGAGGTCGAGCTCCCCCGCGACCGGGTGGGAGGGCAGGCTCGGCGCCGGTGCCGGGGCCGGCTCCTGACCAGCGGCCGGTCCTGCCGGGGGCGGCGGGACCGTGGGTCCGCCGCCGGCGCGGTCGTCGGCTGGAGCCGGTGGTGTCTCGGGTGCCTGGGGTGGCAGCCCCGCGTCGCGCCGCTCGAGCTCCTCCCGGATCACCTTCAACGGCAGGTACCGATCGCGCTGGGCTCGCAGCACGTAGCGCAGCCGCTCGATGTCTGCGAGGGTGAACTTGCGGTAGCCGGACTCGGTGCGATCGGGGGAGATCAGACCCTCGGACTCCAGGAAGCGGATCTTGGAGATCGTGATGTCGTCGAACTCGTCGCGCAGCTGGTTGAGGACCTCACCGATGGTGTGGGTGGTCGTCACGGCGCCTCCCCCAGCGCGAGCGCTGGATCACCGATGAACAGCAGCTTGAAGCGACCGATCTGGACCTCGTCGCCGGTGGCCAGGTCGCGGTGCTCGACCCGCTCGCCGTTGATGTAGGTGCCGTTCAGGCTCCCGTTGTCGTCCAGCGCGATCGCGTGCTCGGCGCGCGTGACGATCGCGTGCCGGCGCGAGACGGTCACGTCGTCCAGGAAGATGTCGGACTCCGGGTGGCGGCCGATGCTGGTCCGCTCGCGGTCGAGCAGGAACCGGGACCCGGCGTTCGGTCCGCGCACCACGACGAGCATCCCGGTGCCCGGCTCGAGCTCGGGCAGCGACTCGACCTCGTGCTGCGGGTCGAACGCGCCCACCTCCAGCGACGAGGTGGTGGCGTCGGTGCCGGGCGACGGGTCGTCGGCGTCGGCGACGGGAGCCCCGCACGCCGGACAGAAGTTCGCGCCCTCGGGCACCTGCTGGCCGCACTGGCTGCAGAACATGCGGGCTCCTGTCTGGACCGGGCCGGCGGGAGGGCCGGCGGACAGCGTCGGGTGCCGGAGCCGGTCGCACCTCGACGTCGAGGCCACCTCGAGGTGGTGCCTGCCCGGCGGCGCGGACGCACCGCGCTCGTGCAGGGTAGACCACCGGTGCAGGGCGGCGCGTGGGTGCCGCCGGCCTGCCGGCGCCGGGCTCAGCCCTCGAGCAGCGCGGCGTAGCCGGCGGCGTCCAGCAACCGCGCCACCTCGGCGGGATCGCTGACCCGCAGGGTGACCAGCCACCCCTGCCCGTAGGGGTCGGCGTTCACCAGCTCCGGCCGGTCGTCCAGGTCCTCGTTGCGGCTGAGCACCTCGCCGGCGACGGGGGCGAACAGGTCGGAGACGGACTTGGTCGACTCGACCTCGCCGATGGCCTGACCCTGGGTGACGTTGGTCCCGGCGGTCGGCAGATCGACGTAGACCACGTCGCCGAGCTGGTCCTGGGCGAAGGCGGTGATGCCAACGGTCGCGACGTCGCCGTCGATCCGGACCCACTCGTGCTGGTCGGTGTAGCGCAGGGCGTCGGGGATGTCCTCGGCCACGGGGTGGTGCTCCCTGTCGGAGGGTGAACGGGTGGTGAGCTGCGGGCCGTCAGGCCGTGGACCGACCCTAGCGCGGGCGGCGGGCCACCTCGACGGCGTACTGCACGGCGGACACGTAGTAGAGCAGGACGCTGACCGCGAAGCTCACCCAGCCGAGCACCTCGAGGGCGGGCTGGGGGTCGGCCGCGCCCGACCCGGCGATCGCGGCGGCGAGCCAGATGGGGAAGGCCCACATCAGCCCGAAGGTCGCGGTCTTGCCGGTGCGGGTGACGGCGGGAGGCTGCTGCCCCTTGACCAGCAGCACCCCGCCGACGGCCAGCACCGCGAGGTCGCGGACGACGATCACCACCAACGCCCACACCGGCAGCAGTCCAGCGGCGACGAAGGCGATCCCGACCACCAGGAAGAGTGCCCGGTCGGAGATCGGGTCCAGCAGGGTGCCGAGGCGGGTGATCTGGTCGAGCCGGCGGGCGAGGTAGCCGTCGAGCCAGTCGGTGACGGCGAACACCACGAGCAGGACGAAGGCCCGGGTCAGGCGGCCGTCCACGATGTCGAGGTAGATCAGCGGGAGGGCGAGCAGCCTGGCGAGCGAGAGCAGGTTGGGGATCGTCCAGATGCGGTCGCTGGTCTCCTGCGGCTCGTCCCTGGCACCGATGTCGAAGACCCGCATGCTGCACACCCCTGCACCGACCGCCGGGCGGCGGTGGTGAGCACGGTAGCGACACCGGCGCGGCGGCACGACGATGCCCCGGGCGCCGGTGGCACCCGGGGCATCCCGGTCGGGCTGGCCGGACTTGAACCGGCGACCCCTCGCCCCCCAGACGAGTGCGCTACCTGACTGCGCCACAGCCCGTGGTGGGTACGTCGCGGCCCCGGCCGCGCGCGCGTCTCACGCTACCGCCTCGCTCGCGCCCGAGCCAACCGACGGCACGGTCAGCGTCGGGCCTGCTCGCGGGCGCGCCGCCGCTCGGCGCGACGGGCCGGGTCGGGGGGCCGGTCGTCGAGGTGCAGGGGCACCCCGGTCAGGTCGTACGCCTCACGCAGGGTGCGCTCGAGGTAGCGCAGGTACCCCTCCGGCAGCCGCCCGTTCGTGAACAGCACGATCCGCGGCGGGGCGGTCTCGGCCTGGGTCGCGTACCTGAGCTTCAGCTGGCGGTTCCCGCGGCGTGGCGGCGCGTGCCGCTCGACCGCGGCGCTCAGGTGCGCGTTCAGCTCCCGGGTGGGGATGCGCCGCTGGTAGTTGGCCCACACCGTGCGCAGCTGCGGCAGCAGGCGACGCACCCCTCGGCCGGTCTCGGCGGAGACGTTGACCCGCGGCGCCCAGGCGGCGAAGGACAGCAGCCGGTCCAGCTCACGCTCGAGGTCACCCCGGCGCTGCTCGTCGACGAGGTCCCACTTGTTGCACACGAGCACGACGCCCCTGCCGGCCTCGCGCAGCAGCGCCGCGAGCCGCTGGTCCTGCTCCCCCAGCGGTTCGGAGGCGTCGAGCAGGAACAGGACGAGGTCGGCCTGCTCGATGGCCGCGCGGGTCCGGTCCACGGAGTACAGCTCGGTGTCCTCGCCGCGCCGGTAGTGGCGGCGCATCCCGGCGGTGTCGACGAACACCCAGGGCTGGCCCTCGAGCTCGAGCATCGTGTCGACGGCGTCCCGGGTGGTGTGCGGGACCGCGTCGACGATGGAGCGCTCCTCGCCGAGGATGCGGTTGAAGAGCGAGGACTTGCCCACGTTCGGCTTGCCGATGATCGCCACGCGCGGGACCGCGCTGAGGTCCGGTGCGGGGGTCTCGGCCTCGGGCAGCGCCGCCACGATCGCGTCGAGCAGGTCACCGACCCCGCGGCCGTGCCGTGCGGAGACCGCCCGCGGCTCACCGAGCCCGAGCGGGTACAGCTCGTGCACCAGCGGCTCCTGGCGGTCGCCGTCGATCTTGTTGGCGACGAGCAGGGTCGGGACCCGTGAGCGGCGCAGCAGCTTCGCGTAGCGCTCGTCGTCCTCGAGGGCGCCCACGGTGCCGTCCACCACGAACAGCACCAGGTCGGCGGCGGCGATGGCCGCCTCGGCCTGCGCGACGATCCGGGCGGCCATCCCCTCCGCGCGGTGCTCCCACCCCCCGGTGTCCACCACCACGAAGGGCCGGCCGGTCCACTCCGCGACGTGCTCGGTGCGGTCACGGGTGACCCCGGGCTGCTCCTCGACGATGGCGACGCGGGCGCCGAGGATGCGGTTGACGAGGGTGGACTTGCCCACGTTCGGCCGGCCCACGACCGCGACCCGGGGCAGGGCGCGCCGGGCCGCGAGCGGGTCGGGCGGCAGGTGCTCGTGGGCGTGGTCGACGCCGACGGCGACCTCGTGCAGGCGGGCGACGACGGTGTCGACCACCTCGCTGAGCTCCGCCCCGGTGGTGTCCAGGATCCAGGCGTCCTCCGCGGCGCGCATCGGCGCGGTCGGGCGGGAGCCATCGCGGGCGTCCCGCTCGGCGATCTGGGCGGCGAGGACGTCGACGTCCTCCCGACCGAGCTGCCCGGCCCGCCGGCGTGCCCGCTCGGCAACGCTCGCGGTGAGGTAGACCTTGAGGTCTGCCTCGGGGGCGACGACGGTGCCGATGTCGCGGCCCTCCATGACCCCGCCCCCGCCCCCGAGCTGCGCCCGCTGCGTGAGCAGCAGCCGTTCGCGCACCTCAGGGTGGGCGGAGACCGAGGAGACCGCGGCCGTGACCGCGTCACCGCGGATCTCCTCCTCCACGTCCCGCCCGTCGAGGAAGGTCCGATCCTCCCGCCGCTCGATGCGGGCCTGCTCGACGACGGCCGCACAGGCCGGACCGTCGTCGAGGGGGACCTCGGCCTCGAGGCAGGCGAGCGCTGCGGCGCGGTACAGCGCGCCGGTGTCGATGTGCCGCAGGCCGACCCGCTCGGCGACGAGCCGGGCGACCGAGGACTTGCCCGAGCCGGCGGGACCGTCGATCGCGACGACCAGGTCACCGAGGGCCGCGGTCGGATCCCAGGCCTCCTCGTCGACCGCGGGGACGGCGCCGGGGGGCGGGTCGTCGTGCTCGGTCACGCGGGGCTCCAGAGAGGGGGTCGGGCGGGCACCACCGGGGTGGCCGGCAGCCAGCGCCGGGCCTGTCCGGGCAGCCTATCGAGCCCGGCTGCGCCGCCCGCCGCACCACCTGGCTGCGCTCGCCGCGACCGCGGGCCGGATCGGTGACGCTGCGGCCGCTGCCCGTGGCCGGGTTCAGCGGCGCAGCTGCTCGAGGACGTCGAAGTAGCCGGGGAAGGTCTTCGCGACGCAGCCGGGGTCGGCGATGCGGATCCCGGGCGTGGTCAGGCCGAGCAGCGCGAAGCTCATCGCCATGCGGTGGTCGTCGTAGGTGGCCACCACGCCCGGGCGGGGGGTGCCGGGGTGGACGAGCAGGCCGTCCGGCTCCTCGCGCGCGTCGATCCCGAGGCGCGTGAGCTCGGTGACCACCGCGGCGATGCGGTCGGTCTCCTTGGCGCGGATGAACCCGATGCCGGTGATCCGGGTCGGCCCGTCCGCCGCGACCGCCACCGCGGCGAGGGTCTGGGCGGTGTCGGACATGGCCCCGAGGTCCACCTCGATGCCGCGCAGCCGCCCGGTGCCCACCACCTCCACGTGGTCGCTCCCGAGCTGCACCTCGGCGCCCATGCGGCCGAGCACCTCGGCGAAGGCGACGTCGCCCTGGCGGGAGGTGCGGCCGAGCCCGTCGATGCGCACCCGACCGCCGGTGAGCGCCGCGGCGGCGAGGAGGTAGCTGGCGGCGGAGGCGTCGGGCTCGATCGCGTACCGCCGGGCGCGGTAGCCGGTGCCCGGGACGTGGTAGGTGCGCTCGTCCACCCGCTCGAGCCGCGCCCCGAAGGCCGTGAGGACCTCGGCGGTGAGGGTGACGTAGGGCTCGGAGACGAGCGCGGTGGTGAGCCGGACCGTGAGCCCCGCGGGCAGGACCGGTCCGAGCAGCAGCAGGCCGGACAGGAACTGGCTGGACACCTCGCCCGCCACGGCGACGCTGCCGCCGTCGATCGGCCCGCCGGAGACGGTGACCGGCAGGTGCCCCGGCTGCCCGAGCTCGGTGACGGTGCAGCCGAGCTCGCGCAGCGCCACGAGGGCCGGCCCCATCGGCCGCCGCCGGAAGGCGTCCTGCCCGTCGAGGTAGCTTCTCCCCCGCACGCGAGCGAGCACCGGCGCGAGGAAGCGGGCGGTCGTGCCCGACAGGCGCACGTGCACCTCGGGGTCGGCCACCGGAGGGTGCCCCGCGACCCCGACGACCTCGAGCCGGGTCCCGGCGTCATGGACCTCGATCGGCACCCCGAGCGCGCGCAGCCCGGCCCGCATCGCCCGGGTGTCGTCGGCGTCGAGCGCACCGGTCAGCGTCGAGGTGCCGGTGGCGAGCGCCGCGGCGACGAGCGCGCGGTTGGTCAGGCTCTTGGAGCCGGGCAGGACCACGGTCGTATCCGGCGGCCGCTCGAGCGGTCGGACCTCGTAGGGGTCGGGCAGCCGGCTCGCCTCCCCACCCACGTCCTCGGTCCCGCCCCCGCGCCCGTCCCCGTTCACGTCGCCGGCTCCACGTGGACGGCGAGGCCAGCCGCGTGCAGGACCTCCAGCGCCCGCGCGCGATCCTCCTCGGCGACCTGCAGCAGCAGCGCGCCCCGGCCGCCCGCACCGGCGTGGCGCAGCGCGAGGTCCTCGACGTTGATGCCGGCGGCGCCGAGCGCGGTCGTGGCGGTCGCCAGCTGGCCCGGCCGATCATCGAGCGGGACGACGAGGTCGCCGGGCTGGACCGTCACGCGGGCCGTCTCGGTCGGTGCGTCGAGGCCGCCGGCGTAGCGGACGCCCCTCGCCGTCTGCTCCTGGCTCGCCCAGCCGTACGCGATGCCCTGCATGCGGTGGTGGTCCGCCAGCGCGCCGAGGCGGCCGGCGTCGCCGCGCACGGCGTAGGCGCGGACGGGCCCGGCGGGCGGCGTGGCGAAGTAGGCCGCGAACTGCTGGCGGACCTCGTCGGCGTTCCGGGCGACGGTGGCGACCGTCTCGAGCCCCGTCGCCACGTGGTTCCGGATCCGGTCGGCCAGCGTGAGCGTGTCGCCCTCGGCCGTCCGGATCGCCAGCCCGGCGCGGCCGCTGCCGCCCTGCTCGTAGGTCATCCCCACGGCCCCGTTGAACGTCGGCCACGTGTCGCCGTAGCCGGGGTAGAAGAGGTCGAACACCTCGCGCGTGAAGTAGAGCAGGCCCTCGCGGTCGAAGACCTCGGCGTTGGCCTGGCCGATCCGGGTCTGGAGCTCGCGCTGCCACGGGGTGATCCGGGCGTGGAACGGCTCGGCCGCCGGGGCGAAGTAGTACGGGCTGTCGACGCCCTGCTCGTGGAAGTCGACGTGGACGGCTGGGAGCCAGCGGTCGTAGAGGGCGAGGCGGGCGCGCGTCTCGGGCTGCGTGCCCCAGGCCCAGTCGCGGTTGAGGTCGAAGAGGTAGTGGTTGAACCGGCCGCCGGGCCACGGCTCGTCGTGCTCGCGGGCGTCGGGGTCGGGGTTCGGCTGCGCGCCGCGACGCTGGCGGTAGCCCTGGACGTAGCGCTCGCGGCCGTCCGGGTTGAGG
>JBKHEJ010000142.1:0-7379 GCA_046540855.1 Nitriliruptoraceae bacterium
ACCCCCTCGGCCTGCTCGAGCGCCCCGCTCGGCACGAGGTCCGCCGGCACGGTCCGTCGCGCGAGATCGGCGTCGGTGAGCGCCTCGCCCGGCCCCAGGTCGCGGGTCGCCACCAGCACCGACGTCGGCGGGCCGTAGGGGGTCGCCGCGACGTGCCCGGTGCCGGCGGCGAGCAGCAGCAGCACGACCAGCAGGCCGAGCGCCGTGCGGGCCCGCGGCCGGGCCGCCCACCAGCGCTCAGCCAGGAGGTCCAGCGGCCGCGGCCACGTCACGGGTGGGCCGTCCAGCACGCTGCGGCCACGGGGCGCGACGCTCGGGGCGGGGTTGCTCGCTCGGTCCATACCCGCAGTCGAGCACGCCCGGACCCGGCCGGCGGATCGGATCCGGCCGCAGGTGTGGACAACGGTCAGGGACCGGCGGGGCTCACGCGCTCGCGGCGCTCTCCGAGGAGGACGAGCTGCCGCTGCCGCTGGAGGCGCCGTCGGCGGAGGAGCCGCTGTCCGTGGAGGAGCTGCTCGGGCCGCTCGCCGCCCGGCTGCTGGCGGAGGAGTAGTCCTTCACGTGCCAGCCGGAGCCCTTGAAGATGATGCCCGCGGCGCTGAAGACCTTGCGCAGCTGGCCCTGGCAGGCGGGGCACTCGGTCAGCGCCTCGTCGCGGAAGCTCTGCACGACCTCGAGGTGTTCCCCGCAGGTCCGACACGCGTACTCGTAGGTGGGCATGACGTCACTCCAGGTCCTCGGCGACGGTCGCTCGCCATCGCACGGTGCGCACCGGGCGCAGCTGGGGTCCGGCGGGGCCGGTTAGCACTCGCGGTTCGCGAGTGCTGATGATGCCGGACGGGTCGACGGATGGCAACCCCGCCCCCTCAACGCGCGCGATGCACGCCGCCTTCCGTGATGACGAGATCGACCCGCTGGTCGTGCGCTTCGGTGGGCACGTGGGGGACGATCTGGCAGGTGAAGCCGACGCCGATGCGGGTCGCCCCGGGGCTGAGGAGGGCCAGGAGCCGGTCGTAGTGCCCGCCCCCGGCCCCGAGCCGCCGGCCGCGCGGATCGAACGCCACCCCGGGGATGACGGCGACGTCGACGACGGTCGGATCAACCGGTCGTCCGGCTGGTTCGCGCACCCCTCGGTGCCCGAGCTTCAGGGTCAGCAGGTCGGTGGCGGCCACGAGCTCCAGGTGCGCCTCGCGGACCCGTGGGAACAGGGTCCGCACCCCGCGCTCGTGCAGCACCGGCACCGCAGCGGCCAGGTCCACCTCCTCGCGCAGCGCGGCGTACAGCAGGATCGTCTCCGCCCGGCGCACCTCCGGCAGGGCCAGGAGCCGCTCGACGATGCGCTGGGAGCCGGTGCGCCGCTGGGCGTCGGTCAACGAGCGGCGCGCAGCCCGGGTCGCGGCCCTGAGCGGGGGCTTGGCGTCGGCGTCCATGGCTGTCTCGCGGAGGTTCCCTCACGGACCTGGCGTTCGGACGAGCCTAGGCCGACCGGTCGGGGAGGGGGCGTCGCTAGGCTCGCGACGAGCGAAGGAGCCCCCGTGGTACGCAAGGCCGTCCTGCCCGTCGCGGGTCTGGGGACCCGCTTCCTCCCGGTCACGAAGTCGGTGCCGAAGGAGCTGCTGCCGGTGGTCGACACCCCGGCGCTGCAGCTGATCGTCGAGGAGTGCGTGCGCTCCGGCCTGGACGACGTCCTGTTCGTCAGCGCCATGGGCAAGGCCGCGATGGAGGACCACTTCGACCGGCGGCTCGACCTCGAGCGGGAGCTCGAGGCCAAGGGCAAGGACGAGGAGCTCGCGATGGTGCGGGCGCTCGGCGAGCTCGCGCACGTCCACAGCGTCCGGCAGGGCCAGGCGCTCGGGCTCGGGCACGCGGTGCTCCAGGCCGCCGGCCACGTCGGATCCGACGACAGCTTCGCGGTCCTGCTCGGGGACGACATCCTCGATCCGGAGGGGGACTTCCTGCAGCGCATGGTCGCGGTGCACGAGCGCACCCGTCGACCGGTCATCGCGCTGATGGAGGTCCCCGCCGACCAGGTCAGCCTGTACGGCATCGCCACGGTCACACCGGGCGAGCGGCCCGGTGAGCACCTCGTCACGGGGCTCGTCGAGAAGCCGGATCCTGAGGAGGCTCCGTCGAACCTCGCCGTGATCGGACGCTACGTGCTCCCGGGGAGCATCTTCGCGGTGCTGGAGGACCTGCCGCCGGGCCGCGGCGGGGAGATCCAGCTGACCGACGCGCTCGAGCGGATCGCCGCCGACGAGCCCATCGTCGGCCTCACGCTCGACGAGCCGCGCTTCGACACCGGGGACAAGCTCGGCTACCTGCAAGCGAACATCGCTTTCGCGCTGCAGCGTGCGGACCTCGGTCCGGCCCTGCGCTCCTGGCTCGTGGATCTGCTCGCTCAGGGCTCCGGAGGTTCCGGCGGGTCCGGCACATGAGCGGGTTCGTGGGGCACGGTCGGGGCGAGGTCACCGACCTGAGCGAGCTCATCAGCGTCGAGGAGCACCTCGAGGCGCTGCTGGCCCTGCTGCCCACCCCGGAGCCGATCGAGCTCCGGCTCGCGGACGCCCTGGGGCTGGTCCTGGCCGACCCGGTCGCCAGCGAGGTGACGGTCCCCGCCGTGGCGAACAGCGCCATGGACGGCTACGCGGTGATCGCCCGCGACGTGCGAGCGGCCAGCGTCGAGGACCCGGTGCGCCTCGCGGTGGACGGGGAGGTCGTGGCCGGGGTCCAGGAGCTGCCCACGGTCCGGGCGGGGCGGAGCGTGCGCATCATGACCGGAGCCCCGCTGCCCCCCGGCGCGGATGCGGTCGTCCCCGTCGAGGTCACCTCCAAGCTCGGGGTCGACGTCGGGATCCACCGTGCGGTCGAGGCCGGCGCCAACGTCCGCTCGCCCGGCGAGGACCTGCAGCCCGGGCAGCCCCTGCTGGCCCGCGGGCGCCGCCTGAGCCCGGCGGATCTCGGGCTGCTCGCCGCCGCCGGGGTGTCACGGGTGCGCTGCATCGCCCCGCCACGGGTGGTGGTCATCTCCTCCGGTGACGAGCTCGTGCCCGCCGAGCACGAGCCCCTGCCCGGGCAGGTCCGTGACGTCAACGGCCCGATGCTCGCGGCGATGGTCCGGGCGGCGGGCGCGGTGCCCTTCAGCGCTGGGATCGTGCGGGACGACCGCAAGGCGCTGCGCTACGTCCTGGACACCAGCCTCGGCCACGCCGACCTGATCGTGTGCACCGGGGGGGCGAGCGCCGGTACCCGCGACCTGCTGCCGGAGGTCATCGGCTCGCTCGGTGAGGTCGCCACCGCGAAGGTCGCGATGAAGCCCGGCATGCCGCAGATCCGCGGGCGGATCACCGGCGTGCCGGTGATCGGGCTGCCCGGCAACCCGGTCTCCGCCTTCGTCTCCTTCGAGGTGTTCGTACGCCCGGTGATCCGGTCCCTGCAGGGCCGCCGCGACGTCCAGCGCCCGGTGGTCCAGGCGACCGCCGCGGAGCCGCTGCGCTCCACCCCCGGCAAGCGCTCCTTCCTGCGGGTCCGGCTCGCCCGGGACGGTGAGCGCTGGCTGGCGCGGCCGACCGGGCACCAGGGCTCGCACGTCGTCAGCTCGATCGCCCGCGCCGACGGGCTCGCCGTCCTCGATGAGGACGTGCTCGAGGTGGCGGCGGGGGACCCCGTCCGCGTCCACCTCCTCGTCGAGTGAGCCGGTGATGAGCGATCTGCCCACCCCCACCGGCACCGCGGCTGACGGCACCGGCTCCGAGCCGTCGGAGCGACCTAGCGCCGAGGCGGCCCTCACGCACGTCGACGCGGCGGGCCGCGCGCGCATGGTGGACGTGGCGGCCAAGCCCGTGACCGACCGGGTGGCGGTCGCCACCACCGTGGTCCGGCTCGCGCCGCACACCGCCGCGCTGCTGCTCGACGGGGCGTTGCCGAAGGGGGACGCCCTGCCGGTCGTCCGCCTGGCCGGCATCCAGGCCGCCAAGCGCACCCACGAGCTGATCCCGCTGTGCCACCAGGTGGCCCTGACCTCCGTCGACGTCGAGGTGGTCGTGGCCCCCGACAGCGGCGAGGTCACCATCACCGCGACGGCCCGGGCGACGGATCGGACCGGTGTGGAGATGGAGGCGATGACCGCGGTGGCGGTCGCCGCGCTCACCCTCTACGACCTGGTGAAGGCCGTGCAGCGTGATGTGGTGATCTCCGAGGTCCGGCTGCGGGAGAAGCGCGGGGGCCGCAGCGGGGACGTGGTGCTGCCGTGATCGGACGGGCGGTCGAGGTTGCTTCGTTCGCAGCCAGCGCAGCGGTAGGTTCAGCGCGTCCTGAGGGGGCTGGGTTCGCTCGGGGCTCGGAGGGTCGACCGTGCCGGATGGTGGTGCCAGGTGACGGCGGAGCTGCTCGTGCTGCTCGGTCTGGTCTGGGCTGTCCTGTTCCTGCCCGGCGCCGTCCGTGCGCACAACACCTCCCCCCACGTCACGGTCGGAGGGTTCGAGCGCGCGATGAACGTGCTGCGCAGCGAGGGGCATCGGCGTGGCGGAGGGAGGCAGCTCATGGTCCCCGGTGATCCCGCTCGGATCGTGGCCCGGCCGGTGCACGGTGCCGTGACCTCCCACGGTGACGACCGCCGGGAGGACCCGGTGATCGCCCGTCGGCGCCTGTGGTTCGTCCGCGCCCTGCTCGCCTGCGCCGCCACCTTCGTCCTGGCGTTGCTGGTCCAGGGTGCGGCCTGGCTGGGGTTCCTCGGCGCGCTGGTCGCGACCGCGGCGTACACCGTCGCGCTGCGCCGGCTGAAGCTGCAGCGCGATCAGGCGCGCGCGGTGGTGCGCGAGCTGGACCTCCGGGACCAGCCGCTCGCCGCGGCCGGCCAGGTCGCGGTCGGTGGGGAGGAGGCCTGGGTCGGGTCGGGGTCGGTCCGGCTACGTCGCTGGGACGGGTGAGGTGACCGAGACGCCGGATCTGGTCACCGCCGTCGCGCCGATCCGCGAGGAACTGCTCGCCCGCCACGACGCGCGGGAGACCGCCTTCGCGGCCTCCCGCGACGCGATCCGTGCCTCCGCCAACGCCATCCGGGCGGTCCACCGGGGTGAGGACGCGCTCGTCGCGACGCTGCTGGTCCAGGCACGGCAGGCCCTCGAGGTGGCGAGCGCCGCGGCTGACGGGCACCCGGAGGTCCGGCATGCGGGGTTCCTCGCCGACGCCGCCAAGGAGCTCGCGGAGGCGGAGCTGACCCGGGCGGCGGTGGCCGGTGAGGCCCTGCCCGACCCCACCGCCCTCGGCATCGACGCGCTGTCCTGGCTGCACGGTCTCGCCGAGACCGTCGGGGAGCTGCGCCGGGCGAGCCTGGACCGCGTGCGCGGCGGCGACCTCGACCGCGCGGAGTCCTACCTCGCGCTCATGCAGGAGATCCTCTCGGCGCTGGCCACGATCGACGTGCCCGACGGGCTCTCGCGCGGCCTTCGGCGCGCCACGGACGCGGCCCGGGCCATCACCGAGCGCACCCGCGGTGACCTGACCACCGCGGTCGGCCAGCGGGAGCTGCGCCGGGCCCTCGACGCCCACCGCGAGGCCCTCGAGCGCGCCCGGTCCTGACCGGCTCGCGCCTCGGTCGGCGTTGGCGCCCCGGCCCCCCCGGGGCTACCCTCCCGGCTCGCGCGTGGTCCGCTGGCCACGGCGCAGCCCCTGGGGGTGTAGCTCAGCCTGGCAGAGCGCTTCGTTCGCAACGAAGAAGCCGTCGGTTCAAATCCGATCACCTCCACCCCGAGAACCGCCTCGTACGGGGCGGTTCTCGCCGTTCTCGGTGGGACCTCTCGCACCGTGCGACGCTCGCTCGTGTGTCGAGGGTCTCGGCGGGCTCGCTTGGGCCGCGCCGCGGTTCCACGAGCTGCGGTGCAGCCTGCACCCGGAACGGGTCAGCCGGGCGGACCGGGACCCCTGCCGCCGCCCGGTTGGCGGAGGAGTCTGAGGTTAGGCTAGCCTGACCGACCGTCCTGCTCCTGCCGTCCTCGGGGACACCGTGCTTGCACCTGCGCGCCGTCGTGCTCGCCGCCTCCGGCTCGCCGCTGCGGCCGTGTCGCTCGGAGTGCTCGCCGTGGCGTGCGGCGGTGCGGAGCCCGACCTGGACGTGGAGCCCTCCGTCTCGCTGTCACAGGACGGCGACTCCCGCATCGTGCGCCACGCCTTCGGCACCGTCGAGGTCCCCGCCGACCCGCAGCGCGTCGCCGTCGGCCACCCGCTGCTCGACCTCGACCCCGTGCTGGCGCTCGGCGTCGAGCCGATCGCCGGGACGGTCTACGACGACCGCGCCTTCGCCCTACCGAGCTACCTCGCCGACGACGTCGGTGACGGCTTCACGCCCGTGGGCACCCCCGGCTCGCCCGACCTGGAGGCGCTGGCGGCTGCCGAGCCGGACGTCATCGTGGCAGCGGCCAACGACCTCGGCGGCATCTACGAGCAACTCACCGAGATCGCACCCGTCGTCGCCTTCCCCTACGAGCAGCCGGGCTGGCGCGCCTACCTGGAAGCCGTCGGCGCCGCCCTCGGGCGGGAGACTGAAGCCGAGGCCGCCCTCGCCGCCTACGAGCAGCGGGTCGCCGAGGTGGCGGCGCTGGTCGACGACCCCGCCGAGGTCAGCGTGTCCGTCGTGCGCGTGCGACCCGACGGCGTGCGGGCGATCCGCACCAACTCGTTCTCCGGCAGCATCCTCGCCGAGATCGGGGTGGACCGTCCCGCCGGCCAGCTTGAGGTCGGTGACCTGCCCTTCGAGGACCTGTCGCTCGAGCGCGCCGAGGAGCTCGACGCCGATCTGCTGTTCCTGTGGGGTGCGCTCGAGGGCGCCGACGAGCGTCGCGAGGAGGTCGTCGCCTCGCCACTGTGGCAGCAGCTCGACGTCGTGCGACGCGACGCGGTCTTCGAGGTGCCGGAGGAGCACTGGTTCGTCGGTGGACCGAGCGCCGCCGAGCGCGTCCTCGACGATGTGGCGGACGCGTTCGAGACGCTGCCCTGACGGTCCCGGCCGCGCTCGCCGACGTCCCGCCCGAGGTGCGTGACCGTCTCCCCGTACGCGCCGCCGAGTCGGTGACCGGCGACGTCGTCGCGCTGGCGCAGCTGCCGGCCACGTTCGCCCGCCACCTGCCGAGGTTCGCGGCCCACTGGCAGGCCGACCCGCACGCGGATGCGCGGGTGCTCGCATCGCTGTGGACCAAGCCGCTGGCGGCACGGATCGCCGGCACGGTCGCGGTCGTACACGCCCTCACCGGCGACGCGCTCGCCGTCGGCGCTGAGGCACCCGCCATCGCGTTCGACCGCGTCGGCCGGGCGCAGGCACTGGTCCTGCCCGTGGGCGAGGCCGCCCCGGGGGCGGCGGGCGCGAGCGGTGGCAGCGCCCGGGCGGC
>JBKHEJ010000143.1:0-7320 GCA_046540855.1 Nitriliruptoraceae bacterium
CCCCGGCCGGATGGCCGAGGCCTCGCCCGCGTTCACCACCCGGCGCAGCGCCGGGGTCGCACGGCCGCGACGCCGAGCCGTCCGCGTCTCAGACGCCGAGGCCGCGGCCGATGATCTCCTTCATGATCTCGTTCGTACCGCCGTAGATGCGCTGGACCCGCGCGTCGACGTAGGCGCGCGCGATCGGGTACTCGCGCATGTAGCCGTAGCCGCCGTGGAGCTGCACGCACGCGTCCACCACCTCGCCGAGCAGGTCGGTCAGCCACCACTTGGCCATGGCGGCGTCCTCGACGCTGAGCCGGCCCTCGTTGTGCAGCAGCGTGCAGCGATCGGCGAACTGCTGCCCGATGGTGACCTTGGTGTGCAGCTCCGCGAGGGTGAAGCGCGAGTGCTGGAAGGACCCGATCGGGCGCCCGAAGGCCTGGCGCTCCTTGGCGTAGGCGAGCGTGGTGTCCAGGGCCGCCCGCGCACCCGCGATCGCCGCGATCGCGATCCCGAGCCGCTCCTGCGGCAGCGCCTCCATGAGGTAGATGAAGCCCTTGCCCTCCTCACCGAGGAGGTTGTCGGCGGGCACGTGCACGTCGGTGAAGAACAGCTCGGCGGTGTCCTGCGCGTGCATGCCGATCTTGTCGAGCTTGCGGCCCCGTTCGAAGCCCTCCATGCCACGCTCGACCACGAGGAGGCTGATCCCGGCGTGGGCCGAGGTCGGGTCGGTCTTCGCGCAGACGATGACGAGGTCGGCCTGGATGCCGTTGGTGATGAAGGTCTTCGCCCCGTTCAGCAGGTAGGAGCCGTCCTCCTGCCGGATCGCCGAGGTCGTCATCGAGGCGAGATCCGAGCCGGTCCCGGGTTCGGTCATCGCGATCGCGGTGATCAGCTCGCCTGCGGCCATCGGCGGCAGCCAGCGCTGCTTCTGCTCCTCGCTGGCGTAGTTGAGGAGGTAGGGGACGATGACGTCGTTGTGCAGCGGGAAGCCGACCCCGGACGCGCCGACGCGCGCGAGCTCCTCGGTGATGATGACGTTGTAGCGGAAGTCCGGCACGCCGCCGCCGCCGTACTCGGTCGGCACATCGGTGCACAGCAGCCCGAGCGCACCGGCCTCGGCCCACAGCTCACGGGGGACCATGCCCTCGGTCTCCCAGCGGTCGTGGTGGGGTGCCACGTGGTCCGCGACGAAGCGTGCGACGAGGTCCCGGAACCGGTCGTGCTCCTCGGTGAAGATGTCCCGATCCACGTCGACCCTCCCGGCAGCCGCAGAACGAACCCCTCCGATCCGTTCCGGTGCGGGGGACGCTAGCCGCGCCAGGTCGGCGCCGTCGCATCGGCGCGGCCACCCGGCCTACAGGATCCCGGCACGGTCGATCGCGACGATGCCGACGATGGTCAGGACCACCCCGACCACCACCCGGGCCCACAGCGCGGCCAGCCGTCGTGTGGGCACCACCTCGCCGTCGGCCTCGAGGCCCGGGAACTCGCCGGTGCGGTGGTAGCGCAGCAGCGCGGCTGCGGTGCCCACGGCCATGGCGGCCCCGACGGCGGCGAAGCTGCCGACGAGCAGGAACGCCCAGGAGGTCTCACCCACGTGCAGGCCCTCCTCGTGCCACAGGGTCATCTCCGGCCGGGACCGAGTGTACGGAGCCCCCGCGTCCACACGTGCGGGCGCGTGCGAAGGTAGGACGCAGGCCTCCCCACCCCACCGTCACGTCAGGAGCCGTCATGGCGCGCATCCGTGAACCGCTGCAGGTCCCGATCACCCCCGAGCAGGCCTTCGACCACGTCGCCGACTTCACGACCTCGGCATCCTGGGACCCGGGGATCACCGCGGCCCGACGGCTGGACGAGGGGCCGATCGGCCTCGGCTCACGCTTCGAGGTCAAGCTCGCCCTCGGTCCCCTCTCCCTACCGCTGGTGTACGAGATCACCCACTACGAGCGTCCCGAACGGGTGGTGCTGCACACCAAGGGCGCGATCCACGAGGGCGAGGACGACGTGCGCTTCACCGGCACCGAGGACGGCACCGAGGTGCTGTGGAACGCGATGTTCCGCGTCCGCGGCCCGGGCGTGCTGCTCGAGCCCGCCCTCGCGCGAGGCTTCCGGCGCGTCGGCGCGAAGGCTGTGGCCGGCCTGGAGCGGTCGCTGACCGAACTGGCGTCGAGCTGAGCTGCCCCTCGGACGGAACCCTGCGGCACGCGGCGCCGTCCTACCGGGCGAGGGAGCCGGCGCGGGCTGACATCCGGGCCCGCCCGCACCGACGAGGAGGATGCGATGCGACGCACGATGCCCCTGGTAGCTACCGGCCTCGCCCTGCTCCTGGCGGTGGTGGCCTGTGGGGAGGCGGAGGACCCGCGGTTGGAGCAGCCGCCCATCGACGACCTGACCGGGGAGGAGGACCCGGACGCCGACGCTCCCGTGGACGAGGACCCGGCACCGGGTGACGACGGTGCACCGGCCGACGATGACGACCCGCCTGCCGACGGCGACGAGGAGGCCGGGGCCGGCGGCAGCGACAGCCGCGAGATCACGATCGCCACGGCGGACGCAGCCGAGCGTGCCGGGGTCGCCGAGGAGGACGTGACCTTCATCAGCATGGAGTTCGTGACCTGGTCCGACGGCGCGCTCGGCTGTCCGGAGCCGGACCGGACCTACACCCAGGCGCTCGTGGACGGGTACCGGATCGTGCTCGAGGCCGGTGGTGAGCGGTACGTCTACCACGGCGCGGTCGGCGACGACCCCTTCCACTGTGCCGACCCACAGGAGCCGGCGTCCACCGACGCCTGAGCGGTCAGTTCAGGGTCGGGTCCGGCGGGTAGGTCGCCAGGAGGCGGAGGTGACCTTCCTGGCGGCGCAGCACGGCGTGCCACAGCCCAGCCGGATCGTCGGTGAACACGTCCTCGGTCTCCGCGTCCACCGGGAACCAGGCGCCCTTGGCGATCTCGTCCTCGAGCTGGTCGGGAGCCCAGCCGGCGTAGCCCGCGAAGATGCGCACCTGCTCGAGCTCCCCGCCCGCCTCCACCGGATCCTGATCGAGGTCCACGAGGCGGACCCGGCCGAGGATGGCCGCCCCGGTGTCCGGGGTGGCGACCGGGGTGGCGACGCCGAGCGCGACGACCGCGGTCGGCTCGACCGGCCCGCCACCGAAGACCACGGACGGGGCGGCGGCGAGCTCCGCCCAGTCCGCGAGCGTCTCACGGACCGGGACCGAGGACGCCCGGTTCAGCACGACACCGATCGCCCCGTCCTCGTCGTGATCGAGGATGAGCACGACCGAGCGCTCGAAGTTCGGGTCGTCGAGCGCGGGCGCGGCGACCAACAGCCGTCCGGTGTGCCAGGTGACCATCGCGAGCCTCCTCGGACCGCGACCGTACACGTCCTGGCGAGCCTCAGATGGGCGTGGAGGCCGGTGGCTGGACACCGGTGCCACCGCCGGCGGACCCCAGCGGACCGCGCGCGAGGTTCGCGAACTTCGTGAGGTGATCGAGGAAGGCGAGCCTGACCACGCCGGTGGCGCCGTTGCGGTGCTTGGCGATGATGAGCTCCGCGATGCCCTTGTCGGGGCTGTCCTCGTCGTAGACCTCGTCCCGGTAGATGAACCCGACGATGTCCGCATCCTGCTCGATCGAGCCGCTCTCACGCAGGTCAGCGAGCTGGGGGCGCTTGTCGGTTCGGGACTCCGGCTGCCGGGACAGCTGCGAGAGCGCGATGACCGGGACGTCGAGCTCCTTGGCGAGCATCTTCAGCCCCCGCGAGATCTCCGCGACCTCCTGCTGCCGGGAGTCGACCCGGCGGTGGGACTGCATGAGCTGCAGGTAGTCGACGACGACGAGGTCGAGGCCGTGCTTCTGCTTCAGCCGTCGGGCCTTGGCCCGGATCTCCATGAGGCTGATCGATGGGGTGTCATCGATGAAGAAGGGGGCGTCGGCCAGGGCGCCGAGGGCGTCGCCGAGCTTGCGCCAGTCGGTGTCCTCGAGCCGGCCGGTGCGCAGCCGCGAGGAGTCGATGCGCGCCTCGGAGGACAGCAGCCGGTTCACGATCTCCAGCTTGGACATCTCGAGGCTGAACAGCATCGCCGGGCGCTGCAGCCGAGCGGTGACGAAGTGGCACATGGCCAGCGCCAGCGAGCTCTTGCCCATCGCGGGACGGGCCGCGAGGATGACGAGGTTCTGCGGCTGCAGCCCGGCGGTGAGCCGGTCGAGGTCGTCGAAACCCGTGGCGAGCCCGGTCACCTCCGAGCCCCGCTCGGCCAGTGCCTCGATCTGCTCGAAGGAGTGGTTGAGCAGCTCACCGAGCCGTTGGTACTCGCTCACCGAGGTGGTCTGAGCCACGTCGTAGACGAGGGACTCGGCCCGATCGACGACGCTGCGGGCGTCGTCGGTGGCCTCGTAGCCGAGCCGGGTCACCGCGGTGCCGGCGTCGATCAGCCGGCGCAGCAGCGCCTTGTCCCGCACGATGCGGGCGTAGTAGGCGGCGTTCGCGGCGGTCGGCACCGCCATGGTGAGGTCGTGCAGGGCGGCCGCGCCACCCACCTCGTCCAGCCGCTCACGGCGGGCGAGCCAGTCGGTGACCGTGACGGTGTCGACCGGCTCCCCCTGCCGGGTGAGGTCCTGCACCGCTTCGAACACGACCCGGTGGGCGTTGCGGTAGAAGTCCTCCGGCGCCAGCAGCTCGACCGCGTCCGAGGCAGCGGCCCGGGTCAGCAGCGAGGCTCCGAGGACGGAGACCTCCGCGTCGAGGGAGTGGGGTGGGACGCGCTCGTAGGTGCGGCCCCCCGTCCCGTCACCGACGGGGGGCTCGGACGCTGGCGGCTCGCCTGGTGGCGGGGGGAAGGTGCCGCTCATGGGGCGTCGGTCAGGTACGTGACGCCGGCCATGCTGCTCGCCCTCCCTCAGCTCGTGGTCGCCGCCTGGTCGTCGGCTGCGGTCGGGTCGGCCGGCTGCGCGTCCGCCTCGGCGAGCTCCTCCTCGACCTGGGCAGCCTGCTCCTGCTCGTAGGCCTCCGCGGCCTGCAGGGCCTGCTCGGTCAGCACATCCGCCTCGGTGTCGGTGGTCGAGGCCGCCTCCTCAGCCGCGGCAGCGACCGCCTCGGCGTCGACCAGCGCGCCGCCGGCGTCGCGGGAGAGACGTCCCTCCTGGTCCACGACCTCGACCGTCACGGTGGCGGTCACCTGCGGGTGCACCTGGACGGGGACCTCGTAGGTGCCGATCTCCTTGATCGACCCCTTCAGCTCGATGCGCTTGCGGGGGATGTCGTGCCCGCGCTCCTTGAGGACGCGCTGGACGTCGTTGGCGGTGACGGAGCCGTACAGGCCGCCGCGCTCATCCACCCGTGCCGGGATACGCAGCACACGGGACTCGAGCGCGTCCTTGGACGCCTTGGCGCCGTCGAGGGTCTTGGCTTCCTTGGCCTTGCGGGCCCGGGTCAGCGCCTCGGCCTCCTTCAGCGCCCCGGCGGTCGCCGGCATCGCCAGGCCACGGGGCAGCAGGAAGTTGCGGCCGTAGCCGTCAGCGACCTCGACGATGTCACCCGGGAGGCCGAGGTTGTCGACCTCGCTCTTGAGGATCAGCTTCATGTCAGGCCCTCCGTCAGCGGGTCGTGTAGGGGATGAGCGCCATCTCACGCGCGTTCTTGACCGCCGCGGCGAGCTGCTTCTGGCACTTGGCGCACGTACCGGTGGTGCGGCGGGCCTTGATCTTGGCGCGCTCGTTCAGGAACGGCTTGAGCGCGGCGAGATCCTTGTAGTCGATGTACTCGATGCCCTGGGTGCAGAAGGGGCAGGGCTTCGGCTTGCGGGGCTTGTTGCGGTCCTTGGGCTTGGATGCGCTGCGGGGCGGCATGGACGTGCTCCTCGGTCGGGGCGCGGCCGGTGGGGTCCACCGGCGCCGATCAGGTCGGGGGAGGGGTCCGGAACGCGGGGCCCGGACGGGGCGGGGTCCGAGCCGCAGGGCTCGGACCCGCGAGGGTCAGAACGGGACGTCGTCGTCGGAGGGTGGCGGCGGGGTGGACGCGCTGCCCCCGGACCCGCCACCGGACCCACCGCCGGAGGTCCGGGAGACCTCGGCGCGGGCCCAGCGCAGGCTGGGAGCGATCTCGTCCGCCTCGATCTCCGTGACCCAGACGGTCTGGCCGTCGCGGTTCTCGTAGCTGCGGACCCGGACGCGGCCGATGACGATCACCCGGTCGCCCTTGCTGAGCGACTCGGCGGCGTTCTCGGCCAGATCCCGCCAGCAGTTGACGTTCAGGAAGGTGGTCTCCTCCTGCTGGTTACCGGCACGGTCGGTGAAGCGCCGGTTGGAGGCCACCCGGAACGTGGCGACGGGCGCACCGTTCTGCGTGAAGCGCAGGTCGGGGTCGTCGGTCAGGTTCCCGATGAAGGTGATGAAGTTGGACTCGAACGCCATGGGCGATC
The DNA here is from genome assembly GCA_046540855.1 of Nitriliruptoraceae bacterium. GTDB lineage: Bacteria > Actinomycetota > Nitriliruptoria > Nitriliruptorales > Nitriliruptoraceae > T1Sed10-7. The sequence goes on from JBKHEJ010000143.1 coordinate 6,404, forward strand.
CTTCCGGGTCGTCGCGGTCGCAGGACGGGGCCGTCGTGGGAGGACGGGGCCGTCGGGCGGACGCCCTAGGCGGACCGGACGCGCAGCTCCGGACGGACCGTCTTGAAGCGGACGACGTCGTCGGAGATCTTCAGCTGCCGCTCCAGCTCCGCCACGGCCTCGGCGGTGGCCTCGAGGTCGAGGACGCCGTAGAACCCGTGGTCGCGCTTGTCGATCTCGTAGGCGAGCTTGCGCTTGCCCCACCAGGCCTCCTCGAGGAGCGAGCCCCCCTGGTCGGCCAGGATGGTCTTGGCCCGGTCGAAGGCGGCCTTGGCCGCATCCTCGTCCAGGCGGTCGGTCAGCAGGAGCATCATCTCGTAGCGGCGCATGTGCACCTCCTCTGGTCGCGCCGCCCCGCGCGGGTGCGCGGTGCGGGCCAGCGACGCGCGGGGCGTCGACCGGCTCGGTGGTCCCTGCAGCCACGGCCACCGCGCTCGGTGCGCGACGGTCGCCGTCAGGGACAGGGGTGCGTCCTGTGGACCGGACGTTGAGAGGACGACGTGAGCGGCTACCCGGTCGCCCCGGGGAACGCGCAACCTCGACCCTCGGTCCGGGTCCGTACTGTCCGTCGACCTCGGCCCGTGGTGGTCCGGCGGTGACGAACGGCGCGCGGAGCGACGAGCTCCGCGCGGACCCTCGAACGGTACAGCAGGCCCCTTCCTCCCACAACATGAGCGGACCCTACGCGAGGCGTGCGACGTCCGGGAGGGGGTCGTCGCAGCCTGTGGATAGCTACGGTGTGCCGCCCGGCCGACCCGCTCCACCGCGCCCGGCGCCCGCGGGCCGGTCGCGCAGCCCCGCCGCGAGACGTCCCGCCGCCTGCCGGGGGGTCTGACCGAGCCGCTCGATCGAGGCACCGGCCACGAGCAGGACCACGC
>JBKHEJ010000144.1:0-7304 GCA_046540855.1 Nitriliruptoraceae bacterium
GGTCAGGGTGCCACGTCCCGCCACCCGGTGGGAGCGGCGCGAGCGGGCGCGCCGGGGCTCCCTCCCCGAGCGTCAGCTCCGTCGCGCCTCGACCGTGGCGACGCACCCGCCGCGCCGTGGATCCCCCACACCGGCGCCGTCGGTGCTGACGGCGTGGACCCCGCCGAAGTACAGGTCCTGGACGGTCCACCGGTTGATGGGCCAGCGCGTCTCGAGGGCGTCCAGCACCTGCGCGTCGAAGCCGGGCTCGACCTGCAGCGCGGTGCCATCCCAGTGGATGCGCGGGGCCAGGATGGCCTCGGCCAGGGGCAGGCGGTCGTCGAGCACCCCGACCAGCACCTGGGTCAGGGCGCTGCGGATGCGCTCGCTCCCACCCGAGCCGAGCACCAGGGTGGGGGCGTCGGGCCGGCGGACGATGCTCGGGGCCATCATCGAGCCGACGCGCATGCCCGCCGGCGCGCGGTGGAAGCCCGCCGGGTGCAGGTCGGCCTCGCCCATGATGTTGTTCGCGAGCACCCCGGTGTCCCCGAGGGTGATCCCGGACCCGGTGCCGTTCGAGGTGGTCATGGCGGCGAGGTTGCCGTCGGCATCCGCGACGCTGACGTGCGTCGTGCCCTTGCTGGCGCGCGGGCGTGGCGGTGCCGGCTCGGTCAGGTGCACGCCGACCCCGACGTGCTCGGCGGTGACGTCCGCGAGCACCCGGGCGAGCTGCTCGAGCCGTTCCAGGGACGCCGGCGCGCCGGCCGGTCCCTCCTCGGCGAGCAGGGCGAGCCCCCGGGCGATGAGCGTGCCGCCGAAGGAGGGCACGGGGTTGGTGAGCACGTCGGCGCCCGCGTGCCGCAGCAGCAGCGGGGTGCGCTCGACCACCCGGTAGCCGGTGAGGTCCTCGGCGGTGAGCACCCCACCACCGGCCTGGTTGGCGGCGGCGAGCACCGGAGCCAGCTCAGGGTCGCCGAACCCGGTGACCTCGCCGGAGGCGATCGCAGCGAGGAGGTCGGCCAGCTGCGGGTTGCGCACCACCTCGTCGTCGGCGAACCGGCGGCCGGGCGGGGCGAACATCGCCCGCGCTTCGGCCGTGCGCGCGAAGATCGGCTCGAGGAGGCGCACGATGCTGGCCTGATCGGCGCCGAGCTCGACCCCGGCACGCGCGAGGTGTCGGGCCGGGGCCACCACCTCGGCCAGGGGCAGGCGCCCCCGGGCCGCATGGACGTGCAGGTAGCCGGCGAGGCAGCCCGGCACCGCGACGGAGGCCTCGCCGACGTGGAAGACCTGGTCCGCACCGGGGAAGCGGATCGTCACCGGCACCAGCGCCGGGTCGACCACGCTGGGCAGCCCCCGACCCGGGGTGTCGACGAAGAAGTCGTACAGCACGGGGTCCGCGCCGGCCGGCTGCGCGAGCAGGAACCCCCCGCCCGCCAGGCTGGACAGGCAGGGCTCGGCGACCGCTGCCGCGAACCCGGCGGCCACCGCCGCGTCGAAGGCGTTGCCCCCGGCGGCGAGCACCTGCACGGCCGCCTCGACCGTGCGCGGGTGCCCGCCGGCGACGACGCCACGCCGGTGGCCACCGGCCACGACCTCAGCCACGGCTCACCGCCGCGATGGTCCGGGCGAGCCCCACCTCGAGCGGGGTGGTCGCCGTCCAGTCCAGCAGGGTGCGGGCGCTGCTGAGGTCCGGGCAGCGCACCTGCGGATCGTCCACGGGTCGCGGCAGGTGCACGAGGTCCACCTCACGACCGACCGCGCGCCGCACCGCGTGCGCGATCGCCGTGACGGAGAGCTCGTCGTCGCTGCCGAGGTTGATCGGACCGGTCACCCCCCGCTCCACGAGCCGCAGCAGGCCGTCCACGAGGTCGTCGACGTAGCACAGCGAGCGGGTCTGGCGGCCGTCCCCGTGGACCGTCAGCGGCTCGCCCGCGAGCGCCTGTCCGATGAAGGTGGGCACGGCCCGACCGTCGTCCAGGCGCATCCTCGGCCCGTAGGTGTTGAAGATCCGTGCGACGTGGACCGGCACACCGTGGGTGCGGTGGTAGGCGAAGGTGAGGGCCTCCGCGAAGCGCTTCGCCTCGTCGTACACCCCCCGGGGGCCGATCGGGTCGACGTTGCCGCGGTAGCTCTCCGGCTGCGGGTGCACCTGCGGGTCCCCGTACACCTCCGAGGTGGAGAACAGCAGGAACCCCGCACCGGCGTCCTTGGCGAGCCCGAGCGCGTTGTGGGTCCCGAGCGAGCCCACCTTCAGCGTCTGGATCGGCAGCTGCAGGTAGTCCGCCGGTGAGGCGGGGGACGCCGCGTGCAGCACGAGATCGATCCGCCCGTCCACGTCGATGTGGTTCGTGACGTCGTGGCGCTGCAGGTGGAAGCGCGGCTCGGCCTGAAGGTGGGCGAGGTTCGCGAGGCTGCCGGTGACGAGGTTGTCGATCCCGACCACGCTCGCACCGCGCGCGAGCAGCGCGTCGGTGACGTGGGAGCCGAGGAAGCCGGCCGCGCCGGTCACCACGACCCGCGCCCCCTCGAGCACCCGCTGCGCCACGCCGTGGCTCCTGGTCGCCTCGCCGGCCGGACGGCCGGACACGATCACTGCCAGCCAGCCTAACCAGGCGCGTCAGGCGGGCCGTCGCAGCGCGGATCGGCCCCCGCTGGTCGCCGTCCGGCCCGTCCCCTACGCTACGCCGCGCTCGCCGCCCGTGGATGGCGGGCGGGACGGGCCCGTAGCTCAGCCTGGCAGAGCGCTGCCCTTGCATGGCAGAAGTCGTCGGTTCGAATCCGATCGGGTCCACCACCCCCGCACGGCACCGTCGGGGGTCATCACCTCCGCCCCCCGGATCCCGCGATGAGGAGCCGACCATGCAGACCCGACGCATCGGCGAGCTCGAGGTCTCCCTCGTCGGGCTCGGGTGCAACAACCTCGGCAGCCGGCTCGACCTCGCCGGTACCCAGGCGGTCGTGGACGCGTGCTTCGAGGCCGGCATCACCCTGTTCGACACCGCCGACATCTACGGTGGCGACGGCGCCTCGGAGGAGCTCCTCGGCCGGGCGCTCGGCCCGCGCCGGGACGAGGTGGTGATCGCCACGAAGTTCGGGATGCGCCTGGACGACGAGCGGCGCGGCGCCCACCCCGACTACATCCCGCGGGCGTGCGAGGCGAGCCTCGCCCGGCTCGGCACCGACCACATCGACCTCTACCAGCTCCACACACCCGACCCGGACGTCCCCATCGAGGAGACGCTCGGGGCGCTGGACGAGCTGGTGCGCGCCGGCAAGGTGCGCGAGATCGGGCACTCGAACCTGACCGCCGCCCAGGCCGACGAGGCGGAGGCCGCCGCGCGGCGGCTCGGCACCGCCCGGTTCGTATCCGCACAGGACCACTGGAGCCTGCTCGCCCGCGACGTCGAGGACGACATCCTCCACGCGGTCGCCCGCCACGGCCTCAAGGTGCTGCCCTTCTTCCCGCTCGCCTCGGGTCTGCTCACCGGCAAGTACACCGCGCCGGGCGAGCAGGACCCGTCCTGGCGGCTGAACGGGCTGGACCCCGAGCGGCGCGAGCGCTGGATCAGCGACGAGCGGCTGGCCACCACCCGGGCGCTCGAGGCCTTCGCCAACGAGGCCGGTCACCACCTGCTCGAGCTCGCGATGTCCTGGCTCGCGGTCCAGGCACCGGTGGCCTCGGTCATCGCCGGCGCCACGCGCCCCGAGCAGGTCCACGCCAACGCCGCGGCGGTCGGCTGGCAGCTCTCCGCCGAGGAGCTCGCCGAGGTGGACCGCATCACCGGGCGGTGAGCGCGGTTCGCACGGTTCTCCCTCCCGCGAGCCGTGGCCGTGACCACCCGCCGTAGCGTCCGCCTCCCTCCGCCGCGTCCGCGACCGTCGCGCACGCCTGCAGCCGCACCCCACGAGGCACCCCAGGAGGCACCCTGGGCCGCACCCCGAGGAGCCCGACCGTGACCGTCGACCCGTCCACCTGGTCCTTCGACACCCGGCAGATCCACGCCGGTGCCGTCCCCGACCCGACCACCGGCGCCCGCGCGACCCCGGTGTACCAGACGACCTCCTTCGCGCTCGGCGACACCGACCGTGCAGCACGGCTGTTCGGGCTGGCCGAGCCCGGCAACATCTACACCCGGATCATGAACCCCACCACCGACGTGGTGGAGCAGCGTGTGGCCTCCCTGGAGGGCGGCGTCGCCGCGCTCGCGGTGGCCTCGGGGCAGGCGGCGGAGACGCTCGCGATCCTCAACCTCGCCGAGACCGGCTCGCACGTGGTGTCCTCGGCGTCGTTGTACGGCGGGACCTACAACCTGTTCCGCTACACCCTGCCCAAGCTCGGCATCGAGGTCTCCTTCGTCGAGGACCCGGACGACCTCGACGCCTGGCAGGCTGCGGTGCGGCCGAACACGAAGGCCTTCTACGGCGAGTCGATCGGCAACCCGAAGGTCGACATCCTCGACATCGCCGGCGTCGCCGAGGTCGCCCACGCCAACGGGCTGCCGCTGATCGTCGACAACACCGTCGCGACCCCCTACCTCATCCGACCCCTGGAGCACGGTGCCGACCTCGTGGTCCACTCGGCCACGAAGTTCCTCGGCGGCCACGGCACCGCGATCGCCGGCGTCGTGGTCGATGGCGGCCGCTTCGACTTCGGTGCGCACGCCGAGCGCTTCCCCGGGCTGACCACCCCCGACCCCTCCTACCACGGGCTGAACTACTGGGAGGCGCTCGGCAACGAGGGCGCTGCCTACGCCATCAAGCTGCGGGTCCAGCTGCTGCGGGACCTCGGCCCGGCGCTCAGCCCCCACAACGCCTTCCTGCTGCTGCAGGGTCTCGAGACCCTCAGCCTGCGCATGGAGCGCCACGTCGCCAACGCCCAGACGATCGCCGAGTGGCTGGAGGCCCAGGAGGAGGTGGAGCGGGTGTGGTACGCGGGGCTGCCCTCCAGCCCCTGGCACGAGCGCGCCGGCCGGTACGCGCCGAAGGGCACCGGCGCGATCGTCTCCTTCGAGCTGCGCGGTGGGGTCGACGCGGGCAAGCGCTTCGTGGACGGGGTGTCGCTGTTCACCCACCTCGCCAACATCGGGGACGTGCGCAGCCTCATCATCCACCCGGCCTCCACGACCCACTCGCAGCTGACCCCTGAGCAGCAGCTGAGCACCGGGGTGACCCCGGGTCTGGTCCGGCTGTCGGTCGGGCTCGAGGGGGTCGAGGACCTGCTCGCCGACCTCGAGGCCGGGTTCGACGCGGCGACGGGCGGTGGCAGCGCGCGGTGAGCCACCCCCGCGCGAGTGGCGCCTGGCGCGACGGCGACCCTCTCGGGCGCCGCCGCTTCGCCGCGGTCGGGGACCTGCGCCTGGAGAGCGGGGCGAGCCTCCCCGAGGTCCGCATCGCCTACGAGACCTGGGGGCGGCTCGCCCCCGACCGCCGCAACGCGGTGCTCGTGCTGCACGCCCTGACCGGTGACAGCCACGTCGTCGGCGACGTCGAGCCGGGGCACCCGACCCCGGGCTGGTGGCAGGGCCTGATCGGCCCGGGCTGTCCGCTGGACACCGAGCGCTGGTTCGTGGTCGCCCCGAACGTCCTCGGCGGGTGCCAGGGCACCACCGGGCCAGCCTCCCTCGCCCCCGACGCTCGCCCGTGGGCCTCCCGCTTCCCGCGCATCACGATCCGCGACCAGGTGGCCGCCGAGGTGGCGCTCACCGACCACCTCGGCATCGACAGCTGGGCGGCGGTGATCGGCGGGTCGATGGGCGGGATGCGCGTGCTCGAGTGGGGGGTCTCCCACCCCGAGCGTGTCCGGGCGATCGCTCCGCTGGCGGTCTCCGCGAGCGCCACCGCCGACCAGATCGCGCTGCAGTCGATCCAGATCCAGGCGATCGAGGACGACCCCCACTACCTCGGCGGCGACTACCTGCTGGCCGCCCACGAGGACCCCAGGACCCCGGGTCCGCACGCCGGGCTCGCGCTGGCCCGCCGGCTCGCCCACTGGAGCTACCGCTCGCGCGAGGAGCTCGGCCTGCGCTTCGGCCGGGAGCCGCAGGAGGGTGAGGCGCCGCTGCAGGGCGGCCGGTACGCGGTGCAGTCCTACCTCGACCACCACGGCACGAAGCTCACCTCGAGGTTCGACGCGGCCTGCTACGTGCTGCTGACGAGCGCGATGAACCACCACGACGTCGGACGGGGCCGGGGCGGGATCTCCGCCGCGCTCAGCAGCGTCGACGCGGAGGTGCTCGTGGCCGGGGTGGACTCCGACCGGCTCTACCCCCTGCTCCAGCAGCACGCCCTCGCCCACCAGCTCGGCGTCCCCGGTGACCGGGCGCACGTGATCCGCTCCCCCTACGGCCACGACGGGTTCCTCATCGAGCTGCGCCAGGTCCAGGCGCTGGTGCGGGCGCTGCTGGACCGGGTCGAGGCGCGCGAGCGCTGAGCCCGGCACACCCTCCGGATCGGGGCCACGGGTTCAGCGCAGCAGCGCGGTGCGGACGTGGTCGAGCCGGTTGGGTGGCACCGAGGCCAGCGGCGGGGTGCACCACCGCTCGGCCAGCACCCCGTCGAGCTGCAGGGCCGCCTTCAGCACCGCCGGCGTGGAGGCACCGACCTCCCCCACCCCCTGCGCGAGCCGCGCGAGCCCGGCCTGCAGCCGGTCGGCCTCGGCGTCCTCCCCACGCGCCACCGCGGCCTGCACCGCCACCGCCTGCCGCATCCGCAGGTTGCTGACCGCCAGGATCGAGCCGTCCGCGCCCGCCCGCAGTGCCGCGGCCAGGGTGGGCGCGTGGCCGGTCAGCACCGTGAAGCCCGGCTCGTCACGCGTCGCCGCGATGATCGCCGCCCGCCGTACGGCGTCGGGGGAGGAGTCCTTGATGCCGACGATGGCCTCGTGCCGGGCGAGCCGGGCCACCGCGTCGGGGGTGAGCGGCGAGCCGGTCAGCTGGGGGATGTGGTAGAGCAGGGTCGGGTGGCCGGCCCCTTCGGCGACGTCGAGGTGGAGGTCGACGAGCTCCTGAGGGGTCAGCGGCTGGAAGGAGGGTGGCAGCACGAGCACGAGGTCCGCGCCGGCACGGGCGAGCCGGGCGACGTCGGCGTGCAGGGACGACACGGTCGGCCCGGAGGCACCAGCGATGAGGACGGGAGTGCTGCCGCCCAGCCGCGCACGGCCGGCCAGGGCGGCCCGTGCTGCGGTGGTCAACCGCTCGCGCTGCTCCGGGTCGAGCAGGGTCCCCTCGCCGGTGGTGCCGGCCACCAGCACCCCGCTCGCACCGTCGTCGAGCGCGCCGTGGACCAGGGTCGTGAGCCCGTCGACGTCGATCGTGGTCGGATCG
>JBKHEJ010000145.1:0-7270 GCA_046540855.1 Nitriliruptoraceae bacterium
GGCGGGTCCGAGCCCCGGTGCCCGGGGAGCGTGCCAGGCCGCTCGGTCCGGCCGACGGGAGAGCGCCGCTGGCCGGGATGGTGCTGTCGGCGGCAGGTGGCCGTCGGGCCGGTCAGAGCATGTCGGCGACGGCAGCGCGCTCGGCCTCGAGCTCCGCGACCGTGGCGTCCAGCTTCGCCTGCGCGAAGGCCGACAGCTCGAGGCCCTGGACGATCTCGTAGCCGCCCACACCATCGGTGGTGACCGGGAACCCGCAGACCAGCCCCTCCGGTACGCCGTAGGAGCCGTCGGAGACCACCGCCATCGACACCCAGTCGCCCTCGGCGGTGGGCTCGCCACCACGCCAGGTCCGTACGTGATCGATCAGCGCGTTCGCCGCCGAGGCAGCCGAGGAGGCGCCACGCGCGTCGATGACGGCCTTGCCGCGCTGCTGGACCATGGTGAGGAACTCTCCCTCGAGCCACGCGCGGTCGAGGATGACCTCGGTCGCGGGCCGGCCACCGATGCGAGCGTTCTCGAAGTCCGGGACCATGGTCGGTGAGTGGTTGCCCCACACGGCGAGGTTGGTGACCTCAGCGACCGGCACCCCGGCCTTGCTGGCGAGCTGGCTCTTGGCCCGGTTCTCGTCGAGGCGGACCATCGCGGTCACCCGCTCAGCCGGGATCCCCTCGAGGTTGGCCGCGGTGATCAGGGCGTTGGTGTTGGCAGGGTTGCCGACCACCGCGACCCGGAGGTCGGAGGACGCGTTCGCGAGCGCCCTGCCCTGGGCGGTGAAGATGCGGCCGTTGTCCTTGAGCAGATCGGCCCGCTCCATGCCCGGACCGCGCGGCTTCGCCCCGACGAGGCAGGCGACGTTGGTGCCGTCGAAGGCCTCCTTGGCGTCATCGGTCAGCACGATGCCGGTGAGCAGCGGGAAGGCGCAGTCCTCGAGCTCCATGGCGACCCCCTCCAGCGCTGGCAGCGCCGGGGTGATCTCGAGCAGCCGCAGCTCGACGGGGGTGTCCGGGCCGAACATCTGGCCGGAAGCGATGCGGTAGACCAGGGCGTAGCCGATCTGGCCAGCGGCTCCGGTGATGCTGACACGGACGGGGCTGGACATGGTGCACTCCCTCGAGCACAGCGGACAGGGGTGCCGAGCCTAGCTACGGTGGGTCCGCCGGCCGGCGCCGGCCGCGACGTCTGGATCCGACCATGCACCTGCTGCAGCGCCTCTTCGCCACGGTCTACGACCCGGTGATGGCACCGCTGGAGCACGGCCGCGTCGGCCACCAGCGCACCGCCCTGCTGGCGCAGGCCTACGGGCACGTGCTCGACCTGGGTGCTGGCACGGGCGCGAACCTCGAGCACCTGCCCGCGAGCGTGGACCGTGTCACGGCCATCGAGCCCGATCCCGCCATGCGCGCGCACCTGGTCCGACACCTGTCCCGGCTCGCGGCGAGCGGATCTCACCGGTGGCAGGTGATGGCCGGTGCCGGCGAGGGGACGGGGATGCTCACCACACCCGCTCCGGCGACGCTCACGGCACCAGCGGCGACGGTCCCGCGACGGATGCAGGTCGAGGTGGTGGACGCCGTCGCCGAAGCGCTCCCGCTGCCGGACGCCTCGGTGGACGTCGCGATCGCGACCCTGGTCCTGTGCACGGTCAGCGATCCCGAGCTCGCCGTCGCCGAGCTCCGGCGGGTGCTCCGGCCGGGAGGCGAGCTGCTCGTGCTCGAGCACGTCGCCTCGCACCAGCCGGGCCGTCTGCGGCTCCAGCACGCCATCACCCCCGCGTGGAAGGTGGTCGCACGGGGCTGCCACCTGGACCGCGACACCCGCGCCACGCTGGCCACCGGGGGCTTCGACGTCAGCGACGTCACCGCGTGGCAGCTGAGCGACAACAGCCGACTCACCGCCGCGATCACCGGCGTGGCGCGGCCGGCCTGAGGCGACAGGGGCCGAACCCCCGGAGACCAGCGGGGGCCGAGCCCCGGGACGGGCGGCGGTCAGCGCTGCGGCAGCCCCCGCCGTGCCCGGGCCGCCTCGAGCGTGTTCTGCAGCAGCATCGTCACCGTCATCGGACCGACGCCACCCGGGACCGGGGTGATCGCGCCCGCTACCTCGGCGACCTCGTCGAACACCACGTCACCGACGAGCTTGCCGTCCTCACCGCGGTTGGTCCCGACGTCGATCACGACCGCGCCGGGGCGGACCATGTCCGCGGTGATGAGGCCGATCTGCCCGGCTGCGGCGACCACGACGTCGGCTCGCCGACACACCGCAGCCAGGTCACGGGTGCGGGAGTGCGCGAGGGTCACCGTGGCGTCACGCCCCTTGAGCGTGAGCATGACCGACAACGGCCGGCCGACGAGGTTGGACCTCCCGACCACGACGATGTCCGCCCCGACGGTGTCGACCCCGGCGTGGGCCAGCAGCTCGAGCACCCCGTAGGGCGTGCAGGACAGGAAGGTGGGGTCACCGATGGCGAGCCGACCGGCCGTGTAGGGGTTCAGCGCGTCCACGTCCTTGGCCGGGGTGATCAGCTCCTGCACGGCACGTGCGTCGAGGTGGTCGGGCAGCGGGAGCTGGACGAGGATGCCGTCGATCGCATCGTCGTCGTTCAGCCGTCGGACCAGCGCCTCGAGCTCCTCCTGCGTGGTGTCCTCGGGCAGCTCGTGCTGCTCGGAGCGCATGCCGGCCGCCTCGCTGGCCCGGTGCTTCATCCCGACGTACACCTTCGACGCCGGGTCGGAGCCGACGATCACCGCGGCCAGTCCGGGCTGGACGTCATGCTCGGCACGCAGCCGGGCCACGTCGTCGGCGATGCGCGCGCGGACCTCGGTGGCGAGGGCCTTGCCGTCCAGGATGCGTGCGGTCACGTCGGGTACCTCCGGTGCCAGGCGGCGGGGGTCGGGGCAGGTGGTCTGGGGCGGGGGTGCGGCACGGCACCGCCCGGCTGACCTCAGTGCTTGAAGTGGCGGCGACCGGTGAACACCATCGCGATGCCGTGCTCGTCGGCCGCGGCGATCACCTCCTCGTCCCGGACCGAGCCGCCCGGCTGCACGATCGCGCGCACCCCCGCAGCGGCAGCGGCGTCCGGGCCGTCGCGGAAGGGGAAGAACGCGTCGCTGGCGAGCACGCTGCCCGCGTGCCGGTCCCCGGATCGCTCGACCGCGAGCCGGACGCTGTCGACCCGGCTCATCTGTCCGGCACCCACCCCGACGACCTGTCCGGCCTTGGCGAGCACGATCGCGTTGGAGCGGGTGTGCTTGGCCGCGACCCACGCGAAGCGCAGGTCCGCCAGGGTGGCTTCGTCCGGCCGGGTGCGGGTGACCACCTCCCAGGCGTCCCACGGCTCCTCGGCGAGGTCGGCGTCCTGCACGAGGATGCCGCCGACCACCGACCTGAGCTGCCGGGCGGGAGCGGGACGTTCGGCGTCCGGGGTGCGCAGGATCCGCAGGTTGCGCTTCGCCGCTAGCACCGCGAGCGCCTCGTCGTCGTAGCCCGGAGCGATCACCACCTCGGTGAAGACCTCGGCGATGCGGCGCGCCGTCGGCTCGTCGATGCAGCGGTTGCTGGCGACGATGCCGCCGAAGGCGCTGACGGGGTCGCCCTCCAGCGCCCGGGCGTAGGCGGTCTCGACGTCGTCGCCGATCGCGAACCCGGCGGGGTTGGTGTGCTTGATGATCGCGACGCAGGGGCTGTCGGCCTCCACGACCATCCCCCAGGCCGCGTCGGTGTCGAGCAGGTTGTTGTAGGACAGCTCCTTGCCGTGCAGCTGCTCGGCAGCGGCGATGCCCCCCGCGTCGGCGCGGGCGTAGAAGGCGCCCTGCTGGTGCGGGTTCTCGCCGTAGCGCAGCTGCTGGCGCAGCGGTATCGCGAGGTGGAGCTGGGTCGGCACCGCCTCGTCGCGCTGGAACCAGTCCGCGACCGCCGCGTCGTAGGCGGCGGTGTGCCGGAAGGCCTGGGCGGCGAGCCGGCGGCGCAGCCCGGCGGTGAGCCCACCGCGGGTCCGCAGGTCCTCGAGCACCGCGGCGTGGTCCACGGGCTCGACCAGGACGCCGACGGAACCGTGGTTCTTCGCGGCCGCGCGCAGCATCGCGGGCCCGCCGATGTCGATCATCTCGACGACGTCGGCGTCCGGCGCGCCGGAGCTGACGGTGTCGGCGAAGGGGTAGAGGTTGCCCACGACCAGGTCGATCGCGGCGATGCCGAGGTCCTCGAGCTCCGCCACGTGCGCGGGGTCGGTGCGGTCGGCGAGGATGCCGGCGTGCACGGCCGGGTGGAGGGTCTTGACGCGGCCGTCGAGGCACTCCGGGAAGCCGGTCACCTCGGCGACCTCGGTCACGTGGACGCCCGCGTCCCGCAGGACCGCGGCGGTCGACCCGGTGGACAGCAGCTCGACCCCGAGCTCGGCGAGCGCCTGGCCGAGCTCGGCCAGGCCGGTCTTGTCGAAGCAGCTGAGCAGGGCGCGACGGACCGGGGTGACGGCGGTGTCGGTCACGGGACAACCTCGGGCTCGGGGGTGGGGGCGCGCGGCGGGCCGGGCGGCAGGATGATGGCGCGACGGCCCTCGATGCGCACGCGGTCCTGGCACAGCGCTTCCACGCAGGAGGGCAGCAGGACGTGCTCGACCGCCTTGATGCGTTCGTGCAGCGTCTCCTCGGTGTCGTCGGGCAGCACGTGCACCGCCCGCTGCGCCAGGATCGGTCCGTGATCGACCTGCTCGTCGACGAGGTGGATCGTGCACCCCGTCAGCGCGACGCCGTAGGCCAGCGCGTCGCGCACCGCGTGGGCCCCCCGGAAGGCGGGCAGGAGCGAGGGGTGGGTGTTGACGACGCGGTCCGGCCAGCGTGCCAGGAACGCGCCCGACAGGATCCGCATGAACCCGGCGAGCACGACCACCTCCGGCTCGTGCTCGGCGATGCCGTCGGCCAGCGATCGCTCCCAGACGGCCCGGTCGTCCCCCGGCGCGAGCTCGCGCACGACCGTCGGGATGCCGGCCTCGACCGCCCGTGCCAGCCCGGCAGCTGAGGCCCGGTCGCTGCCGACCACGACGATCTCGCCACCGAAGGCCGGCTGCGACCGTGCCGCAGCGAGCAGGGCCGCCAGGTTCGAGCCGCCTCCGGAGATGAGCACGGCGATCCGCGTCGGTCGGGTCGGGCTGGCCATGCGGATCCCTCGACCGGGGCACGGGGACGGGCAGGCCCGCTCGTACGGACCTCGGTGCAGCCTAACGGGTGCGCCCGCCAAGACGGATCGGGCGGTGGCCTCGCGCCGGCCGGGACGGTGGCCGGCCAGCCCTCCGGCCCGGGCTCGTCCCGACCACCCTCGGTAGGCTCCTCCCCCATCGAGGGCGGAGCTCCGCGACCCGCCCGTGCACGTCCGAGGTCGCCCGTGCCGCCGTCCACCGCGCTCCGCCATCCCGTGCTCGCCGCGGCCGTGGTGCTCGCCGTGCTCGCGGCCGGGGTGGTCCCCGCGCTGGCCGAGCCCTCCAGCTCCGAGGTCCGCTCGGATCTCGAGGCCGCCGAGCAGCGCTACGAGGAGATCGACCGCGAGCGCGGGTTGGCCCAGAACGCCTACAACGACGCGCTCGAGGAGCTCGAGTTCGCCGAGGCATCGCTCGCGGCGCTCGGCGAGGACCTCGAGCAGCTCAGCGCGCAGGCTAAGGCGCTGCGCACCTCGGTGACCGACCACGTCCGGCTGCTGCACCGCATGGGACCGAGCCTGGAGCTGTCGATGCTCGCCGCGACGCAACCGGCGGAGCTCGGGCTGCGTTCGACGACGCTGCGCCAGGTGCTCGACCGGCAGCGGGTCGATCTGGAGGCGCTCGGCGCCGCCAACGTCGCGATCGCGACCGCCGAGGCCCGCCAGGAGGAGCTCGTCGCCGAGCAGACGGCCTGGACGCGCAGGCTGGACGAGCGCAACGCCGAGCTCGCCGAGCTCGTCTCGGAGACCGCCGCGGAGGTGAGCGAGCTCGAGGAGCTGCTGGACCTCACCATCGAACAGGAGGAGCTCGAGGCCGCCCGGCAGCGGGCGCTCGAGCAGCAGGCCGAGGCGCAGCGCACCTCGGCGGGCGGGGCAGCGACGAGCGGGCCGGCACCCGCCACCCGGTCCTCGGTCGGTGGCGCGGTCGGGGTGGCGCTCAGCCAGATCGGCAAGCCCTACGCCTGGGGTGCGACCGGACCTGGTGCCTTCGACTGCTCAGGCCTCGTCACCTACGCCTACCGTGCGGTCGGCATCACCCACCTGCCCCGCTCCTCGGCCGCGATGTACGGCGCGACGACCCGGATCTCCCGCGCCGATCTGCGTCCCGGCGACCTCGTCTTCTACTACTCCCCCGTCAGCCACGTCGCCATCTACATCGGCAACAACCAGGTCGTCGAGGCACCCAACAGCGGCGCCACGGTGCGGGTACGCACCCTGCAGGGGCCGATCACGGGGTTCGGGCGGGTGTGACGGCCGCGGTGGGGAGCGCTGCACGCGTCGGCATCGACGTCGGCGGGACCTTCACCGACCTCGTGTCCGTCGAGGGCGACGCGATCCGCGTCGCGAAGGTGGCCTCGACCCCCGCCGACCAGTCGCTCGGCATCGAGGCGGCGCTGGACCGCGCCGAGCTCGACGTCTCGACGCTGGCCCGGTTCGTGCACGGCACCACCGTGGCGACCAACACCGTGCTGGAGCGGGACGGGGCGCGCTGCGTCCTCGTCACCACGGCCGGCTTCGGTGACCTGCTGCACCTCGCCCGACAGGACCGGCCGCACCTGTACCGGCTCGACGCCCGCCGGCCCGATCCGCTCGTCCCCCGCGACCGGGTCGTCGAGGTCGCCGAGCGCGTCGAGGCGGACGGGCGCGTCTCGCTCGCGCTCACCGACGCCGAGGTGGCACGGGTGGTGACCGCCGTCCAGGCTGCGGCACCGGGGTCGATCGCGATCAGCCTGCTCTTCGGCTTCCTGCACCCCGACCACGAGCGGCACCTGGCGGCCGCCCTCGAGCCCCTCGGGGTGCCGGTCACCCGCGCGAGCGAGCTGCTGCCCGTGCTGCGCGAGGTGGAGCGGACCTCGACGGCGGTGCTGAACGCCTACCTCGGCCCGCGCATGGCGCGCTACCTCGGCGCCCTCGAGGACCGGCTGCAGGCCCGTGGGCTCGGCGCCCCCGTCGAGGTGATGCGCTCCGGTGGCGGCACAGCCACCGCCGCGGTCGCGGCGCGCGAGCCGGTGCGGGCGGTGCTGTCGGGTCCGGCTGCGGGCGCCTGGGGGGCCGCGGCCCTCGGCCGTGTGGTCGGGCTCAG
>JBKHEJ010000146.1:0-7241 GCA_046540855.1 Nitriliruptoraceae bacterium
CGATGATCACCGGGCACGACCGTGACGGTCGCCCGGCCGCGGTGATCGTGGAGCTCAAGCAGTGGTCCGAGGACGCCCTACCGTCGCGGGTGGAGGACATGGTGACGGTGCGCTACGGCACCGGTCTGAAGGAGACGCTGCACCCCTCCGCGCAGGTCGGCCAGTACAAGCAGTACCTCGCTGACGCGCACGAGACCTTCCACGACGGCAACGTGGCTCTGCGTGCCTGCTCGTACCTGCACGACTTCGCCCACGACGACGCCTCGGAGCTGCTCTCGCCCCGCCATGCGAACGTGCTGGGCCTGTACCCGCTGTTCGCCGGCGACCGGGTCACGGAGCTGGTCGCCTTCCTCGACGACCACCTCGGTGACGGCCGCGGGATCGGTGTCCTGCGCTCCGTCCGCGAGGGCAGGTACCGGCCGCACAAGAAGCTGCTCGACCACACCGCGCAGATGATCCGGGGCGAGCCGTCCTACGTGCTGCTCGACGAGCAGCAGGTGGTGTTCAAGTCGATCCTCGCCAAGGTCGCCGAGGCCCGCGACCTGTCCACCAAGGCCATCTTCGTGGTCCGGGGCGGGCCGGGCACAGGCAAGTCCGTGATCGCGCTGAACCTGGTCGCCGAGCTCGCCGCCAACGGCTACGCGGTCCATCATGCGACCGGTTCGGCGGCGTTCACCAACACCGTCCGCAAGCGGGTCGGCACCCGCGCGGCCAGCATGTTCAGGTTCTTCAACTCCTACCTCAACGCCGAGGACGACACCCTCGACGTGCTGGTCTGCGACGAGGCCCACCGGATCCGCAAGCACTCCTGGGACCGGTACCGCAAGAAGCAGGCGATCGACCCCGACCGCCCCCAGCTGGACGAGCTGCTGTCGGTCGCTCGCGTCGGGGTGTTCTTCATCGACGACCTGCAGGCCGTCAAGCGCGACGAGATCGGCAACTCCGACGACATCGAACGCCTCGCCGCCGAACACGGCACCGAGGTGCACGAGTTCGAGCTCGAGGCGCAGTTCCGCTGTGGCGGCTCGGACGGGTTCGTCCGGTGGGTCGAGTCGACCCTCGGCATCCGTCGGACCGCGAACGCGCTGTGGACCGGGGATGCCAACTTCGATTTCGACATCGTCGACTCGCCCGAGGAGCTCGAGGCCCTGATACGCCACCGCGCCGACGAAGGGCACACCGCCCGGCTGGTCGCCGGCTACTGCTGGCCTTGGTCCGCGCCGCGCGTCGACGGCACCCTCGCCCCGGACGTAGCGATCGGCACCTGGGAACGGCCCTGGAACGCCCGCCCGAACGCCACGGGCCTGGCGGAGGGCATCCCCAGGTCGTACTTCTGGGCCAGCGAGCCGGGTGGGATCGACCAGGTCGGCTGCATCTACACCGCCCAGGGCTTCGAGGTGGACTACGTCGGCGTCATCTTCGGTGACGACCTCGTCTACCGGCCGCGTGAGGGCTGGGTCGGCCGCAAGGCGTTCTCCCACGACCGCGGCCTCAAGCACGGCACCAGCGACGAGGAGTTCACCCGGCTGGTCAAGAACACCTACCGGGTGCTGCTCTCCCGGGGGCTCAAGGGCTGCTACCTCTACTTCACCGATGAGAGGACGCGTGACTTCGTGGAGAGTCGCATCGACCACCTGGCGGTGCAGCTCGCCGCCGAGCGGTCAAGCGGGTACACCGAGGTGGCACCGTGACCCAGGACAGCCTGGACGAGCTGCGGTTGCGGCTGCGCGGGTTCGCGCGCGAGCGGGACTGGGAGCAGTTCCACACGCCGAAGAACCTGGCGATGGCGCTGGCGGGAGAGGTCGGGGAGCTGCTCGAGATCTTCCAGTGGCTCACCCCCGAGCAGGCCGCTGCGGTCATGGACTCCGCCCGGGCTGACGACGTCCGCGACGAGCTCGCCGACGTGGCCATCTACCTCGTCCGCCTCGCGGACCTCCTCGGTGTCGACCTGCTCGAGGTCGCGCACGTGAAGCTGGAACGCAACCACGACCGGTTCCCACCTGAGGAGGTTCGGGGCCGGGCTGACGTCCCACCTGCGGGCTCGTGACCGGCGAGGTGTCCGGAGCTGGGCCGTGGCGCACCGATCCGCACCGCACCTGCACCCGCGCTGCCCGGGGTCGGGCAGACCATCGCGGCCGTCGTGATCTCACCCGGCGATGCGCCGCGCAGCCTGGAAGACATCCTCCGGGAGCGGGGTACGCAGCCGCCAGGTGATGGCGATCGGGCGGTTGCCGTGAGCTGACTCGAGGTCGACCTGTCCGGCGAACAGGTACGGCTCGGTGCGCTCGAAGCGCATGAACAGCAAGGGCCGCGATGAGCGGTCGAGGTAGCGCTTGCCCGCTCCGGTGTGCTGGGAGGCGCCCGACTGGGACTCCCAGTGGAACCGGTCACGGGCGATGACGTAGTCGCGGTACATCGTGGTCGGCGTGTAGTGCTCCTCGGACTTGTTGAGCGTCACGAGCAGCAGGTCGGAGCCCGTGGCCTCGTCGTAGCGGACGCCGGTGATCCAGCCCGCTCCCTTGGTCGCGAAGGCCTCGGCGATCTCGTTGCGGGTGTAGGTCGCGTGGACCTGGAGCGGCACCTCGGGCAGCTCGCTGAGGACGGTCGGGAGGTGGGGTGCACGGTCCTCGAGGAGGGCGGCCAGCTCGCGGAGCTCGGCCCGGATCGCCGGGTGCTGCCGGAGCTGTGCGACGGCGCCATCGAGGTCCTCGAGCACCACCTTCTCCCCGAACAGCGCCGCGAGCAGCATGGTCGCGACCCGTCGTCCGCGGGCGTCGAGGGCGCGCACGTCGGCCGCGTCGGAAGCGAGACGGCTGAGCAGCGTCAGGCGCTCCGGGTCATCGAGGTGGGTGAGCGCCGCCACCCGTCTGCCGAGCTTGCCCTCCTGCGGTCCGGCCGGTTCCAGCGCGAGGCCAGCCCGGCGCTGCAGCGCGGTCCACCCGCCGACCGAGTCCTTGTAGAGGTCGTCGAGCTCGATCCCGGCCTCGGCGAGGAAGGTCGCGAGGTCCACCGTGCCGAGCTGGAGCTGCAGCTGCTGGAGCTCGGCGACGAGGTTGCGGGTCGTGATCCGCAGCTGGCGTCGCACGCTGTCGAGCACCACCTGCTCGACCTGGCGGTCCAGGGCGATGTGGCAGCCGGCCGGTAGGTACGGGAAGCGCTCCTCGATGTCACGTTCGAGCTGCCGGCGGCTCCGGCCGGTCAGGGCCCGGAACCGGAGGTCGAAGCGGAACTCGCGGTGCTGGTTGCCGACGAAGTCGAGCACGGTCAGACAGGCCTTGTCGCGGGACTTGCGCAGGCCACGACCGAGCTGCTGCAGGAACACCGTCGCGGACTCGGTCGGTCGTAGGAACAGGACCGTGTCGATCTCCGGGACGTCGACACCTTCGTTGAACAGGTCCACGGTGAACAGCACCTGGACCTCGCCGGCCTTCAGCCGCAACAGCGCGTTCTCCCGTTCAGCCGCGCCGGTCTCGCCGGTGATGGCAGCCGAGGCGATGCCGGCTTCGCGGAACCGGCGGGCCATGTGGTCGGCGTGCTCGACCGACACGCAGAACCCGAGCGCGCGCATCTGGCTCGGATCGGTGATGAGGTCCCGGACGGTGCGCAGCACCTTCGCGACCCGGGCGTCATCGCCGGTGAAGACGTTGGACAGCTCGGCGGTGGCGTACCCGCCACGCCGCCAGGTCACCTGCGACAGGTCGGTGTCATCGGCGATCCCGAAGTACTGGAACGGGCTGAGCAGCCGCTGGTCGAGGGCATCCCACAGCCGCATCTCGAACGCGAACCGCCCATCGAACCAGCGCTTGACGTCTAAGCCGTCGGTGCGCTCCGGCGTCGCGGTCATCCCGACCAGCACCCGCGGGTCGAGGTGGTCGAGCAGCCGCCGGTAGGTGGCGGCCTCGGCGTGGTGGAACTCATCGATGATGACCACGTCGAACCGTTCCGGGTCCAGCTGCTCGAGACCGGCGGCGGTCAGCGACTGGATCGAGGCGAACACGTGCCGCCACTCGGCCGGACGCGCCCCGCCGACGAGGAGCTCGCCGAACGAGCCGTCCTGCAGGACCTCCCGGAAGGTGCGCAGGCTCTGCTCGAGCAGCTCCCTGCGGTGGGCGACGAACAGCAGCGAAGGTCGCACGGGAAGCTCGTCGTGCAGATCCGGTAGCCGGCGGTAGTCCAGCGCGGCGACGACGGTCTTGCCCGTCCCGGTCGGTGCGACCACCAGGTTGCGCCACCGGTCGTGGCGCCGACGCTCCACCTCGAGCGCCTCGAGGATCTCGCGCTGGTAGGGCCAGGGCCGGACCTCGAGCCCCGAGGTGATCGTCAGCCGGCGGTCGTACCCGTCGGTGCGTTCGGCGGCGATGGCCGCATCGAACCGGCCGCCGTCACCCTCACCGTACGGCTCGAACTCCGGGTCGGCCCAGTAGCCCTCGAAGGTCGCGGCGACCTTGTCGATCACCGCGGGTGCGTGCGCCTCGGCCAGCCGGACGTTCCACTCCAGCCCGTCCAGCAGCGCCGAGCGGGACAGGTTCGAGGACCCGATGAACGCGGTCGAGTAGCCGCTGTCGCGGTGCAGCAGCCAGGCCTTGGCGTGCAGCCGGGTCGAGCGGGTGTCGTAGGAGACCTTCACCTCGGCGCCGAGCGCGCGGAGCTCATCCAGCGCACGCCGCTCGGTCGAGCCGAGGTAGGTGGTGGTGATCACCCGCAGCGGCACACCCCGTTCGGCCAACCGGCGCAAGGGGCCGAGCAGGATGCGGATGCCCGCGAAACGGATGAACGCGACGAGCAGATCGACCCGGTCCGCGCTGTCGAGCTCCCGGACCAGCGCCTCGCCGAGGCGGGGCTCCTCCCGGGCGTTGACCAGCAGATCCGAGTCCGCGAGCGGGATCAACGGCAGCGGTGGCCGATCCTCGCCCGGCAGCAGCTTCGGTCCGATCCAGGTCAACAGCGAGGCGGGCTCCTCCAGCAGCAGCGACCCGGTGGAGGCCGCATCGAGGTCATCGAGGCGCTCGAGGAGCTGCTGGACCAGCGCCACCTGCTCATCGAGGTCACCCCTGCGGCGCAACGCGGCGCGTAGCCGGTCGGCCACGTGCGCTGCGAGCCGGTCCGGCGCCTCAGCGGCCAGTAGGGCCCGTTCCTCGGCCGATGTTCCCACCAGCGACGCCAACGTCCCGCGCGTCGCCTGGTCGACGAGGCGCTCGTACACCCCCCAGACGAGGTCGCGTTCCCCCATCTCAACCCCCGCAGTCGCGTTGCCGGGCACCGACGCTAGGGCTCGTGTCCGCAGGGATCCAGCCGAACCCGTTCACCGGGGCTGGGATCTCGCGGCGACCCTGCGTGACCGTGCCCGACACCCGACGCTGCCCGTGGACACACGGCTAGCATCCCCGGCGGCCAGCATGCCCACCGCTGCCGACCCCGGCCGGGGTGGGCCCGACGAGGCGGACCGACGTGACCGCGGTCATCGAGGCGGAAGGTCTCAGCAAGCGGTACGGGTCCGTCGTCGCGCTCGACGGGCTCGACCTCGCGGTGCCGGCCGGCACGGTCCTCGGTCTGCTCGGACCCAACGGCGCTGGTAAGACCACCGCCGTGCGGGTCCTGACGACCCTGCTCCGACCCGACGCCGGTCGGGCCACCGTGGCCGGGTTCGATGTCGTGGAGGCAGCGGAGGAGGTCCGTCGCCGCATCGGGCTGACGGGGCAGTACGCGGCGGTGGACGAGACGCTGACCGGTTTCGAGAACCTGGAGATGATCGGTCGGCTGTACCGCATGGGTCGACGCGCGGCCAGGGCACGAGCCCGCGAGCTCCTCGAGCGGTTCTCGCTGGCTGACGCGGCCGACCGGCCGGTGAAGACCTACTCCGGTGGGATGCGGCGCCGGCTCGATCTGGCGGGCTCGCTCGTCGCCGAGCCGTCGGTGCTCTTCCTCGACGAGCCCACCACCGGCCTCGATCCCCGCAGTCGGGTCACGATGTGGGAGGTGATCCGGGAGCTCGTCGGCCAGGGCACGACGCTGCTGTTGACGACGCAGTACCTCGAGGAGGCGGACCGGCTGGCCGACGAGATCGTCGTGATCGACCACGGTCGGGTGATCGCGCGCGGGGACGCCGACGCGCTCAAAGCACAGGTCGGCGGCGAACGCATCGAGCTCATCGTGCGGGATGCCGACCGGGTCGAGGAGGCCCGTATGATCCTGGCGGGGGCTGCCGTCGGGCCGGTGCTCGTCGACGGGCAGGGCACGGGGTTGACCGCACCGGTCCAGGGCGGACCCGACACCCTCATGTGGGTCCTGCGTGAGCTCGACGTCGCCGGGCTCGTGCTGCTCGACGTCGGGCTGCGGCGTCCGACGCTGGACGACGTGTTCCTCACCCTGACCGGCCAGCCCAGCGAGGTCGCCACGGCCGACGGTGCCGAGGAGCCCAGCGAGGAGCCGGGCCGATGAGGCGGCTCGGGTGGGCGCTGCACGACGGGCACATCGTCGCCCTGCGCAACGTGCGCAAGATCCGCCGGGTCCCCGAGGTCCTCGTGTTCGTGCTGATCTCGCCCATCATGTTCGTGCTGCTGTTCGCCTACGTGTTCGGCGACTCGATCCCGATCCCGGGGATCGACTACCGGGAGTTCCTCATCGCCGGGATCTTCGCGCAGACGGTGATCTTCGGAGCGACCTTCACCGGCGCCGGGATCGCCGAGGACATGCAGAAGGGCATCATCGACCGCTTCCGCTCCCTGCCGATGTCACGCTCGGCCGTGCTGGTCGGCCGGACCGCGAGCGACGTGATCTACAACCTGCTGTCGATCCTGATCATGACGCTGACCGGGCTGCTCGTCGGGTGGCGGATCCGTGGCTCGCTGCTCGATGCCATCGGCGGGTTCCTGCTGCTGCTGGTGTTCGCCTACGCCTTCTCCTGGGTGATGGCCTACGTCGGGCTCCTGGTGCCCAGCGTCGAGGTGATCAACAACGCCTCGTTCATCGTGATCTTCCCGGTCACCTTCATCGCCAACACCTTCGTGCCGGCGGAGAACCTGCCCGGCCCCTTGCGTACCTTCGCCGAGTGGAACCCGGTCTCGGCGGTGACCCAGGCCGCCCGTGAGGCCTTCGGCAACACCAACCCGGCGCTTGCCCCGCCCGACGTCTGGCCGCTGCGTCACCCGGTGGCCTACACGCTGCTGTGGGTCGGGATCATCCTCGTGGTGTTCGTGCCGCTGTCGGTGCGCCGCTACCAGCGCGCCGCGACCCGGTGAGCC
>JBKHEJ010000147.1:0-7202 GCA_046540855.1 Nitriliruptoraceae bacterium
ATTTCTCCGCCGCCGACAACACCCTCGGCGACGTGGCGATCCATATCCGCGACGCGGCGACGGGCGAGTTGAAGAGGAAAGCGACGCCCGCGGACCTGCCCGAGGAGTTCGTCGGCCTGCGAGGGGCCGGGGCCCAGTGGGCGCACCAGAGGATCCTGGTCTGCAACTTGCGGGGATTGCCGACGCCTCGCGATTTCGTGGCCAAGGCGGGCGACCGCCTGTTCGCCTTCGACCAGGACATCAATCTGCTCTGGACCTACAGGATTCCGTTTTCCCCGCGGCCCGAAGCTCCCGCCCCGCGACCGTCCCCCGTCGAGCCGCCCCCAGCCGAGGCCGCCGTGTCCGACCCCGCCGACGACCTCACACCCGAGGAGCGTGCGCTGCTCGAGCGCTACCTCACCGACCCGGACGGCTCCGTGTTCGCCCTCACCGGCCTGCCGGAGGTGGTCAAGGGCGCGCTGTTCGCCCGCTACTCGCGCTACGGCGGGTCGCTCAAGCGCCTGTTCCTGGACGAGTTCGCGGCCGACCTCGCAAGCGACGACCCCGCCGCCCGGGCCGCGAGCCTGTACGCGAAGGTCTTCTCCGACTACGGCGACGACTCGGTGGCCCAGCTCGGCGGGGCCCACGTCGCGCTCGAGGACGTCTCGAACCTGCTGACCAAGCGGATCGAGTGGGGCCGGCTGGCCGCCTACCTCGAGCAGTCCACGCGGTACATCCCCTACGACACCAAGCCCGGGGGGCGGTACCGCTACCACCGCGATGCGGACATCGCCGCCGGCCCGCACGCGGCCGACTACGTCCGCCACCTCGACGCCATCTTCGACCTCTACAGCGAGCTCGTGCCCGAGGTGCTCGCCTGGGTCCGGGCGCGCTGGCCGAAGGACGAGGCCACCTCCCCCTTCGCCTACCGCAACGCGACGAAGGCCAAGGCGCTCGACCTCCTGCGCGGGCTGCTGCCGGCCGCGACCACCTCCAACCTCGGCATGTTCGCCTCCGGCCAGTCCTACGAGGGCCTGCTGCTCCGGCTGCGGGCCGACGAGCTCGCGGAGTCCCGCGCCATCGCCGACCGGCTCCTGACCGAGCTGCGCCGGGTCATCCCCTCCTTCCTGACCCGGGTGGACCGGCCCGACCGTGGCGGGGCCTGGTCGGACTACCTCGCCGCCCGCCGTGACGAGACCCGTGCCCTGGCCCGGGAGCTGGTGTCCGGCGAGGCGGTCCAGCCCGTCGAGCCGGTCACGCTCACCGACTGGTCACCACGTGACCCGGTGGACGCCGAGGTGGCGCTGGTCACCGCGGCGCTGTACCCGCACACGACCCTGCCGGAGCCGCAGCTGGAGGCCGAGGTGCGGACCTGGCCGGCCGCGCGCCGGGCCGAGGTGCTCGCCGCCTACGTCGGTGAGCGGACCAACCGGCGGCACAAGCCCGGTCGGGCCTTCGAGCGGGTGTGGTACCGCTTCGACGTGCTCGGCGACTACGGCGGCTTCCGGGACCTGCAGCGTCACCGCATGCTCACCATCGAGTGGCAGGACCTGACCTGCGCCCACGGGTACGAGACGCCACCACAGCTCGCCGAGGCCGGGGTCGAGGCCCGCTGGCACGAGGCGCTGGAGCGCTCCGAGGTGCTCTACCGGCAGCTGGCCGCCGACCACCCGGTCCAGGCCCAGTACGCCGTGTGCTTCGCCTACCGGGTCCGCTACACGATGCAGCTGAACGCCCGGGCCGCGATGCAGCTGCTGGAGCTGCGCTCGGTCCCCCAGGGCCACCCCCAGTACCGCCGGATCGCCCAGGCCATGCACACCGCCATCGCCGAGGTCGCGGGGCACCGCTCGATCGCGGCGGCGATGAGCCACGTGGACCACGGCGCGAGCGAGCTGGAGCGGCTCGCCGCCGAGCAGGCCGCCGATCGGCGTCGCGCCGCGCGTGCCGCGCCGACCGACGGGGCGTCCGATGTGGAAGGGGCGCCGGCATGAACGACCGCGTGCGCCCCGTGGTCACCGGCCTGGTGGTCGGCATCGTCCCGCTGCTGCTGCTCGACCTCGCCCGCATCCTCACCGAGGCCGTCGCGGCCGACGGTGGCCGCACCTCACCCTGGTGGCCGGTCGCCGCCTACCTCGCCACCGGCCTGCTGGCCGCCTACGGGGTCGCGGCGGGCGGACGTGAGCGGCTCGTCCCGGCCATCGGTGCGACCGTGGTGCTGCTCGTGGTGCTGCCGGCCGTCCCGGCGGCGCCGCCCGGGCTGCTCGCGTCCCTGCCGCTGGTGCCCACGACCCCGGCGAGCCAGGCCGTCGCCGTCGCGGTGGCCGGGGCCTACCTCTACGCGGCCGTCCGGGGTCCGAGGCGCTGACCGCGGGGCGAAGCAGGCGGGCCGGGCCGGCTCACGGCAGGTCGGCGACCTCGTCGTCGGTGGCCACGTCGAGCCGCACGGTCGGGATGCCGAGCGCACGGATGCGCTCCACGACCGGCACGTGCTCCGGGTGGACCCGGTAGCGGGTGAGGGCGTCCGCGTCGGTGAACACCGTCAGCAGCCCGGTCACGTTCGGGTCCTCGACGTCGCGGGCCACCCGCAGCCACGCCACGTCCTCGAGCCGCGCCAGAGCGGCGATCGAGGCCTCGAGGTCGCGGCGCTCCTCCTCGGCGACCTCGCTGCAGTCGAGCCGTACCACGTGCCAGATCACGGGTCCTCCTCCACCTCGTCCTGGTCCACCCGGCCGGGCGAGCCCGCGGGCCGGGGGGACCGCACCGTTAGGATAGGGGCGGCCCCCCCGCGACCGCGTCGAGGTGGGGACCGGAGCCGCCGAGGAGGCCGTGCGCGATGCCCACCCCGCCCCTGGACCATCCGAGCCCACCCGCGGGCATCGGCCGGGTCGTGACCGCGATGGTCACGCCCTTCACCGCCGACCGGGCGGTCGACCTCGACGGGGTCGCGGTGCTCGCCGAGCACCTCGTCTCCACCGGCACCGACACCGTGCTCGTCAACGGGACCACCGGGGAGTCCCCGACCCTGAGCTCCGAGGAAGCCCTCGAGGTGCTCCGCGTCGTCACCGACACCGTGGCCGGTCGCGCCAGCGTCATGCTCGGCACCGGCAGCAACGACACCGCCCGGACCGTGGCGGCCACCGCCCGGGCCGCCGACGCCGGTGCCGACGCCGTGCTGGTGGTGACCCCGTACTACAACCGTCCGGACCAGCGCGGGCTCGAGGCCCACTTCAAGGCCGCGGCGGCCGCGACCGAGCTGCCCGTGGTCGTCTACGACATCCCGAGCCGCTCGGCGCGCACGATCGAGGTCGCCACCCACGTCCGCCTCGCCGAGGTACCCAACATCGTCGGGGTCAAGGACGCCACCGCCGACTGCGGCCGCGCCGGTGACCTGCTGCGTGCCACCGCCGCGGCCCCCGGCGGGTACGCGCTGTGGTCCGGAGCCGACGAGGTGAACCTGCCGCTGCTGTCGGTCGGCGCGGTCGGGATCGTCTCGGTCGCCTCGCACCTGGTGGGGCCGGAGCTCGCCGCGATGATCGCCGCCTTCCCCACCGACCCGGCCCGGGCACGCGAGCTGCACCTCGCCTGCCTCCCGGTGCACCGGGCGCTGTTCGCCGAGCCCTCCCCGGCCCCGCTCAAGGGCGCCCTGGCCCGGCTCGGCCTGCCGGCCGGACCGGTCCGTCCCCCCCTCGCCGACGCGTCCGACGCGGCGGTCGAGGCCCTCCTCGAGGCCTACGGGCCGGTCCAGGACCAGCGATGAGCGAGCACGACGGCGTCGAGATCACCTTCCTCGGGGGTCTAGGTGAGATCGGTCGCAACATGGCCACCGTCGAGGTGGCGGGCCGCATCGGCATCGTGGACGTCGGGGTGCTGTTCCCCGACGCCGAGCACCTCGGCGTGGACCTGATCCTGCCGGACTGGGGGTGGATGCTCGAGCGCGCCGACGACGTCGAGGCGGTCTTCCTCACCCACGGTCACCTCGACCACATCGGGGCGCTGCCGTACCTGTTGCGCGACCTCGACCGCCCGCTGGACATCTACGGCACCCGGCTGACGATCGCGTTCTGCGAGGCGATCCTCGAGGAGTGGCCCGAGCTGCCCACCCCCCGCTACCACGAGATCGAGCCTGGCGACCGGTTCACCCAGGGACCCTTCGACCTCGAGGCCATCCAGGTCTCGCACTCGATCCCGGACGGGGTGGCCTTCGCGATCCGCACCCCGGAGGGCATGATCATCCACACCGGGGACTTCAAGCTCGACCAGTCCCCGCTCGACGGTCGGCCCACCGATCTCGCCCACTTCGCGCGCCTCGGCGACGAGGGCGTGGACCTGCTGCTCGCCGACTCCACGGGCGCGGAGAGCCCCGGCCACGTGCAACCCGAGCGCACCATCGGCGCCACGATCCGCCAGCACGTCGCCGACGCCGAGGGCCTGGTGGTCGTGGCCTCCTTCGCCAGCCACGTCCACCGCATCCAGCAGGTCCTGGACGCGGCGCTGGCCGCCGGCCGCCGGCCGGTGTTCGTCGGCCGCTCGATGGTGCGCAACATGGCCATCGCGGGCGAGCTCGGCTACCTCGACTTCGACGCCGACCTCGCCGTCGATCCGAGCGAGGTGGACCGCTACGACCGCTCCGAGCTCATCGTGGTCTCCACCGGCTCGCAGGGGGAGCCCTTCAGCGCCCTGTCCCTCATGGGCGCCGGCGAGCACCGGACGCTTCAGGTGGGGGAGGGCGACCTGGTCATCCTCGCCTCGAGCCTGATCCCGGGCAACGAGCAGGCGGTGTTCCGCTCCATCAACAACCTCTCCCGGCGCGGCTGCACCGTGATCCACGGCGGCATCGCCCACGTGCACGTCTCCGGGCACGCCAGCCGGGAGGACCTCGTGCTGTTCCACAACATCGTCGAGCCCGAGCACTTCGTGCCGGTCCACGGCGAGCACCGGCACCTGCGCGCCCACGCCGAGATCGCCAAGGAGACCGGCTGCCTGCCGGAGAAGGTGCTGATCTGCGAGGACGGTGACTCGCTCGTGCTCTCCGACGGCGAGGTGACCCGGGGGGAGGGCCGGCCGACCAGCCACGTCTACATCGACGGGCTGCTCGACGACGTCGGCCCGGCGCTGCTGCGCGACCGTCGCCGCATCGGCGAGGACGGCATCTGCATCGCGGTGGTCACCATCGACCCGCACGAGGGTCGGGTCGAGGGTGATGTCGTGGTGACCCAGAAGGGGGTGGTCTTCCACGGCGCGGCCGAGGTCATCCTCGACTCCGCCCGCCGGGCCGTCGAGCGCGAGCTCGAGGGGCTCGGCGCCTCCCGGTTCGAGGACACCGCGGCGATCTCCCGCCACGTCGTGCAGGCGCTCGGGAGGTTCTGGAAGGCGGAGACGGGCCGGCGGCCCTTCATCCTGCCGATCGTGCAGGAGGCCTGAGGCGTCACCGGCGGCGGCCGGTGGGCGCTCGGCCGTCCGGCGTCCCTCACGCCGCCGGTGCCCCTGAGACCCGCTCGAGCAGGTGGGCGATCACGTCCGCAGCGGTGTAGGACGGCGAGCCGTTCAGCAGGCGCTTGAGGTCGACGAGGTCGTCGCCGGCGGTCAGGACGGGCGGCTCGGCGTACCCGCCGCGGCGCACCTGCCCGAGGTCGATCGCGGTCAGCAGGCCGTTGCACAGGCAGCGCCGGCCGGCCGCGTCCTCCTCGGTGCCGCCCTTGGAGACGAAGTCGGCGATGGGCTCCGCCGAGCAGCGGTAGCCGTGGCTGCCGTCCTCCTTGGCGTACACCTCGCGCAGGTAGCCCACGTCGCACTTGCGCGGCCGTGCCTCGGCCACGGCCTCCTCGGCGATGGTGCCCTCGAGCTCGACGAGCTTGAAGGGGAAGCCGGTGGGGCTCGCGATCGGGTCGGTGCGCACCGACATCGAGCCGTCGACGACGCGGGCGAGGACCGCCTGCTTGAGCGTGGGCGTCAACCCGGACTCCTCGCAGAAGGCGAAGGCGGTCCCGACCTGCACACCGCTGGCTCCGGCCGCGAGGGCCTGCTCGACCCGCTGCGGCGACCCGTACCCGCCGGCCAGCCAGAAGGGCTTGCCGAGCGCTGCGACCGTGTCGAGCTTCACCTCGTCGCGGGGTCCGTACACCGGCTGGCCGGTGCCGTCCAGCGTGCCGCGACCACGTGGGGGGGCGTTGTGCCCGCCGGCGACGGGCAGCTCGACGACGTAGCCGTCGGGGCTGCCGGAGGCGTTGCGGTCCAGGTAGGTCGCGAGCGTGTGGGAGGAGACGATCGCGAGGAACCGCGGCCGCTGGACCGCGGGGGCGGGGTGGCCCTCCAGGAAGCCTGCGGGGGAGAAGCGGGAGACGGCCTTGTCGCCCCCGGCGACGTCGATGCGCAGCTCCACGTCCTCGTGCCGGGCGAGGCGGTCGAGGATGGCCGGGATGTGGGCCGGGATGCCAGCACCCATCAGCACCGCGTCCGCACCCGCGAGCACCGCGCCGTACAGCGACGGCAGGGTGGGTAGCTGGATCTTCTCGAGGTAGTTCACGCCCACCGGTCCGCGTGCGCCGGCCTTGGCGAGGGTCACCTCGACGAAGTTGGCGACGACGAGCAGCTCGAGGTCCTTGCGGGCCGGCTCGAGCACGGGCCGGGCCACGCCCGGGAACCGGGCCCCTCCCCGCCGCGGGGTCTCGCGCAGGTAGCGGTCGCGGACCCGTGCCGCGATCTGAGGCACCGGGAACGCGTCCAGGGCGCGGCGCAGATGCCCGCCCGGGTCGCCCTCCCACAGACGCCGGGCGACGGTGACGGCCACGGCCGTGCCGGAGACGACCCCGAGCTGGCCGGCATCGGCGACCGCGCGGGCCAGCTGCCAGCTGGAGGCGCCGACGCCCATGCCGCCCTGGATGATGATCGGTTCCACGCGTGCCTCCTGCTGGCCGGTGCGCTCACCCGGGGTGCGGCCGGGTGCGTTCCGCTGCCGTAGCTTACGGTGTCGTAACCGTAGCCTCGCAGGGGGAGCGGCGCCACCCCCGTCGCGTGCGCTCAGCGCCTGTTGGCGCGCGAGGTGCCAGGGCCGTAGTTCCACCGGTGTACGTGCCGTTACGATGTCCGGGCCACGCCGACCGAAGCGAGGGGGTGCCGTGGCGTCGTCCACGAACACGCGCAAGCGCGCCGCCCCGCGCTCGTCCAGATCCAGCAAGGGCGCCGGCCAGCGCGGTCGCGCCGGTGGGTCGGCCGCGAGCGGTGCC
>JBKHEJ010000148.1:0-7150 GCA_046540855.1 Nitriliruptoraceae bacterium
TCCTCCAGGGCGCGCAGGGTCTCCACGTCGAGGTCGTTGGTCGGCTCGTCGAGCAGCAGCAGGTTCGCCTCGTGCTGGAGGAGCTTCGCGAGGTGGATGCGGTTGCGCTCCCCGCCGGAGCAGGAGCCGACGTTCTTCTGCTGCTCCCCGCCCTTGAACCCGAAGGCCGCGACGTAGGCCCGCGAGGCCATCTCGGTCGACCCAAGCCGGACCCAGTCCACCCCACCGGTGATCTCCTCGAACACCGACCGGGACGCGTCCAGCGCCGCACGGGACTGGTCGACGTAGGACAGCTCGACGGTGTCCCCGACGGTCAGCACCCCTTCGTCGGGCTCCTCCGGCGCCTCGAGCAGCTCGCTGCGGCCGGCCGCGGTGACGATCATCTTGAACAGGGTGGTCTTGCCGGCCCCGTTCGGTCCGATGATGCCGACGATCCCGCCCGGCGGCAGCGTGAAGGACAGGTCCTCGTACAGCAGCTTGTCGCCGAAGCCCTTGAGCACCCCGGAGGCCTCGACGACCTTGGCGCCGAGCCGCGGACCGTCCGGGATCATGATCTGCGGCTTGGTGACCTGCTTGGGCCGCTCACGCTGGAGCAGGCTCTCGTAGGCCTGCACGCGGGCCCTGGCCTTCGTGCGCCGGCCCTGCGGGGACTGCCTCACCCACTCGGCCTCCTCGGCCAGCTGCCGCGCCTGCGCGGACTCCTCGCGCTCCTCCTGACGCAGCCGCTCACGCTTCTGCTCGAGCCAGCCGGAGTAGTTGCCCTGGTAGGGGTGGCCCTTGCCCCGGTCGAGCTCGAGGATCCACTCCGCCACCTCGTCGAGGAAGTAGCGGTCGTGGGTGATGGACACGACCATCCCGGCGTAGTCGTTGAGCGTGCGCTGCAGCCACGCCACCGACTCCGCGTCGAGGTGGTTGGTCGGCTCATCCAGCAGCAGGATGTCGGGCTTGGAGAGCAGCAGCCGCGCGAGCGCGGCGCGCCGCTTCTCCCCGCCGGACAGCGTCGAGGGGTCGTCGGCGTCGGGGACGCGCAGGGCGTCCATCGCGATCTCGATGGTCCGGTCGAGGTCCCAGGCGTCGGCCGCGTCGATCGCGTCCTGGACCTCGGCCATCTCCTCGTAGACGCGCTGCATCTCCTCGTCGTCCAGCGGCTCGCCCAACCTGGCCGCGAGCTCGTTGTACCTCGGCACCAGCCCCGCGATCTCGCCCAGGCCCGCCAGCACGTTCTCGCGCACGGTCAGCGCCGGATCCAGCTCCGGCTCCTGTGGCAGGTAGCCGACCGACAGCCCCTTGGCAGGCCAGGCCTCGCCCTCGAACTCGGTGTCGAGCCCGGCCATGATCCTGAGCAGGGTGGACTTGCCCGCCCCGTTCGGACCGATGACCCCGATCTTGGCTCCGGGGAAGAAGGACAGCCAGATGTTGGACAGGACCTCCTTGCCGCCCGGGACGGTCTTGGTCAGGCCCTTCATGACGTAGCAGTACTCGGCCACGGGTGCTCCAGCGGGACAGGGTGCGGGGTCGGTGGCGGACGCACACGCGAGCGGCGAGGCTACCGCCGAGGTGGGTGGCCTCGCGTGCCTCGGTGGCGTGCCTCGGTGGCGTGACTCGGCGGCGCGAGGCGGCGGCTACGGTGGCCGGAACGTGAAGGTTCCAGAGCGATAGAGGATGGCGACCCGTGGACCTCGGAGATGGCCGCGATGGCCGCCGGGACGAGGGGGAGATCCGTGGCGGCCCGACGACCCGACCCCGGCTGTTCCGGCGCATGCTCGAGACGGTCGACCTGCCCCTGCGTCCGCGCCAGCTGAGCAAGGCGACGCTGACCGAGCTCAGCCACGTGCTCGAGAACACCGTCATCCAGCACGACCTCCCGGGAGCGGTGTTCACGGGGTTCCAGCACTCACGTCACTGGCTGCGCGAGCTCGAGCGCTACCAGCGGCTGGTCGCGCCCAAGGCACGCTCGGTCGCGGTGTTCGCCGCCGGCAACCTCGACACGATCGCCGAGGACGACGTCGTCCGCGTCCGGCTGGCCGAGGACGACCCTCTGGTCGAGGAGTGGTTCCTCATCGTGCTCACCCCGGCCTTCTGCGCCGTGCTGATCGGCGAGGAGGTCGACCCAGCGACGTACGAGCACGCGGCCGATGAGCACGCGTCCGCCGCCGGCACCGACGCGGCAGCCTTCGAGGAGTTCGACCGCCTCTTCGACACGGTGTGGTCCTTCAACCCCCAGACGGTCACCGCCATCACCACCTTCATCCGCGCCGAGGTGGCACGGATCGACACGGCCACGGCGGACCGGATGCAGGAGGCGCTCGCGACCTACCCCCCGGGCCCGCACGACCCGTGGGTGCGGGACGGGGTCATCAGCGACCTGATCGTCGCGCTCGAGGTCGGCCGGGAGCGCTACCGCCGGCTCGCGATGCGCGAACGCAACGCCGCGGAGGAACTCCGGGAGATCGACCGGTCCAAGTCGGCCTTCCTCACCGCGGTGTCCCACGAGCTGCGGACCCCCTTGACCGTGGTGGACGGCACCGCGGCGACGCTGCGCCGCCTCGGGCCCGACCTCGAGCCGGCCGCACGAGCCCGGCTCGAGTCGGCGCTGGCAGCCCAGACCGCGCGTCTGAGCACGCTGCTCGACGACCTCCTCGACCTCGACCGTCTCGCGCGGGGCACGGTCGCGAGCGACCCCGAGGACGTCGACGCGGTGCAGGTCGTCAGCGCTGCGCTGGAGGGACTCCCTGGCGCCGAGCGTGTGCGCATCGACGGGCCGGAGCACCTGCTGGTGCGCCTCGACCGCACGCAGCTCGAGCGGATCATCGCGAACCTGGTGAGCAACGCGATCAAGTACGCCCCGGACGGCCCGATCGAGATCGGGCTCGAGAGCGGCCCTGACGTGCTCCGGCTGCTGGTCGACGACCACGGGCCAGGCATCCCGAGCTCCCACCGCGAGCGCGTGCTCCGGCCCTTCCACCGGCTCGCGGACGACCACCCGCAGCCGGGTACGGGGATCGGACTCGCCCTGGTCGCCGAGTTCGTCCGGCTCCAGGGCGGCGAGCTGCGCGTGGGCGACCGCCCGGGCGGCGGTGCCCGCTTCGAGGTCCAGCTCCCCCACGCGCGTTGAGGCGGACCGGACCTCGCACGCGACCTCGTACCCTCCCCGCCCATGCCTGCCTTCGCCGCCGCCGCGCTCGTGTTCCTCTCCTCCGCCGCTGTCCTCGTGCTCGAGATCCTCGCGGCGCGGCTGCTCGCGCCCTACGTCGGCAGCACGCTCGAGACCTACACGGCCATCATCGGCGTGGTGCTCGCCGGGATCGCCGTCGGGTCCTGGATCGGTGGCAAGGCCGCCGACGCCCGTGACCCCCGCGGCCTGCTCGCGCCGCTGCTGCTGATCGGCGGGGCGCTCGCCTTCGCCGCGATCCCCATCGTCGACGTGCTCGGCACCTCGCTGCGCGGGGCGGGCCCGACCACCACCACGACCCTGACCATCCTGGCGTTCTTCGCGCCGGCTGCGGTGCTGTCGGCCGTCACCCCGGCGGTCATCAAGATCCAGCTCGCGAGCCTGGAGGAGACCGGCCGGGTGGTGGGCCGGCTGTCGGCGCTGTCCACCGCCGGCGCGATCGTCGGCACCTTCGTCACCGGGTTCCTGCTGGTGGCGGCGTTCCCGACCCGACCGGTGATCCGCGCGACCGCGCTGTTCCTGGTGCTGCTCGGGGTCGCGACCGCGGTCGCGCTCCGGCGCGGTCGGACCGTCAGCTCCGGCATGGCGGTGGCGGTGCTCGCCGCCGGTGGGCTCTCCTTCGCCGCTGCGAACCCGTGCGAGGAGGAGTCCGCCTACTACTGCGCCTACATCGTCGAGGATCCGGACCGTCCCGCCGGCCGCGCCCTGTGGCTGGACAACCTGCGCCACTCCTACGTCGACCTCGAGGACCCGACCTACCTGGAGTTCACCTACACGCAGTGGTTCGGCGACGTCCTCGACGCCGTGGCCCCCGAGCCCGACCCGGTCTCGGTCCTGCACATCGGCGGGGCAGGCTTCACGATGCCGCGCTACGTGCGGGCGACCCGGCCCGGCTCGACCTCGGAGGTGCTGGAGGTCGACCCGCTGCTGGTGGAGCTCGCCCAGGAGGATCTGGGTCTCGACCTCGACGCCGACATCGAGGTACGGCTCGGTGACGCGCGCACGACCCTGGACCAGGGTGAGGTCGCACGGCACGACGTGGTCATCGGTGACGCCTTCGGTGGGGTCGCGGTGCCGTGGCATTTGGCCACGCAGGAGTTCACCGCGAAGGTCCACGCCCGCCTGCGTCCCGGCGGCGTGTACACCCTCAACGTCATCGACTACGGCCCGCGCTCCTTCCTGCGCGCCGAGGTGGCGACGGTCGCCAGCGTGTTCGAGCACGTCGCCGTGCTGGGCCGGCCCGGCAGCTTCGACGAGCGAGGTCGCAGCCGGGGCGGCAACTACGTGCTCGTCGCTTCGGATGCGCCGCTGCCGATCGCGGCGATCGAAGCGGCCAACGCCCGTCGCGGCCGGACCGACGAGGTGCTGCACGGCGCCGCGCTGAGGAGCTTCGTCGCGGACGCGCGGATCCTCACCGACGACCACGCGCCGGTGGACCAGCTCCTGACCCCTCGGCCGGTCGCCTGATCCTCCCCCACCCGCGCGGAGCCGGTGCGATACTGACGGGCGCGGGGGCACGAACCCCTGCGGGCCGCGTTCGGTCACACCCGGCAGGCTGGAGGCAGCGTGGTCACGGCCAGACCTGAGGACGACGTCACCACTCCGCTCAGCTCGCGTGCACCGCGGGTCGTGATCATC
Organism: Nitriliruptoraceae bacterium; assembly: GCA_046540855.1. Classification (GTDB taxonomy): domain Bacteria; phylum Actinomycetota; class Nitriliruptoria; order Nitriliruptorales; family Nitriliruptoraceae; genus T1Sed10-7. The sequence continues at coordinate 4,811 of JBKHEJ010000148.1, forward strand.
GGTGCCGGGTACGCCGGCGCGCACGCGGCAGCGGCCGCCGCTCGCAGCGGCGACGTCGAGGTGACGATCATCGACCAGGACGGCCGGCACGGCTTCCTGCCGCGGCTCGCCGGGGTGGCTGCGGGTCGCCTGCGAGCGAGCGCGGCGCGGGCCCCGGTCAGTGAGCTGCTCGGAGCGCCGGTCGAGGTCGTGCCCGGCCAGGCCGTCCGGCTCGACGACGAGGCCGGGCAGGTCACCCTCGCGGACGCGACCACCGTCACCGCGGACGCGATCGTCGTCACGATCGGGTCCGGGTCGCCGGCGGGCAGCGTGCCGGGCAGCGCGCGCTACGCGGCCACGCTGCACACCCCGGAGGACGCGCTGGCGCTGCGTCGACGCCTGCACCGCACCCGTCGGCTCGTGGTCATCGGTGCCGGGCCGACGGGCGTCCAGCTGGCCGCGGAGGTGGCCGCCTTTCGACCCGGGATCGAGGTCCACCTGCTGGAGATCGCCGATCGCATCCTCCCCGCCGAGCCGGCGCAGCTCGCCCGGGACGCGACCCGCACCCTGCGCCGGGTCGGGGTCCACCTCCACCTCGGTGCTGAGGTCGCCCGGATCGACCAGCGCGGGGCGGTGCTGAGCGGCCGCGACCGCCTCGACGGGACCGTGGTGTGGGCGGGTGGCTGGGTCGCGGACGCCCGGGAGCTGCTGCCCGAGGCACCGGTACAGGGTGGGCGCGTGATCGTCACCGGCGACCTGCGTGTCTCCGGCCTGGAGCGGGTGCTGGCGGCGGGCGATATCGCCGCGCACCGCGACCTCGTCGGGCGGCTGCTGCCGATGTCCGCCCAGATCGCGAGCCAGGCCGGTGCCACCGCCGGCGCGAACGCGGTCGCGCTGGCGACCGGACGGCCGACCCGCCGCGCTCGTCTGATCGAGCTGGGTCGCATCATCGACCTCGGCGACCGTGGCGTCGGCCGCATCGGCCCTCTCCCGCTCGGGTGGGGCCCGACCGACCGGCTCGTCCCGCTCGTGCACCGTGCCATCGACCTGCGCCACCTGTGGCAGCTCGGAGGGGCGCTGGTGGCGCTCGCGCACGCTCCTTTCGGCCAGGTCCTCCCGACCAGCCCGCCGCGCCCACCCCTGCACGCCGTGGGGTGACCCGGCCGGGCGGGCGATCGGGGACTACGGTGGAGACCGGACGGCGAGGGAGCCCGGACGTGAGCGCGGATGAGCAGGGACGCGGCGGATCGCTGCACGCCACCCCGCCGACACCACGATCGGACCGGGTCGAGAGCGAGCAGAGGTCGGCGCCCTACCTGGACGTCACCGCGCTCGACCTCGGTGGCGACATCGTGTTCATCACCGATGCCGACGGCACGATCGTGGACGTCAACGACGCCTTCGTCCGGGTGACGGGCTACTCGAAGCGCGAGGCGATCGGGTCCAAGCCGAGCATCCTGTCCTCCGGCTACCAGGACGAACGCTTCTACGCCGACCTGTGGCGAACGATCTCCAGCGGCCAGGTCTGGGAGGGACAGTTGGTCGACCGGCGCCGTGACGGGGCGCTCAGGACCCACCAGGCGACGATCAGCCCGGTCCAGGACGAGGCGGGACGCATCACCCACTACGTCGCGGTCCAGCGCGACGTCACCACCGAGCTCGGTCGCCAGGGCGCGGTCGGCTCCACGGGCCTGGTCCACACCGACCTGACCGGCCGGTGCGTCTACGCCGATGCCCGCTCGGCGGCGCTGCTCGGCTGTCACTCGAGCGAGCTGCTCGGCCCCGGCTTCCTGGCGTGCCTGGAGGCGGCGGACGCGGACGCGCTGCGCGAGGTGATCCAGATGGCCGCCGAGCTCGGCCGGGAGCACCGACTGGACGTGCGCACCCGCCGCGGAGCCTGGCTCCACGTCGAGGTGGCGCCGTTGCTGGTCGCCTCGGGATCGGTCATCGGCGCGGTCTGCGGCGTGGAGGACGTGGCCGAACAGGTCTCGGTCCACCGCGAGCTGGCCCGTCGTGACGCCTTCGTCGGCAGCGTCCTCGACGCGCTCGACGACGCGGTCGCGATCATCGACGCGGACGGGACCGTCGCCGCGGTCAACCGCGCCTGGCTGTCGGTGTCCGGGCAGCGTCCGGCGGACGCGCTGCTCGCGACCCGGGTGGGCGACGACCTGAAGGCGGCCGTGCGGCGGGCGATCGACGCCGGCGACGACCAGGCGCGGACCTTCGGTGAGGAGCTGCACCGGGTCCTGTCCGGGATGTCCAGCGAGCGCGAGCACGGCACCCGGTTCCAGATCACCCCGCTGCGGACCGATGACGGTGGCGCGGTGCTACGCCTGATCGGCTGATCGCGGCTGACGGCCG
>JBKHEJ010000149.1:0-7150 GCA_046540855.1 Nitriliruptoraceae bacterium
AAAACATAGTAATGGCCTTCGTCGGGATCAACCGGCTCGCCCGGCTCGGCCCGCCCAGCGCTCAGGGACGCTGGTCCCTGCTGCGGCGGCGCGGACCGGCGCCGCGGGACACCACCGCGGCGACCCGACGCCGCACCACCCTCGCCGAGCAACTGCTCGAACGCCACGGGGTCCTGACGCGGGAGTCGATGCGCGTCGAGGCGGTCGACGGGGCCTTCGCGGCGGTCTACCCGGTGCTGAAGGCCGCCGAGGAGGCTGGCCGGATCCGCCGCGGCTACCTCGTGGCAGGCCTCGGAGCCGCACAGTTCGCGCTCCCGGGGGCGATCGAGCGGCTCCGCGACCGACCGGCCGACGACACACCGACGGTCGTGCGGCTGGCCGCGACCGACCCGGCCCAGCCCTACGGCGCGGCGCTGGCGTGGCCACCGAGCCAGGGACGGCCCGCTCGTGCTGCAGGAGCGCAGGTGGTGCTGGTGGACGGCTCCCCGGCGGCGTTGCTGGAGCGCGGCGGCCGGAGCCTGGTCACCTTCGACCACCCTCAGGAGGCGGCGGTGTGGCTGCCGGCTCTGACCGCGCTGGTCGACGCGGGACGGCTGCGCAAGCTCGAGCTCGGACGCGTCGACGGCCACCCGGTCCACGACGCGGGTCCGTGGCCTGAGCGGCTGGAGGCGGCCGGGTTCACCCGCGGCTACCGCGGGCTGACCTACCGTGGGCGAGCGGCCGCTGGCCGTTGACCGGTCGTCGTCCGGACAGGGGCGGATGTTCGCACGCGAGCCGCGGATGCCTCTAGAGTGCCTCTGACGCAGCCGCAGGGCCGTTCCCGGCACCTGGACCGCCAGACGGAGCACCCGTCATCGGGGGTGGCTCGGCGTCCAACGTCGAGCGGGGGCGACCCCGCGATCCCGACCGATCAGGAGAGCACGACATGGCAGATTCCCTCGTCGTTCAGAGCAAGGTCAAGGAGGCCGTCAAGGGCCTCGAGCTCCGCATGGACTCGAGCCTCCCCGACGCGCTCAACGAGAAGATCGCGGAGATGCTCGCGGCCGCCGCGACCCGCGCCAAGGAGAACGGCCGGGGCACCCTGCGTCCCTACGACCTCTGAGCAGCACGCCACACCGCTGGAGGGCCGCCCCGGGGGCGGCCCTCCAGCGTTCGTACGGCCGTGCCGCGCGCAGGCCCCGACCACCCGGCACCTCGAGGACCCGATGCCCGAAGGCGACACGATCCACCGCATCGCCACGCGGCTCCGGCCGGTGCTGCGCGGGCAGCCGCTGACCCGGATCGATCTGCCCCGCATCCCCCGTCCGCACCCGGTCGTCGGCAGCACGGTCACGGGCATCGAGGCGCGCGGCAAGCACCTGCTCGTGCACACCAGCGAGCGGTTGAGCATCCACACCCACCTGCGCATGACCGGCTCGTGGCACCTGTACCGGCCTGGCGAGCGGTGGCGGAAGCCCGCCCGCGGCGCGCGGGTGGTGCTGGGGGTACCGGGTGCCGTCGCGGTGTGCTTCCACGCCCCGATCGTGGAGGTGGTGCCGACCCGGACCCTCGCCCGCCACCCGTCCCTGCGCGCCCTCGGCCCCGACCTGTGCGACGAGGGCGCCGACCTCGATGAGGCGGCGGCACGGCTGGCCGCGCTGACCGCCACCTCGACGACCATCGGGGAGGCGCTGCTGGACCAACGGGTCGCTGCCGGCATCGGCAACGTCTACCGCTGCGACCTGCTCTTCCTCCACGGCCTGGATCCGGCCACGCCCGTGCGCGAGGTTCCCGCTGCGGTCCGACGTGGGCTGCTCGAGGACGCCGCGCGTCTGCTGCGCGCCAACCTCGGCACCGAACGGCGCACGACCGCCTTCGAGCACGGCCCCGGAGCCCTGTGGGTGCACGGCCGTAGCGGGCAGCCGTGCCGGCGGTGCGGGACCCGCATCGAGGTGGCGCCGCTCGGTGAGCAGGCGCGGCTGGCCTACCGCTGCCCGACCTGCCAGCCGATGCGCGCCGCGCGGTAGGTCCGGGGAGGCGAGCGCTTGCGGGTGCAACCGGTGCGAGGTGAACGACCGGTGCGCCTCGGTAGCCTTCTCCCATGGCTCACGATCCCGCAGCGCTCCCCGTCGTCGACCGGGTGCCTTCGCCGCAGCTCGAAGCCTGGCGGGCCTTCCTCGAGGCCTACGCGGTCACCCTCGACGTCCTCGAGCGGGAGCTGAAGGCCGGCGCGGAGCTGCCGCTGACCTGGTACGACGTCCTCGTCCAGCTCGCCGAGGCACCGGACAACCGGCTGCGCATGCAGGACCTCGCGGACGCCGTGCTGCTGTCCAAGAGCGGGGTGACCCGGCTGGTGGACCGGATGGAGCGCAGTGGCCTCGTGGAGCGCACGCGCTGCGCCCACGACCGCCGCGGGACCTTCGCGGCGCTCACCCCTTCAGGGCGCGAACGACTACGCGGCGCCGCCCCGACCCACCTCGCCGGCGTGCAGGCGCACTTCGCCGCCCACCTCGACGACGAGGAGGCGGCGATGCTGGTCCGGCTGCTGTCTCGCATCGCCGAGGCCAACCGCGCGGCGCGCGAGCGCTAGCGTGTCCGGAAGGCTTCCGCGACCCGGAGACGATGGCCGATGAGCGAGATGAAGGACACCCTGACCATCACCGACAACCGCACGGGACGCACCTACGAGGTCCCGGTCACCGACGGCGCGGTCCGGGCGATGGACCTGCGGCAGATCAAGGTCTCCGAGGAGGACTTCGGCCTGCTCAGCTACGACCCGGCGTTCAAGAACACCGCGAACGTCCGCAGCCAGGTGACCTACATCGACGGTGACGCCGGGATCCTGCGCTACCGCGGCTACCCGATCGAGCAGCTCGCGGAGTCCTCGAGCTTCCTCGAGGTGGCCTACCTCCTCCTCCACGGGGAGCTACCCACCGCCGCGGAGCTCGAGACCTGGATCTACGACATCACCCACCACACCTTCATCCACGAGAACCTCAAGCAGTTCATGGACGGCTTCCACCACGACGCCCACCCCATGGGCATGCTGGTCTCGTCGGTCGCAGCGCTGTCGACCTTCTACCCCGAGGCGAAGGAGCTCGACGAGGCGCAGGCGCGCAAGATGCAGATCATCCGCCTCATCGCGAAGTTCCCGACCCTCGCCGCCTTCGCCTACCGTCACTCCGTCGGCATGCGCTACGCCTACCCGGACAACGACCTCAGCTTCGCCGGCAACTTCCTGAACATGATGTGGAAGACCACCGAGCTGAAGTACGAGCCCGACCCGGTGCTCGAACGCGCCATGGACGTCCTGCTGATCCTGCACGCCGACCACGAGCAGAACTGCTCGACGACCACCATGCGCGCGATCGGTTCCTCCGACGCCGACCCCTACTCGGCCGCTGCCGGGGCGACCGCCGCGCTGTACGGCCCCAAGCACGGGGGTGCGAACGAGGCCGTGCTGCGCATGCTCGACCGCATCGGATCGGTGGACAAGGTCGGCGAGGCGGTCCAGGCCGCCAAGAACGGTGAGTTCCGGCTCATGGGGTTCGGTCACCGCGTCTACAAGAACTACGACCCCCGCGCCAAGGTCATCCAGGGCCTCGCCCACGAGGTCTTCGAGGTGACCGGCAAGAACCCGCTGCTGGACATCGCCGTCGAGCTGGAGAAGATCGCGCTGGAGGACGAGTACTTCGTCTCCCGCAAGCTCTACCCGAACGTCGACTTCTACTCCGGGATCATCTACCAGGCGATGGGGTTCCCGACCTCGATGTTCCCGGTGCTGTTCGCGATGGGCCGGATCCCCGGCTGGCTGTCGCACTGGCAGGAGAACCTGCTGGACGAGGAGCAGGCCATCGTCCGGCCCCGCCAGCTGTACCAGGGCCCCGGCGAGCGCGACTACGTGCCGCTCGAGCAGCGCTGATCGCTGATCGTCCCGCAGACGGCGAGGGGCTGGCCTGGGTGACCTGGCCGGCCCCTCGTTCGGGTCTCGGGATCGTCGCGGGGCCCGGTGAGGATGCTCCTCCGCCCCGCGAGCGTCCGGTGGGGCAGCCCGACGGCGCCCCACCGGGTCGGACCGACCGGGCCGGCCGCGACCGGCCCGGCCTCTCACCTCACCTCGTCCCGTGGCGACGGCTCAGCATCACGGCTCCCAGGCCAACCCCGAGCAGCCCGATCAGCGTGAGCCACAGCGACGGCGCACCGGTCTGCGGCAGAACCGCTGCGGTCGGCGTCGCGACGGGGGTCACGACCGTGTCCAGCACCTCGATGCAGTCGTAGACGTTGACGCCGGTGAAGCTCACCGTGTCGACGTCTCCCGCCACGAAGGTCGCCGAACCGACGAACTCCGACTCCTCCTCGTTCCAGGTGCACGTCGCGCCATCGAGGTCGAACCCCTCGAGCGGCTCGATCTCCTCCCAGGTCACCCGGTAGGTCGCACCATCCTCGAGCTCGTCGACCGTCACCGTGTCGCCCGCGTCGAGCTCTTCGACCAGTACGACCTCGGCGTCGGCATCCTCGACGACCACCTCGTAGCTCGGTGCAGCACCCTCGGGTGCCTCGTCCAGCGCGGTCAGGCCGTCCTCGGAGGTCTGGAACCAGGACTTCGCCGCCTCGATGTCGACGGTCTCGAACACCTCGCCCAGCACGGCATCGCAGACGACCTCGTTCTCCACGTCGATGGTGAACGTGGTGCCGTTCGCTGCGGACGTCGGGGTCGTGAAGACCACATCGCCATCGGCGTCGGGCACGAGCACCTCGCCGTCGTAGGAGTAGGTGGTCTCGATGCTGCACAGCAGATCCTCAGCGAGCGCCGGGATGGACTCCTCGAGCAGGTAGTCGCGGTTCAGCGACACCGTCCGACGAGCGCCGTCGGCCACGGACTGGCCACCTGCGCTGAGGGTGACATCGTCGATCGTGACCGGGACGGCCACGTCATCGGCATCGAGGACCTCGAAGGCTGCGTCGTACCCCTCGGTCGTGAGATCGGACAGACGTCCGCTCACCTCGTCGAGGGTCCACGTCTTCTCGAAGTCCAGGTAGTAGCGGACCGTGCGCTGCGGGATGTCCGGGTACCGGTTGGTCACGGTCACCGCCGCGGTCCGGGAGTCCTCGCGGAGCTCGACGACGACGCCCTCCATCTCCTCGGGAGCCGGCATGCCGTCACCGCTGTAGGTGACCGACCGCGGTTCGGGGTCCGCGTCGCGCTCCCAGACGAGGTAGTCGTCGGGCAGCAACCCGTCGAAGCGGTGCTGCTCCCCCGGCCCGATGGTCACGCACGTCGGTTCGAACGGTGCGAGGGGATCACCGTTGTCGGCCGCCCGCAGCTGCGAGGTGACCGGCTCGCGCTCGTGGAACCCCGCGATGCACATCTCGAAGTCTCCATCGGTCGGCGCGGTGTCACCGGTGACCACCTTGTCGACGTCGATGTGGAAGGTCGTCGGGGTGTTGCAGATGACGTGCAGGGTGTCCTCGGTTGGTGCGGCGATGCGAACACCGTCGTTCGTCCCGCTGTCGTTCACGGGTCGACCGTCGGCGTACGCCGCCTGGACGCGGGCCATCGTCGCCCGGCTGCAGTCGACCTCGACGAACGCCTCATCGTCAGGCTCGACCACCCGGTAGCTGGTCCGGTTGCTCGGGAACACCCCCGTGCCGCTGATGTCCGTCTCATCGATCTCGATGTCGGTCGGGTCCCCGTTGCCGTAGACGACCGCCGCGGACCACTCGATGTCCGTCAGCGGCGAGAGCGGCTGGCCGTCCTCACCCTGCCAGACCTTCAACAGTTCGAGCTCTGGCTCCTCGGGCTGGTCGGGGCTGTTGCAGATGACGTGCAGGGTGTCGGTCTGCGGGGCTCGGAACCGTCCGGTTCCATCGAAGGAGACGGAGCGACCGGCGGCGTACGCGCTGCTCACCCGCGCTCTCGTCGCGTCGCTGCACTCCACCTCGGTGAACCCGTCACGCGCCCTCTCGATCACCCGGTAGTGGGTCCGATGGACCCCGAACTGGCCCGTGTCGCTGACGGTGCTCCCGCTGATCACGATGCCGGTCGCGTCCCAGTTGCCGTACCGGACCTGTGCCGACCACGTCACGTCGGTGACCGGCGACAACGGTGTTCCCTCCTCGTCCTGCCAGACCTTCAGCAGCTCGAGGTCCACCGGTTCCGGCCAGCGCCCACAGAAGATGACGTTGCTGATGTCCGGCGGCCGGTCGCACCTCGGGCCCGGGAGCCCGTCGTTGGAGAAGGTGCCGGTTGTGACCGGCGGTTCGAAGAGGGTCCCACCGTCGTTGGCCGGACCACCCTTGACGAACACGATGGAGACGGGCCTGGTCGAGTCGAACTCGCCACCGTCACCATCGCCGCTCGTGATCGTGACGAAGCCCGGGCCGCGCTCGTGGTCGTACGCGTCCGACTCGTCATCCCACTCGAACTTGTCGCACCAGTCGTAGCCGTCCAGGACCTCTCCAGGCACGTTGCCGCCGGCGGCAGCTGCCGGCAGCAGCGAACCTGCGAGGAGGAGGAGGGCGACCGCGAGCACCGCTGCGCCGCGCGCTTCCGTTCTCATGATCCAGAACCTCATGGTCGAGCCGGCCCGTGGGCCGACGTGGCATCGGTCCTGGGGTCGGTCTCGCCATTGGCTCCCCTCGAGTCGCCGTGTGTCCCCCCCGCCGCACGTGGCGACCGGATCACGGCTCGAGGATCAACGCTTCCCCGCTACACAACCTCGTTCCCCGGGCGCCTCTCACGCCCGTCACCTTGAGCATGCACCTCATCACCGCGGGTGGCAACCCTGCGCGCCTCCCATCACGCTCCGGGGACGCAACGCCGCGTGGTAGCGCTCACATCGGCCGATCCCGGGGCCTCGCACGACGCTCAGTCGCGCAGCAAGCGCACGGGGTGACGGCTACGCGGCGCGAACGCGATGGGCGGGCCGGTATCGACGGGTACTCCCGGTCCTCCGGTGTCGTCCGGCCCCCTGACCGAGGGTGCTCGATCCGCCCCGATCGCTGCCCGAGGAGGCGGCAGCACCGGCCAGGCACCACCCAGGCCAAGGTTGTTTGAAGCGATACGACGTGTTCGACGTCGGAACGCTTCAGACAACGCGGGAGCCGGGCACCCGCGCACCCCGACGGGAAGCCGCGAGCCCGCGCGCCCGGCACCCGCGCACCCCGGCGC
>JBKHEJ010000150.1:0-7134 GCA_046540855.1 Nitriliruptoraceae bacterium
CCGGGCACGGCCCGCCGCGCGGCCCTCCCGGCCCGCGAGGGTGCGTGGGTAGCCGACCACCACCCCGGCGGCCTCGTGCCGCGCCAGCGCATCCACCAGCGCGGCCAGCATCGGCTCCTGGGCGCCGCGGGGCACGTGGAGGGTCTCGGCCGGGGAGGCGACCACCTGGCCGGGATCGCTGACGGCCAGCCCGATGCGCACCTCACCGAGGTCGACGGCGACCAGCCGCCCGGACCTCGGCAACGGGTCGCCGTAGGCACCCGGCACGGTCGCGGCGGCGCGGTCCTCGGTGGGGCTCACGCCGCGGCCCCGGCAGCGTGGGCCTCGCGGGTGGCGACCGCGAGCGCCTCGTCCAGCTTGGCTCCCTGCTTGCCCCCGGCCTGGGCGAGGTCGCCCTTGCCGCCGGCACCGCCCCCGACCACCTGTGCCGCGGGGTGGAGGATCTGCCGTGCCTGCACGCCGGCGTCGACGAGGTCGTCGGTGATGGCGCACAGCAGCTGCGCCTTGCCCTCCCCGGTCGTGCCGCCGACGACCACCACGGCCGGGGCGGCGAGGTGGCTGCGCGTCTCGACCGCGAGCCGGCGCAGCTCGTCCATGGCGAGCCCGTCGGCGCGGTGGACGAGCACCGCCAGACCATCCGCACGCACGGCCGTGGTCGCCAGCCGCGCCGCCTCCTGGGACAGCTGCGCCCCGCGGGCAGCGGCGAGCTCCTTCTCCGCCGCCTTGAGCCGCTCGAGCAGCGTCGCGACCCGCACCGCGGCCTGGTCGGTCGGCACCTCCAGGAGCCGGGCGACCTCCTCGGCCACCAGCCGCTCGGTGGAGAGGTAGACGAAGGCGTCCTCGCCGGTGAGCGCCTCGATGCGGCGGGTGTTCGCGCCGATGGACTCCTCGCGCACGACGGTGATGGTGCCGATGCGCGCACCGCTGGGGACGTGGGTCCCGCCGCACAGCTCCTTGGAGAAGTCCCCGATCGTGACGACCCGGACCACCTCGCCGTACTTGTCGCCGAAGTTCGCGACCGCGCCGGCCGCACGGGCCTCCTCGAGCGGCAGGACCTCGGTCTGGACGTAGGGGTCGGCCACGACGCGCCGGTTCACCGTGCGCTCGAGCAGGTCGAGCTCCTCCCGGGAGACCCGGTCGAAGTGGGGGAAGTCGAAGCGCAGCCGCCCGGGGGTGACCAGGGAGCCCGCTTGCTGGGCGTGGCTGCCGAGCACCTCCTTGATGGTGGCGTGCAGCACGTGGGTGGCCGAGTGGCTGCGTGCGGTGGCGACACGGCGGTCGGCGTCGACGCGCGCCTCGATGCCCTGGCCGGTGTGGACCTCGCCGGCCACGACCCTGGCGCGGTGGACGATGAGCCCGTCCACCGGCTCCTGGGTGTCGGTCACCTCGAGCCGTCCGGTGTCGGTGACGAGCAGCCCGGCGTCGCCGATCTGCCCACCGCCCTCGGCGTAGAAGGGGGTGCGGGGCAGCACCACCTCGACGACCTCACCCTCCGAGGCCCCCTCCTGCAGGCCCCCGGCGGTGACGATGGCGCCGACCTCGGCCTCGGCGGCGAGCGCCTGGTAGCCGACGAACTCCGTCGTCCCCACCGTGGCGGCCGCGGTGCGGTAGAGGTCGAGGGGGATCCCGCCGCCACCCTTCTTCGCCGCCGCACGCGCACGGGCGCGCTGGGCGTCCATGAGCTCCTCGAAGCGGTCACGGTCGAGGGGGAGCCCGGCGTCCTCGGCGATCTCCACGGTGAGGTCGATCGGGAACCCGAAGGTGTCGTGCAGCTCGAAGGCGACCTCGCCCGGGAAGGTGCGGTCGCTGCCCTGCCCGAGGCCGGTGATGACCGCGTCGACGCGCTCGAGCCCCAAGCGGATACGGGCGCCGAAGTCGGCCTCCTCGGCGGCGGCGACGCGGGTGATCAGCGCGCGCTGGGCCGCGAGGTCGGGGTAGCTCGGTGTCATGCGGTCGATGACCGCCTCGACCATCGGGACGAGCAGCGGCGCCCCGCCCCCGACGTCGACGCCGAGGAGGTGGCCGTGCCGGACCGCCCGACGCAGCAGCCGGCGCAGGACGTAGCCGCGCCCCTCCTTGGCGGGCAGCACCCCGTCGCCGATGAGGAACGCGGAGGTGCGCGCATGCTCCACCAGCACGCGCAGGGACACGTCCGCGTCCGGATCCTCGCCGTAGGTGTGGCCGGTGAGGGCCTCGGCGGTGGCGAGCAGGGGCGCGAACAGGTCGGTGGCGAAGACGTTGTCCACGTCCTGCAGCAGCACCGCCATGCGCTCGAGCCCCAGCCCGGTGTCGACGCTGGGCGCCGGCAGGTCGCCGAGGACGTTGCCGTCCTCGTCCTGCTCGAACTGCATGAACACGAGGTTGTAGTACTCGAGGTAGCGCTCACCGTTGACGACCGGACCGCCCTCCTCGCCCCAGGCGGGGCCGCGGTCGTAGTTGAGCTCCGAGCACGGACCGCAGGGCCCCGCGCCACCGGTGGACCAGAAGTTGTCGGAGGCGTCCTGCCGGGTCGCGCCCTCGGGCACCCCGACCCGCTGGATCCGCTCCAGCGGGATGTCGGTCTCCTCGAGCCAGTACCGCTCGGACTCGTCGTCGTCGGCGAAGATGGTCACCCAGATGCGCTCGGGATCGAGACCGTAGCCCTCGACCGACAGCTGGTAGGCCCAGCGGATCGCCTCGCGCTTGAAGTAGTCCCCGAAGGAGAAGTTGCCGAGCATCTCGAAGAACGACAGGTGCCGGGTGGTGCGGCCGACGTTCTCGATGTCGTTGGTGCGCACGCACTTCTGGTAGCTGACCGCCCGCCGCGACGGTGGGGTGGCGTCGCCGAGGAAGTAGGGCTTGAAGGGCACCATGCCGGCGATGGTGAGCAGCAGCGTCGGGTCGTTGGGGATCAGCGGCGCGCTGTCGTAGCGCCGGGCGCCCCGCTCCTCGAAGAAGCGCAGGAAGGTCTCTCGGATCGTCAGGGAGTCCACGTCAGGTCCTTGTGCCCCACCCCTCGGGGGCGTCGAGGTTCGCCGGGGTGCCCGGCCGGGTCGAGCGTCGGCGCCGCCACGGTCAACTCCTCAGCGCGCTGCCGAGGCTCGGGACGTCGAAACGGCTGCGCAGGTCCGCCTCACGCTCGGCTGCCGCGACCCGTCCCTCGGCGAGCGCTGCCTGCAGCCGCGTCCCGAGCCCGGCGGCCGCACGACCGGCGTTGCCGGCCAGGGTGCTCGGCTGCACCGCCTGCTGGGCCTGGTCCAGCCGTCGCACCAGGTAGACCCCGACGACGACACCGGCGCCGAGGCCGAGGGTGAGGGTGAACAGGCGCTTCACGGGCGGATCCTGAAGGGCGGGGCGGCGGGTCGGCCAGCCAGTGTGCCGTGCCGCCGCCGGGTCGGGGGCAGGAGCGTGGGGCTCACTCCGCCATCTTGCGCGTCGCACGGGCGGTCCCCGCCGCGAACGCCGCGACCTTGATCAAAGGGTTGGAGACCGTGGCGTGCACCACCCCGACGAGCTGGTCGGTGGTGGCGGTGATCGACTGGACCCCGGCCACGATGGTGTCGATGCGTGCGAGCTCGACGTTGACGCCGGCGGCGGTCTCGGTCACCTGCTCGAGCGTCGGCAGCAGCCGATCCGTGGTCTCCCGGAGCCCACGGGTGGCCTCCTCGAGGAGCCCGACGGTCTTGAGCAGGGTGTAGGAGGCCATCGCGACGAGCGCCCCCCAGAACACCACGGCGAAGACGATGGCCCAGTCCCTGACGGTCACGTGTACTCGTCCTCCTGCCGGGGGCATGCTGCGCTGGCCGTGGCGAGGGTGCGACCGAGCGGACCGCGGATGGCTGCCGTCCTGGCCCGGGGCTGGTCCCCGCACGGGTGCGCGCGAGGATAGTCCCCGGGAGGCGGGGTCAAGCCGCCGGCTCCACGATGGGGAGCTCGAACCAGAAGCAGGAGCGGCCCGGACGGGAGTCGAGCCCGATGCGCCCGCCGTGGCGCTCGACGATCTCACGGCTGATCGCGAGGCCGAGGCCGGTCCCGCCCCGGCTGCGCGGGTCCGAGGGATCGGCCTGCACGAAGCGCTGGAAGAGCCGGTCCTTCAGCGCCTCGGGGACGCCCGGACCGCGGTCCACCACCTCGACGCGGACGTGCGCGGGGTGGTCCGGAGCCTGGCAGGCGCGCACCTCCACCTCGCTGCCTGCCGGGGCGTACTTCGCGGCGTTGGACAGCAGGTTGGCGAGCACCTGGGAGAGCTGGTCGGCGTCGCCCCGGACCGAGAACGCCTCCGGGGCCGGGCGCAGCACGAGCCGAACGTCGTGGCCGGCGGCGTAGGGCTGGTTGTCGGCGATCGACCGCTCCAGGAGCGGCTCGAGCGGCTGGAGCACCGCCTGGATCGGCCGTCCTCCCTGCAGCATCCGCTCGAGGTCGAGCAGGTCGTCGATGAGCTGGCGGAGCCGGCCGGTGTTGCGGCGAGCGACCTCGAGCAGCTGCACCGCGGAGGCGGGGAGGTCACCGACGACTCCGTGCGCGAGCAGCTCGAGCGCTCCGCCGATCGCGGTCAGGGGCGTGCGCAGCTCGTGGCTGACCGTGGAGACGAAGCGGTCCTTGGCGAGCTCGGCCTGATGCGCCTCCGAGACGTCCCGGGTCGCGCCGCTGATGCGGACCGGTCTGCCACCCTCGGCGTACTCCACCAGGCCACGGACGATCACGGGGATCCGTCGGCCGTCGCGGTGCACACCGGCCGTCGGCAGCTCGAAGATGCGCTCCCCGGCAGCGAGCGTGGCGTTGACCGCGGCCTCGAAGGCGGGCAGGTCGTCAGGGTGGGCCAGCTGCCGCCACGGCTCGGGCGTGTCGGGCAGCTCCCCCGGTTCGTACCCGAACAGCGCCCACCAGCGGGGGGAGTAGTAGGAGCCGCCGTCGTCGAAGCGGAGCTCCCACCAGCCATCGTTCGTGGCCGCCAGCATCCGCTCGAGCATCTCCTGGCTGTCGCGGAGCGCCTGCTCGGTGGCGCGCAGCTCCGTGAGGTCCTGCACCGTGCCGATGACCCGCGTCGGCGAGCCACCGGGCAGCGGCGCGAGCCGGGTCAGCTGCCGCAGCCAGCGGACCTCGCCGTCCGCGCGCACGATACGGAAATCGACCTGGTGCTCCCCGCGCTCCAGGAGCTCGTCGGCCACACGCTCGACCGCGGGACGGTCCTCGGGGTGGACCAGCTCGCGGAGCCGGTCGCGGTCCATATCGGCGTACCGTGGGTCGAGCCCGAACAGCTCGTAGGCGACCGGGCACCAGTGCAGCCGCGGCTCGGCCAGGTCACCCTCGATGCGGCCGAGGCGGGCGAGCCGCTGGGACGCCTCGAACAGCGCGACGCCGGCCCGCAGATCCTCGTGCTCACGAGCCATCGTGAGGAACTCGGTCACGTCCTCGGCGACGAGGATCCCGAGCGGCTCACCGGCGTGTGGCGCGGCACGGCAGCGCAGCACCCGCGGGTCGCGTCCGTCGAACCTCCGCACCCGCAGGTCCGCAGCCGCGAGCTGACCCGCCTCGAGCTCGGCCAACAGGGTCGCCACGGCCCGACGATCCTCGTCGTCGACGAGATCCTCGAGCCGCGTCTCCTCGATCGTCGCCAGGTGCGCGCCCAGCACGACGGACCAGGCCGGGTTCAGGTCGAGTAGTGCTCCGTCGCGGTCGACGATCGCGCGTAGCTCCCGGGAGAGTGCCGCGAACAGGTCCAACGTCCCGGGCATCGTGACGTCCATCGGACCACTCCCCGCGCTCACCCCCTGCAGGCGCTACCCGAAGGGTACTACGCCCGCTCGCTGCGGCCAGGGTGGTCCGTGCGCCGGTGGCGACGTCCGGCCTCGGTGCGCAGCCCAGCGACCCGGTCCGCAAGCGGCGCCTCGTGGCCGTGCCTGGAGGGCTCGTAGAGGACCGTGCCGACCAGCTCGTCGGGGAGGTAGGTCTGCTCCGGCGCGACCCCGGAGGGCCGGTCGTGCGGGTAGACGTAGCCGGTGCCGTGACCGAGCTCGCGGGCACCGCGGGAGTGCGCGTCACGCAGGTGCTGAGGGACGTCGAGGTTGCCGGTGCGACGCACGAGCTCGGTGCCCCTCGCCAACGCGCGGGTCACGCTGTTGGACTTCGGCGCGGTCGCGAGCGCGATCGCGGCGTGGGTCAGGGCGTAGCGGGCCTCCGGCAACCCGACCTTGTCGAGCGCGTCGAAGGCAGCCACCGCGATGGGCAGCGCCTGCCGGTCCGCGAGCCCGACGTCCTCCGAGGCGAGGATCACCATCCGTCGGGCCAGGAACCGGGGGTCCTCCCCCGACTCGAGCATGCGCAGCAGCCAGTACACGGCCGCGTCCGGATCGGAGCCCCGCAGCGACTTGATGAAGGCGGAGACCTGGTCGTAGTGGCCGTCGGCGGTCTTGTCGTACCGGAACCGGCGCATCGCATCGGCGACCGCGTCCAGGTCGAGCACGACCACCTCGGTGTCAGCGCCCTCGCCGTCGCCGTGGCGGTCGCTGTCGCTGACCCCGGCGGCTGCGGCCGCGACCTCCAGCGCGCTGAGCGCCGCACGGGCGTCGCCGTCCCCGACCGCCACGAGGTGGCCGAGCGCCTCCTCGCTGAGCGCGACCCGCCCCCCGAAGCCGCGTTCCGGGTCCTGGCACGCTCGGGCGAGCAGCACCTCGAGGTCCTCCGCGGCGAGCGGCTCGAGCCGGACGAGCTGGCAGCGCGAGAGCAGCGGTGCGTTCAGCTCGAAGAAGGGGTTCTCGGTGGTGGCGCCGATGAGCGTGACCCAGCCGGCCTCCACCCCCGGCAGCAGCGCGTCCTGCTGGCCCTTGTTGAAGCGGTGGATCTCGTCGATGAACAGCACCGTGCGCCGCTCGCGCAGCTCCAGGCGGCTGCGACCCTCCTCGATGACCCGGCGCACGTCCTTGACGCCTGCCGTGACCGCCGAGAGCTCCGTCCAGGCCGCGTCCACGTGGGCGGCGACGACGGTCGCGAGCGAGGTCTTGCCCACGCCCGGTGGTCCCCACAGGATCAGCGAGCGCAGGTCACCGCGGTCGAGCATCGCCCGCAGCGGCTTGCCGGGCCCGAGCGCGTGTCGTTGGCCCACCACCTCGTCGAGGTGGCGGGGGCGGAGCCGGGCGGCCAGCGGCATGCCGATGG
>JBKHEJ010000151.1:0-7111 GCA_046540855.1 Nitriliruptoraceae bacterium
TCACCGCGCGGCAGCGACCTCGCTCGAGAGCTCGGTGAGCACCGCCTTGGCGTCGCCGTAGAGCATCGCCGTGTGGTCCCGCTCGAACAGCTCGTTCTTGATGCCCGCGTAGCCGGGCGAGAGGCTGCGCTTGATGACGAACACCTGCCGGGCGTTCTCCACCTCGAGGATCGGCATCCCGGCGATCGGGCTGCCGGGTGTGTCGTTGGCGGCGGGGTTCACCACGTCGTTCGCGCCGACCACGATGGCGACGTCGGTGGAGGAGAACTCCGGGTTGATCTGGTCCATCTCCACGAGCAGCTCGTAGGGCACCTCGGCCTCGGCGAGCACGACGTTCATGTGCCCCGGCATCCGGCCGGCCACCGGGTGGATCGCGAAGCGAACCTCGGTCCCGCGCTCGATCAGCGCCTTGGCGAGGTCGTGGGCGGCGTTCTGGGCCCGGGCGGCGGCGAGCCCGTAGCCGGGCACGATGATGACCGAGGCGGCGGCCTCGAGCACCATCGCCGCGGACTCCGGGTCGGTGGCGGTGACGTGGCCGTACTCGCCGTGCTCGACGTCCCCCGAGCCCCCGAAGCTCCCCGCGATGACGTTCGCCAGGGAGCGGTTCATCGCCACGCACATGATCTGGGTCAGGATCAACCCGGCTGCGCCGACGATCGTGCCGGCGATGATGAGCAGCTGGTTCGACAGCGCGAACCCGGCCGCGGCGGCCGCGAGCCCCGACAGCGAGTTGAGCAGGCTGATCACGACCGGCATGTCCGCGCCCCCGATGGGCAGCACGAGGATCACCCCGACCGCGAGGCTGAGCACGACCACCACGAGCACGAGGCCCGCGGCCAGCACGGTGTCGCCGACCAGGAAGGTCGCCACGAGCCCCAGCCCGAGCCCACCGAGCAGCGCGAGACCCATCACGGCGGTGCGCAGCGGCACGCGCGGGTCCTTGGAGAGCGTGCCGCGCAGCTTCAGCTCCGCCAGGATCGACCCGGACAGGGTCGTGGCCCCGATCAGCACCGACAGTACGAGCGTGACCGCGGTGGTGGCACCCATCGTCTCGGCCGCCGTGGCCTCGCCCGGGAGCTCCACCACCTCGAACCAGAACAGCGACAGGGCGACCAGCGCCGAGGAGGCTCCGCCGAAGCCGTTGAAGCGGGCCACGATCTCCGGCATCTCGGTGGCCTGGGCGCGCAGCACCGTGGCGACGCCGATGCCCGAGCCGATGGCCAGCCCACCGATGATCCAGCGGTAGTCCACGAGCCCCATCTCGAGCAGGGTGATGACCACCGCCAGCAGCATCCCGGCGGCCATGAGGGCGTTGCCGCTACGCGCGGTGCGCACCCGGGACAGGCGCTTGAGCCCGACCACGAACAGCGCGATCGAGCCGAGGGCGAGCAGGGCGGTCAGGTCCGTGAGGCTCACCGGCGCCTCCCGAAGTTCGCGAGCAGCCGGTCGGTGACCAGGAACCCGCCGACCACGTTGATGGTGGCGAGGATGAGCGCGAGCACCCCGAACACGACGCCCACCGACGGCGCGGCGACCGTGACCAGCGTCAGCGCCCCGATGATGGTGATGCCCGACATCGCGTTGGCCCCGGACATCAACGGGGTGTGCAGGGTCGGGGGCACCTTGTTGATCAGCTCGAAGCCGAGGAAGGCCGCGAGCACGAACACGTACAGGCTGACGAGCAGCGGTCCCATCATGAGGCGTCTCCTGCGAGCAGCTCGGCGATCCGCGGGTGGGTGACGTGGCCGTCGTGGGTCAGCAGCGCGCCGGCGATGATCTCGTCCTCGAGGTCGAGGTGGATCGCACCGTCGCGGACCAGCAGTTGCGCGAAGGATGCGATGTTGTTGGCGTACAGGCGGCTGGCCTCGCCCGGCATGGAGCCAGCGAGGTCGTGGCCGGGGATGATCCGGACCCCGTGATGCTCCACGACGCGGTCCACCTCGGTCAGCTCGCAGTTGCCCCCGTCAGCAGCGGCGAGGTCGATGACCACGGCACCGGCCGGCATGGCCTCGACCATCTCAGCGGTCAGCAGCACCGGCGCGGGCCGGCCGGGGATCTGCGCGGTGGTGATGGCCGCGTGCGCACCGGCGAGATGCTCGGTGAGGATGCGCCGCTGGCGGGTGAGGAAGTCCTCGCCCGCCTCCTTGGCGTACCCCCCCTCACCGGTGAGGTCCTCGTCGCTCGGGATGTCGATGAAGGTCCCACCGAGCGAGGCGACCTCCTGCTTGGCGGCCGCACGGATGTCGGAGACCTTCACGACCGCCCCGAGCCGGCGACCCGTCGCCACCGCCTGCAGCCCCGCGACGCCGGCGCCGAGCACCACCAGGGTGGCGGGCTTGATGGTGCCAGCCGCGGTCATGAACAGCGGGAGGTACTTGTCCAGCTCGTAGGCCGCGGTGATGACCGCCCGGTACCCGGCGACGTTCGCCTGGCTGGAGAGCGCGTCGATCGGTTGCGCCCGGCTGATCCTCGGGACCAGCTCCATCGCCAGGGTCGACACCGGCCGCGCTGCCAGGGCGCGGACGACGTCGAGGTTGCGGTGCGGCGCCACGAAGGTCAGCAGCACCGTGCCGGGCGCGAGCGCCGCCACCTCCTCGGGTGTCGGGGGCGCGACGCGGGCGACCACCTCGGCGCCGGAGACCGCGTCCGCGCCGGCGAGCGTGGCGCCCGCGGCGGCGAACGCCTCGTCGGTGAGGGTGGCGGCCGCACCGGCACCCTCCTCGACGACGACGTCGAGGCCGAGCTTGGCCAGCTTGCTCACCGAGGCCGGGGAGGCAGCCACGCGGCGCTCGCCCGTGGCCCGCTCCCGGGGGATGAAGATCGTGGGCACCACCTGCTCCGTTGCCGTCGCTGCGTCGGAGGACACCGCGCCGATCAGGCGGCCGCGGCGCCCGCGGGCGACGCTACCGTGGCGGCTGGACCGCGTGAGCATCGGCACGCCACCTCGGCCCTCGGCCGCCCGGCTACCGTGCCGCCATGACCTCCCAGGGCCCCGAGCAGCTCGTCCGGCTGGTCCGGCGCGCCGACGCCGACCCGGCCGAGGCCGCGCTGCTCATCGCGCGTGGCCTCGATCCCGACCTGGACGTCGAGCTCACGCTGCTGCGCATCGATGCCCTGGCCGATCAGCTACGCCCGCGCGATCTGACCGCGCTGTCCCTGCCGGCTGCCGCGGACGAGCTCGCCGCCTACCTCGGTGGTGAGCTCGGCTTCCACGGCGCCACCGACCGCTACCACGACCCGGACAGCTCGCTGCTGCACCGCGTGCTGGACCGCCGCGAGGGGCTGCCCATCACGCTGTCGGCCCTCTACGTCGCCATCGCGCGGCGCGTGCGTCTGCCGGCCTTCGCGATCGCGCTGCCGGGCCACGTCGTGGTCGGTCTGGCCGACGCCGACCTGCCGGTGGTCCTCGACCCCTTCCACCGGGGCCGGCGGCTGGAGGAGCCGGGCCTGGTGGAGCGGGTCCGGGAGACCACGGGTGGCCGGCTGGCCTACCGGCGCGCGATGCTGCGCCCGACCCCGGCCGTCCACCTGGCCCGGCGCATGCTGCACAACCTGACCCGGGACCTCGGCGCGGCCGGCCGGATCGACGAGGCGGTGTGGACGGTGCGGACGAAGCTGGCGCTCCCCAACCGGCTGCCGGAGGACCACCGTGACCTCGCTGAGCTCGAGGTGCGGCGCGGGCGCTTCGACCGGGCTGCGCAGGCCTTCGAGCGCTTCCTCGAGCTCACCCACGGCGACACCCCGGAGCGCGAGGCGGCCCGCCGGGCGGCGATCGACGCGCGCGCGCGGATGAACTGAGCGCCGCCCGGTCAGCCCGTCAGCACGAGCGGCATCCACCACACCGAGACCGCGACGATCAGGACGAGGCCGAGGACGTTGAGGACCAGACCGGTCCGGATCATCTGAGCGATGGTGACGTAGCCGGAGCCGAACACGATGGCGTTCGGCGGGGTCGCCACCGGTAGGGCGAAGGCGCACGTGGCGGCCAGCGCCGTCGGCACCGCCAGCA
This sequence comes from Nitriliruptoraceae bacterium, assembly GCA_046540855.1. Taxonomy (GTDB): domain Bacteria; phylum Actinomycetota; class Nitriliruptoria; order Nitriliruptorales; family Nitriliruptoraceae; genus T1Sed10-7. Next base: position 4,010 of record JBKHEJ010000151.1, read on the forward strand.
CCATCGGATCGAGGCCGAGCACGATGGCGCTGCCGGCCACCACCGGCACGAGCGCGGCGGTGGTCGCGGTGTTGGACGTCAGCTCGGTCAGGGCGATCACCGTCGCGACGATCACCAGCAGCAGCACCGGCAGCGGCACCTCGGACAAGCGCGCGAGGCGCGAGCCGATGAACGCGTCGACCTCGTTGGCGGTCACCGCGGCGGCGAGCGCGAGCCCCCCTCCGAACAGCAGCAGCACCCCCCAGGGCAGCTCGCGGGCCGTGGACCAGTCCATCGTGAAGACCCCGGCGCGGGCGTCGACGGGCAGCGCGAACAGCAGCACCGCGCCCGCGACGGCGATGATCGGGTCGTCGATGGCTGCCAGGCTCGTCCCCGCCAGCGCGCTCGTGAGCGGGCCACGCAGGATCCAGGCGCCGGCCATGAGGACGAACACGACGAGCACGTTGCGTTCCCCACGACCGAGCGGGCCGAGCGCCGCGAGCTCCGACTCGATCAGCTCGCGGCCACCCGGGATGTCGTCGATCTCGGGGGGGTAGAGCAGCCGCGTCAGCACCAGCCAGGCCAGGAAGAGGAACACCAGCGACAGCGGCAGGGCCAGCAGCATCCAACGGGCGAAGCCGAGGTCGATGCCGTAGGTCTGCTCGAGGAACCCGGCGAGGAAGGTGTTCGGCGGCGTCCCGATGAGGGTGGCGAGCGAGCCGATGCTCGCAGCGTAGGCGATACCGAGCATCAGGCCGGTGCCGAGGTTGGGGGCCGGGCCGGCCGCGATGCCGGCGGCCGAGTCCGGAGCCGCAGCCCGGGCATCGGCGCCCGCCTGGCTCATCCCGTCGGTGTCCCCGCCGGGCTTCGACCGCTGCGTGCGGGGGCCGGCGTCCAGCTTGGCCGCGACCAACCCGAGCACCGAGACCCCGATCGGCAGCATCATCACGACCGTGGCGGTGTTGCTCACCCACATCGACAGCCCGGCTGCCGCGATCATGAACCCGCCGATCAGCCGACGGGGCCGGGTCCCGACCAGCCGGATCGTGACGAGCGCGAGCCGGCGGTGCAGCCCCCACCGCTGCATCGCCAGTGCGAGCACGAAACCCCCGAGGAACAGGAAGACCAGCGGGTTGCCGTAGGCCTGCGTGGTCGCTGACAGCTCCAGCGCGCCGGTCAGAGGCAGCGCCACGATCGGGACCAGCGAGGTCACCGGCAGCGGTAAGGCCTCGGTGATCCACCACAGGGCCACCCAGGCAGCCACGGCCGCGGTCGCCCGCCCCCCGGCGGTCAGCCCGCCCTCACCGGCCGGTGCGAGGACCCACACCGCGAGCGCGGCGACCGGCCCAAGCACCGCCCCGATGCGCGCACGGGTGCCGATGCGGGCAGGCTCGGCCGGTGCACCCAGCAACGGTCGCGCGTCCTGCTCAGCCGGGCCGGCCATGAGCCACCTCGCGTACGCCGTCGGTCGGACCCAGCGCACACGAACGCCACCGGCCCCGTCCGCCGGCAGGCTAGAGGCCCGGGCCGTCGCGGACCAGGGTCAGAAGATGGTCGCAGCCTGCTCCGCCAGAGGGCTGCGCACACCCTTGCTGAGGGTGACGTGCCCGAACAGCGGGCTGCCCTTCATCTTCTCGATCAGCGCCGCCATCCCCCCGTACGGCGAGATGTAGGGGTTATCGACCTGGGACAGGTCGCCGCAGAACACGACCTTCGACCCGCTCGCCATGCGGGTGAGGATGACCTTCAGCGCCGAGAGCTCGATGTTCTGTGCCTCGTCGACGATGACGAACTCGTCGGTGATGGAGCGGCCCCGGAGGTAGGTGATCGCGGCGAGCTCGAGCTGGCCGCGGTCGAGCAGGCCGTCGATCGTCGCCTGGACCTGGCGGTGCTCACGGCCGCCCGTGCGACCGCCGCCCGTGTCGGGTCGAAGCAGGGCGTAGAGGTTGTCGTGCACCGCCGCCATCCAGGGCGCGAGCTTCTCGTCGAGGTCGCCGGGGAGGAAGCCGAGCTCCTGCTTGCCGACCGCGATGAGCGGCCGGTAGACGCTCAGCCGCCGGTAGGTCCCGGCCTCGAGCACCTGCTCGAGCCCGGCCGCCAGCGCGAGGAAGGTCTTGCCGGTGCCTGCCATCCCCATGAGCGAGACGCACGGCACCTCGGGATCGAGCAGCAGGTCGATCGCGAAGGTCTGCTTGACGTCCCGGGGGGTCATGCCGAACACCGGACGGTGTCCCGGGACCCGGTGCAGGGTCGCGGTGCCGGCGTGGTCGACGTCCAGCACCCGCGCGAGCCCCGAGGAGGACCGGCCGGCACGTGCCACCAGGCACAGGTTCGGCCACAGCCGTCCCACCCCGGAGAGGTCCGCGCGGGTCGCGTCCAGCTCGGTCTTGCCGTCGCGGTGGAGGTCGTCGAGCACGCTCGGGTCGACCTCGAGCTCGACGATGCCGGTGGTGTGCTCCTCCACGCGCACGGTGTCGCCGCGGTAGTCCTCCACCTCGATGCCGAGCTGGCTGCCCTTGATCCTCAGCGCGGCGTCCTTGGTGACCAGGGTCGCGCCCAGTCCGAGCGCCACCGACAGGATGCGGTGATCGGACAGACCACGGTCCAGGTAGGCCGGCAGCGGCGCGTCGACGTGGTTGGTCTCGATCCGAAGCGTCCCGCCATCCGGCAGGGGTTGCGGCTCGCGCAACCCGCCCGCCGAGCGCGCCCGCAGGTCCTCGATCGAGCGCAGCGCCTGCCGGGCGTTGCGCCCGACCTCGTCGAGCGCCGACTTCTTGCCGTCGAGCTCCTCGATCACCACCAGCGGCAGGACCACGTCGTGCTCGTGGAAGCGGAACAGCGCGTGCGGGTCCGCGAGCAGGACGCAGGTGTCGATCACGTAGGTCCGCGGCGGCGTCGCTGGGGCTGCGGCGCCCGCCTCGGACACGGTCTCGGCCGGGGTGGTTGGCATCGGCGGCTCCCGTCTCGCACGGCCTGTCGGGACGAGGCCGCACGCTAGCGCCGAGCGGGCACGGTGCCCAGGAGGTGGTGCGGGCGGCGCGTCAGCGGCCGAAGCGCCGGGTGCGCCTCTGGTCACCCGCCGCGAGGACGCGTCAGCGGCCGAAGCGCCGGGTGCGCCTCTGG
>JBKHEJ010000152.1:0-7044 GCA_046540855.1 Nitriliruptoraceae bacterium
TACGAGTACGTCCTCCACCACGAGCACGCGGAGCCCGGCCTGCTCGTGGTCCGCGGCGTACCGGCCGAGGCGTGCGCCACCTGCGACGAGTACTGGTTCGACGAGGACACCGGATTCGCGCTGAGCCGGGTGCTCGAGGAGCACGCGCCGGCCGCCGGGCGGGTCGTCACCGTCGACTGGGTCGAGGTGCAGGCGGCCTGATCCCTCACCGGCGACAAGCGCGCGGACCGAGCACGCACGCCAGCGTCAGGAACCCCCACCTCGTCGTTCGTCGCGTCGTGGCCACGCATCGTGTGACCATCCTGTGACCATTCGGCCCCGGCCCGGCCAAGGAGAGAGGCGGCTCCCCGAAGGGAACCGCCTCTGACCTGGGGTGATGCGGCGGAGGGAGGGGGATTCGAACCCCCGAGACCCGTAGGTCTACCCGCTTTCGAGGCGGGCGCACTAGGCCGGACTATGCGATCCCTCCAGGCCTGCCGGAGCAGGTCGGGGAAGGGTACGCAGCCGGGCGAGCGGACGGCAACCGGCTGACGGGGCCCCGCGCCCTCGCTCACCGTGCGGCCGCGGAACCGTGCGACGGAGCGGACGGCGGTCAGCCGCGCCGCCGCGCGGCGAAGAAGGCCTTGAGCTGTGCGGATGCCTCCTCGGCGAGCACACCGCGGACCACCTCGACCCGGTGGTTGAGCCGGGGATCGCGCGGGATGTCGTACCGCGCTCCGACCGCGCCGGCCTTCGGGTCGTCCGCCGCGAAGACGACCCGGGGCAGCCGGGCCAGCACGAGCGCTCCGGCGCACATCACGCACGGCTCGAGCGTCACGTAGAGGGTGCACCCCTCCAGCCGCCAGCTCCCCAGCGCACGGGAACCCGATCGCAGCACGAGCAGCTCGGCGTGAGCCGTCGGGTCCTGGTCGAGCTCGCGCCGGTTGTGGTCGCGCGCGAGCACCTCGCCGTCGCGGACCAGCACCGCGCCGATGGGGACGTCGTCATGAGCAGCCGCCGCCTCGGCCTCGACCAGCGCCTCACGTATCCATCGCTCGTGCATGGCGGCGACCCTACCGCGGGGACAGCGCGGGTCACCTCGTTGCGCCGTGGGTGTCGACCACCTCCTCGGCGGCGACCATCCCGTCGGCGCCGACCACCTCCTCAGCCCGGGCCGCCTCCCGCGCGAGCAGCGCCCGCTTCCGGGTGGTGCCCCAGCGGTAGCCGCCGAGCTCGCCGGTGGACCGCAGCACCCGGTGGCAGGGGATCAACAGTGCCACGGGGTTGCGGCCGACGGCGCTGGCCACGGCCCGGACCGCGGTCGGATGACCGGCGGCGCGGGCCACCTCGGCGTAGGTGACCACCCGATCGGCCGGCACCCTGAGGAGCGCCTCCCAGACACGCAGCTGCAGGTTCGTGCCGGTAGCCAGCACGGGCAGCGCGGTGCGCGGGTGCAGCGTCTCGTCGCCGAGGACCGCGGCGAGGTGGTCCGCGACCCACCGGGTGGCCTCGGGGTCGACGATCACCTGCGCTCCCGGCCAGCGCCTGGCCATCTGCGCGCGGGCGGCTGCCGCGGCCGCTTCCGGGCCGCCGTCCGGACCGGGCAGCTCGATCGGTCCGTCGAGGTCGCCGCGGACCTCACCCCGCGGTTCGAGGAAGCGCAGGTCGACCACGCCTCGCGGCGCGACCGTGATCGACGCCGGCCCGAGCAGGGTCGGGTGCACCCCCATCCGCAGCTCGAGCCCCGCGCCACCGTCGGCCACCTGGCCTGGGGTCATGCCCACGAGGTCGATGCTCAGGTCGTACAGGCGGGACGGCGTGGACAGACCCGTCGCCGCGGTCACCTCGAGCACGCTCGCCCGCTCGCGCAGGAGCTGGCGGGCCGCACCGAAGGTCAGCCAGCGCAGGAAGCGGTGCGGGCTGACCCCGGCGAACCGGGTGAAGCTCCGGTGCAGATGCCCGGTGGAGACGTGCAGGGCCGCAGCGACCTCGCTGATCCTGGGTTGACGGACACGGTGCTCATCGAGGTGGCCGATGGCAGCCGCCACCAGCGCGTAGTCCCGACCGAGCGGGTCGGGCGGGGACCCGTCCACCTCACGCTCCCTCCACCTCGGTGCCGGCGTCGTCCGCGGCTCGGGTGAGTCTCGCGCACCCGGCGCTGGCAGGCGACCCGGATCCTGACCAGGACCCGCGGGCGGCAACCGGGACCCGAGGGTGGCAACCGAGACCCGAGGGTGGCACACCTGCCCCGACGCCGGCGACCGATCCCGGCCACCGCCAGGGTGCGCGAAGGAGGTACTGGTACCCCCCTGGGGTAGGAGCAGCTACGCTAACCGGGTCCGCCGATCCCCCGAGGACGCGATGCACGGCTACGCCGACCGCAGCGACGAGATCCAGGCGCGCCTGCGCCGGATCGAGGGCCAGGTCCGCGGCCTGCAGCGCATGATCGACGAGGACCGCTACTGCATCGACGTGTTGACGCAGATCTCCTCGGCCACCAAAGCGCTGCAGGGGGTCGCGACCACCCTGCTCGACGAGCACGTCCGGCACTGCGTCCGCGACGCGATCGACCAGGGCGCCGACAACGCGGACGAGAAGATCGAGGAGGCGCTCGAGGTGGTCCACCGGCTCATCAAGCGGTGAGTCGCCCCGCCGGCGCCGGTCCGACCGGCCCGCCTCACAGGCCGAGAGGCGACCACCGACCCGGGGACCCACCCGGACCGACGACCACCGCACCAGGACAGACAGGAGCCGACCATGGCAGCCCGTACCTACTCCGTACCCGACATCAGCTGCGGCCACTGCAAGAGCGCCATCGAGGGCGAGGTCGGCGCGCTCGAGGAGGTGGACACCGTCACCGTCGACATCGATGCACGGACGGTCACCGTCGACGGGTCGGCCAGCGACGAGGCGATCCACGCCGCGATCAGCGAGGCTGGCTACGAGGTCGCCCCGGCCTGAACCACCACCGCTGCGCACCGTGGTGGTGGCCGGCCGCACCTCACGCCGGCGGCAGCCGCCGGGGTCGCAGGTCCGAACCCGCGTGACACCCACTCCCTGATCGCGAGGTCCCCCGATGACCGACGTGCTCGACGCCGCCTTCACCCCCGAGCGGGCGCTGGAGGTGCTGCTCCAACTCGAACCGGAGCTGCGTGGGGTCGCCTCCGACCGACGAGCCATCGTCGGGCTCAAGGCGGTCGCGGAGGGCCACGTCGAGCTGATCGACGTCGCCCTCGATCCCCACGGCGTGCTGGACCCTGGCGAGGCCGACGGGCTGGTCGTCGTCACCAGCGAGGAGGTCGGCGACGAGGAGGAGATCGTCTGCCTGACCCAGCTCGTCTGCGTCCTGCCCACCGGCACCGAGGTCGGCATCAGCCGCGCCGCCGGCGTCGAGGAGGCACGCATCTGGCGCACCGACCGGGACGCGACCGACGCGGCGGAGGAGCTGCGGCCGATGGACGTGGCGGCGAACACCGCGCGCCGGGCCTACGGCCTGCCCTCGGTCGTGGCGACGCTACCGAGCGTGGCCGAGATCGCCGGCCGGGCCTGGCTGGTGGCCGTCGCCGGGGAGGCGTTGGCCCGGTTCGACGGCCCCGACGGCGTCCGCGAGGTGGAGGTCGAGGAGCTCGGTGAGGTCGCCACCCGGCCCCTCTTCGGCGGCCTGCTGGCGGTGGACGGCGCGGTGCCGAGCTGGTCGGAGCTGCACGCGCACGCCGCCGCCGGCCACCTCGACCTCGGCCCCTTCCCGGTGGACGGCGGGCACGCGGCGTGGCTCGACGAGGCCGGCCTCGCGCAGGTCCTGGACAGCACCCTCCCGGCAGCCGAGGACCTGCTCGACCAGCTCCGCATCACCAGCGGGGACCAGGGCATGGCCTGGGCGATGTCGTGGCTCCTGGAGCGCGGCTGGCACGGCACCGAGTGAGGGGCCGTCCACAGGCCTGCCCCGCGGGCTCCCGGCGTCGCACCGACGCCCTAGCCTCACGCCCATGCCACCCCCCGCCGCCGCCAGCTTCCCCGGCCCCGGCCTGCTCGGCCGCAACGTGGTGGTCGGAGCTGGTGCGGCGGCGCCGTCCGGTTTCGAGGGCGCCCGTCGGTTCGTCATCGACGCCGACGCCCTCGCCGAGCCGGCGGCGCTGGCCGCGGTCCTGCGCGCGCGCTGGCTGGGACGGCAGCGCACGGTGCTCGAGCTCGCGGTCGACAACGACGAGGCACGCCGCGCCGAGACCACCGAGCTGCCGCCCTACCGGCTGCCCCGCGACCACGCCTTCCACCGCGAGGAGCTGCACTTCCTCACCTGGGCGAACAGCTACGACCTGCGCTCGGGTGAGCCGCGCTGGTGGCACGGCGTCCTCGCCACCCGACGGACCGCCGCGACCCCGAGCGAGGTGGCGGACATCGTGCTGCCCGACGGGCGGTACGCCTGGGTGGACGGGGGGCCACGGGGGCCGCTGCCCGCTGCGCTGCCACCGGTGCCCGGGACCGGCGGTCCGCCGGCGCTGGTGCACCGCGAGTCGGTCGGGCTCGGCCGGCTGACCGTGCTGGGGGACGCGCTCCCGACCGAGCCGCTGGCACCGGACCAGCTCGCGGCGGTCACCCACGCGGCGGGGCCGGCGCGCGTGATCGCGCCGGCAGGTTCCGGCAAGACCCGCGTGCTGACCGCCCGCCTGCGGCACCTGCTGCGGGACCGGCAGGTCGAGCCCGAGCTCGTGACCGCGCTGGCCTACAACACCCGCGCCGCGGAGGAGCTGCGCGAGCGCACCGTCGACCTGGACGCCTCCATCCGGACCCTGCACTCGCTGGCGCTCAGGATCTGCACGCTCGCCGAACGGCGCCGCGTCATCGACGAGCGCGAGGTCCGTCGCATCCTCGACCGGCTCGTCCGCACCGCCCGGATCCCGAACCAGGACCCCTACCAGCCCTACCTCGACGGCCTGTCCGAGGTCCGGCTGGCGCTGCGCGACCCCGCCGAGGTGGAGGCGACCCGGGGGGACGTGGACGGCTTCCCCGAGGTCTTCGACCGCTACCGCCAGGTCCTGACGGACGAGGGCCTGCTCGACTTCGACGAGCAGATCTACCGCGCGCTCGAGCTGCTCCTGACCCGCCCCGAGCTGCGCCGCACCGTGCAGCGCTGGGGCACGCACCTGCTCGTGGACGAGTTCCAGGACCTGACCCCCGCCTACCTGCTGCTCGTGCGGCTGGTCGCCGGGCCGGCGCAGCAGGTCTTCGCCGTCGGCGACGACGACCAGACCATCTACAGCTACGCCGGCGCGACACCCGAGCACCTGACCGCCTTCGACCGGTGGTTCCCCGGGGCCCAGCACCACGCGCTCGAGGTCAACTACCGCTGCCCACCGGCGGTGGTCACCGCCGCGGTCCACCTGCTCGAGCACAACCGCGAGCGGGTGCCCAAGACCATCCGCAGCGGCCGGCACGAGGTCGCGTCGTGAGCGCCGAGGTGGCCGGGACCGACCGCGCCGAGGTGGCCGGGACCGACCGCGCCGTGCTCGGCGAGGGGCTCACCCTGCACCGGGTCCCCGCCGGCGGGATGGCCGAGCGGGCGGTCGAGGTGCTGCAGGCCGCGCTCGAGGCGGGGGCGGACCCGCGGGAGCTCGCGGTGCTGGCCCGGGTCAACAGCGCCCTGCTGCCGGTCCAGGTGGCGCTGGCCGAGCACGGCATCGGGCACACCGGACCGCTGGACGCGAGCGCGCTGCAGCGCACCGGGGTCCGCACGGCGCTCGCGTACCTGCGGCTCGGGCTGGACACCGACCGCATCGCCCGCGCGGACGTGCTCGAGACGCTGAACCGACCGGCCCGCAAGGTGAAGTCCGCCGTGACCCCGCTGCTGCCCCGCGGCAGCCGCTGGTCGATCCGGCAGCTCGAGCAGGTCGCGGACCTGCTGGACGGGACCCACCAGGAGCGCTTCGCGGGCTACCTCGGCGACCTGCGGGCGTTGGAGGCGGCCATCACCGACGGCGCGGACACCGCCCGCTGCCTGTGGGTGATCCGGGCCCGCATCGGGCTGGGCGAGGCGATGGACGCCCTCGACGCCTCCCGCACCCGGCCCGAGGGTTCCAGCCACGGCGACGACCTCGACGCGCTCGAGCAGCTCGCCGCCCTGCACCCGGACCCGGCGACCTTCGCGACGTGGCTCGCCGACCGGCTGCAGGCTCCGGGCACCGTCGACGGCATCACGCTCTCCACCGTGCACCGCGTCAAGGGCCGCGAGTGGCCCACGGTGGTGGTCTTCGCCGCCTCGCAGGGGCTGTTCCCCCACCGGCTCGCGACCGAGGACACCGAGGAGGAGCGGCGCGTCTTCCACGTCGCGCTCACCCGGTGCCAGCAGGCGGTCCACGTGGTCGCCGACCAGGCCCGACCCTCGCCCTTCCTCGACGAGCTGGCGGCACCCCCGCCGACCCCGCGCCGCGCCCACGTGAGCACCACGCCCGACGGCGCCACCACCGCGACGCCCCGCGAGGTGCCACCGCCGCTGAGCACCGACGGGACCCTCCACGCCGCCGTCGGGGTGCGGCTCGAGCTCGCCGGTGGGCTCGAGGGGGCCATCGTGCGCCTCGGACGGCACCACGTCGTCATCGCGCTCGAGGACGAGCCCGGCGCCAGCGTCCGGCTCCCGCACGGTGCGACGGTGTGGCTCGATGGCCGTGCGCACCGCCTCGGACCGCCGCCACCACCCGGCGCGGATCGACCAGCCACCGGCGCGGGTGTCCCAGCCGACGACGCCCTGTTCGAGGCGTTGCGCGCCTGGCGGACCGAGGTCGCGCGCCGGAACGGCGTCGCGCCGTACCTGGTCTTCCACGACCGCCACCTGCAGGCGATCGCCGGCCGCAAGCCGACGACCATGGGCGAGCTGGCCGGCTGCCCCGGCATCGGCCCCGCCAAGCTCGAGCGGTACGGCGACGACCTCCTCGACCTGATCGCCGAGCACCTCTGAGCCGCCTGCCGCGTGGCTCGCCGACCACCTCGGCGGCGCGGCCCACCTCGGCGGCGCTGCCTGCCCCGCCCCGGGTGCCCGCCTCGGCGACCTGGCCGGCGCCCGGTCCGGTGGTA
>JBKHEJ010000153.1:0-6992 GCA_046540855.1 Nitriliruptoraceae bacterium
TCGGGCTCGCGGTGCTGCGTGCCGGGCTGCCACCGGTCACCCTCGTGACCTACGCCCGGGACCACGTCGCGGTGCGGACGCCATCCCGCCCGGACCTCCGGGCCGGGAACGCGCTCGACCTGCTGGCGCCGCCCGCGCCCGGGGACCTGGCCGGCGCCGTCGAGCGGTTCCACGCCACCATCGGCAGCCTCGGCGCGGACCAGGTGCAGCTGCGCTGGGAGACCCCCCTCGAGCCTGACGCACCCGCCGTGCCACCGGCCCCGGACCCCGCGTTGGCCGCCGCGGCGGGCGCGCGCGGGCTGGAGGTGGAGCCGCTCACCGTGCTGCTGCTCGACGCGCTCGTGGTCCCCGCGGGCGGCGCGGCCGTGGAGCTGACCCCCGTCCCCCCACCCACCACGGGCGCCGACGCGAGCGTGGACCGACGTTGGCACGCCACCACGGTGCTGTACCGCTACGACGCGGACGGCGAGGTGCCCGACCGGACGGCGCAGCAGGAGGACCTCGTCGCCTGGTCCGTGGCCCAGCAGCGTGAGCTCGCCATCGCCGGGCGCTGCCAGGTGTGGGCCGCCCAGCGGCACGGTATGCCGGTCGGGCGGGCGACCCTGCGGCACGACCGGCAGGGGCTCGCGGTGGTCGAGGACGTGGTGGTCCACCCCGTCCACCGTCGTCGGGGCATCGCCAGCCAGCTCGTCGCCGCGGCCGTCGGCCGCTACCTCGACGCGGTCCCCGGGGCTCGGGTGGGACTCGGCGTGGCCCCCGGCTCCGGCGCCGAGCTGCTGTACCGCCGGCTCGGCTTCGTGCCGCACGCCACCGTCTGGACCGCACGGCAGCGGGCAGGCGACGGGTAGTCTCGCTCAACGCCCGCCCCGAGGAACCGTCGAGGATCGCCCGTGGACCGCGCCATCCGCATCGGCATGCTCGGCTGCGGCACCGTCGGCGGCGGGGTCGCCCGGATCCTGGACCGTGAGGCTGAGGACATCGCCGCCCGGACCGGTGCCCGGGTCGAGCTGACCCGGATCGCGGTCCGTGACCGGACCCGGGACCGTGGGCTGGCGGTCCCCGACGAGGTGTTCACCGACGACCCCTGGGCCGTGGTCGAGGCCGACGACGTCGACGTCGTCGTCGAGGTGATGGGGGGCCGGGACCTCGCGGGACCGCTGCTGCGGCGCGCCCTGCAGCTCGGCAAGCCGGTGGTCACCGCCAACAAGGAGCTCGTCGCCCACGAGGGGCCGGAGCTGTTCGCCGCCGCCCGCGAGGCCGGGGTCGACCTGGCCTACGAGGCGGCGGTCGCCGGGGCGATCCCCATCATCAAGCCGCTGAAGGAGTCCCTGGCCGGTGACCACGTCCGGCGGGTGGTCGGGATCCTCAACGGCACCACGAACTACATCCTGACCCGGATGACCGAGGAGGGCGCGGCCTACGCCGACGTGCTCGCCGAGGCGCAGGCGCTGGGCTACGCCGAGGCGGACCCGACCGCCGACGTCGGGGGCCATGACGCGGCCGCCAAGTGCGCGATCCTCGCCTCCCTCGCCTTCGACACCGCGGTCCACGCCGACGACGTGTTCACCCAGGGCATCGAGACGGTCACCGCCACCGACATCCACGTCGCGGACCGGCTCGGCTACGTCATCAAGCTGCTCGGCATCGCCAGCGAGGTGGACGGGCGCGTGGGGGTGCGGGTGCACCCGGCCTTCCTGCCCAAGACCCACCCGCTCGCGTCGGTGCGGGGCTCCTTCAACGCGGTGTACGTCGAGGCCGCCGCCGCGGGTGCCCTCATGTTCTACGGCCGCGGAGCCGGAGCGGAGCCGACCGGTTCGGCGGTGGTCGGCGACATCATCGACGTCGCCCGCAACCTGCTCCAGACCGCCCGTGGGGCGAGCGAGTCACAGCACCGGGCCAAGGACCTGCGCTCCATCGATGAGCTGCGCACCCAGTACTACGTCCTGCTCGACGTCGAGGACGCGCCCGGTGTGCTCGCCGAGGTGGCGACGACCTTCGGTGACCACGGGGTCTCCATCGCCGAGGTGTGGCAGCAGGGCACCGGTGACTCCGCGCAGCTCGTGCTCATCACCCACCGGGCGACCGAGGCGGCGCTGCGCGCGACCGCGGACGCCCTCGCGGCGGTCCCGACCGTCCGCAGCGTGGCTAGCGTGCTGCGTGTGGAAGCGGAGGTGTTCGACCAGTGAGCTCCCTGACCCGGGCCCGGACCGCGCCGCACCAGTGGCGGGGCATCATCGAGGAGTACCGGGACCGGATGCCGGTCACCGCTGCCACCCCGATCGTGACCCTGCGCGAGGGTGGGACGCCGCTGATCCACTCCGAGTACCTCTCGGAGCTGACCGGTTGCGAGGTGCACCTGAAGTTCGACGGCAGCAACCCCACCGGGTCCTTCAAGGACCGCGGCATGACCGTGGCGATCTCCAAGGCCAAGGAGGCCGGTGCCGAGGCCGTGATCTGCGCTTCCACCGGCAACACCTCCGCCGCGGCCGCCGCCTACGCCGCCAAGGCCGGCATGACCGCCGGGGTGATCGTGCCGAAGGGCAAGATCGCGCTCGGCAAGCTCGCGCAGGCGCTCGTCCACGGGGCGAAGGTCATCCAGATCGACGGCAACTTCGACCAGGCCCTGACCATCTGTCGCGAGCTCGCGGAGACCGAGCCGGTGGAGCTGGTCAACTCCGTGAACCCCTACCGGATCGACGGGCAGCGCTCCGCGGCCTGGGAGGTCGTCGACCAGCTCGGACGCGCCCCGGATGTCCACGTCATGCCGGTCGGCAACGCCGGCAACATCACCGCGTACTGGCGGGGCTACCGCGAGTACCACGACGATGGCCTGATCGACCAGCTCCCGGTCATGCGCGGCTACCAGGCGGCCGGTGCCGCGCCGATCGTGCTCGGGGCGCGGGTGGACGAGCCCGAGACCGTGGCCACCGCGATCCGGATCGGCAACCCGGCCTCGTGGAGCTTCGCCGTCGCCGCTGCCGAGGAGTCCGGTGGCTCGATCCGCGCGGTCACCGACCCGCAGATCATCGCCGCCTTCCGGCTCGTTGCCCGGCACGGGGTGTTCGCGGAGATGGCCTCCTCGGCCTCCATCGCCGGGCTGCTCGAGCTGCACGAGCGTGGGGACCTCGAACGCGGCCAGACCGTGGTCTGCGTGCTGACCGGTCACGGGCTCAAGGACCCGGAGTGGGCCATCGCCGACTCCGAGGAGCCGGTCACCATCCCGCCTGAGGCCGAGGCCGCGGCGGTGGAGCTCGGGCTGCGCTAGCGGGGACGGCTGGTCGCGAGGCCACCAGGGAGCGGGTCGTGGATCGGGTCCAGGCGGTCGAGGCAGCGCTCGAGGCGACCATCGCCGAGGCCGAGGTGCCGGACGTACCGGTGTCGTTACCGTCCACGGCCCCGCTCGGGCTCCCCGACGGGCCGTCCCGGGCGGAGGCCGTCGCGGCCTTCACCGACCAGGTCACCTCGCGGGCCCTGGACGTCCTCGCGCGGGAGCTGAAGGCGCAGGGCGTCGGCTACTACACCATCAGCTCCGCCGGCCACGAGGACAACGTCGCCCTCGGGGCGTTGACCCGCCCGAGCGACCCCGCCTTCCTGCACTACCGCTCCGGGGCGTTCTTCCTCGCGCGTGCCCGTGCGGCCGGGGCTGCGGAGGAGGTCATCGACGACATCGTCCACGGGCTGCTCGCTGATCGGGAGGATCCGGTCGCCGCGGGACGTCACAAGGTCTGGGGGAGCCGCGAGCGCTGGGTCGTGCCCCAGACCTCCACCATCGGCTCCCACCTGCCCAAGGCGGTCGGCGCGGCGCTCGCCATCGACCGCCGGCGCGCCGCGGGCGTGCGGCCGGCCACCTCCGCGGACGTCCCGGACGACGCGATCGTCGTGGTGACCTTCGGTGACGCCTCCCTGAACCACGCCAGCAGCCAGACCGCGATCAACGCCGCGCGCTGGTCCGCGGCCAACGCCGCGCCCACCCCGGTGCTGTTCGTGTGCGAGGACAACGGGCTCGGCATCTCCGTGACGACCCCGCCCCACTGGGTCGAGCGCAGCGTCGCCCACCTGCCCGACCTGACCTACGTGGCGGCCTCGGGCTCCCTGGACGAGATCTGGGCCGCGACCCGGGAGGCGGTCACGCTGACCCGCCGGACCCGTCGGCCGGTGTTCCTGCACCTGAGGACCGTACGCCTGTGGGGGCACGCCGGCTCCGACGTGGAGCAGGCCTACCGCTCGCGGGAGGCCATCGCGGCCGACGAGGACCGCGATCCGTTGCGCCGCACGGCCCGGCAGCTGCTCGCTGCCGGGGTCCTGGCGCGTGAGGAGGCCCGGGCGGTGGTGGACGGCCGCCGCCGCCTCGTGCGCGAGCGTGCGGCCCGTCTGGTCGGCACACCGACGCTGACCACCGCCGCCGAGGTCCTGGCGCCCCTGGCACCGCACCGGCCCGCGGCGGTGCACGCCGACCTCGCCGCCCGACCGCTCGATCCTCAGGCCCGCGCGCGGCTGCACCCGCGCGGGCTCCCCGAGCACCTCACCGCCGCTCCGGATCGCACCCTCGCCGCCGCGATCCGCGCCACCCTGCACGACGAGCTGCTGCGCCGCCCGGAGCTGCTCGTGTTCGGCGAGGACGTCGCGGTCAAGGGCGGGGTGTACGGCGTCACCGGAGGGCTCCGGGACCGCTTCGGGCCACGCCGGGTGTTCGACACCCTGCTCGACGAGACCTCGATCCTGGGGCTCGCCCAGGGGGCCGGGCTGCTCGGGTTCCTGCCCGTCCCGGAGATCCAGTACCTCGCCTACCTCCACAACGCCCTCGACCAGCTGCGCGGCGAGGCGGCCTCGACGAGCTTCTTCTCCGACGGCGCCTTCACCACCCCGATGGTGGTGCGCATCGCCGGCCTCGCCTACCAGAAGGGGTTCGGCGGGCACTTCCACAACGACCAGGCGCTCGCGGCGATCCGGGAGATCCCCGGCATCCACCTCGCCGTGCCGAGCCGACCCGACGACGCGGCGGCGCTGCTGCGCGGCGCGATGAGCATGGCCTCGGCCGACGGCTCGGTGGTGGTCATGGTCGAACCGATCGCGCTCTACCACGAGCGTGACCTCCACGAGCCGGGTGACGGCGGGTGGCTCGCCACCGTCCCGCCCCCGGACACGCTGCTGCTGCCCGGCCAGATCGGCGTCCACGGGGACGGCACCGACCTGGCGCTGATCACCTACGGCAACGGGCACCGCATGTCCCGTCGCGTCGCGCGCCGGCTCGCCGCGGACGGTGTCAGCAGCCGGGTCATCGATCTGCGCTGGCTCACGCCGCTCCCGCTCGCCGCCGTCCTGGACGCCGTCGCACCCTGTGCCGCCGTGCTCGTCGTGGACGAGTGCCGGGCCAGCGGGGGCGTGGCCGATGCGCTCGTGGCCGGGATGGGGCGGGCCGGCTGGCGCGGCCCCATCGCCGATGTCCGGGCCGAGGACAGCTACGTGCCCCTGGGCCCGGCCGCCGCGGCGGTCCTGGTGGGGGAGGACCAGATCGCGGCGGCGGCACGCCGGCTCCTGGCCGCATCCGGCTGACCCGACGGCGGCGTGCGACGACCGGCCGGCCCGGCGGCGGGATCGGAGGGCCCGAGGTCAGGATCGGCGGGGTGCCGTCGCTGGCTACCCTGACCGCGCCGTCCGTCGCGGCCCCGAGCGAGCCTGGAGCGACCGTGGTCACCAGCCAGCCTGTGACGGGCACCGGTCTGCGGCACCACACCGTCCAGGTGCCCGCGACCTCGGCCAACCTCGGCGCCGGTTTCGACGCCTTCGGGCTGGCGCTCGACCGCCACCTCGCCGTCCGCTCCGTGCCCGCGTCGGCCCAACCGGAGCGGGTCCGGGTCCTGGATGGCACGGCGGTGCCCCAGGGTGACGACAACCTCGTCTGGCGCGCCTTCGTCGCGTTCTGCGAGCACCGCGGCGTCGCCGTCCCCGACGTGCGCCTGCAGGCCCGCACCGCCATCCCGCTGGAGCGGGGGCTCGGGTCCTCCTCCGCCGCCATCGTCGCCGGCCTGACCCTCGCGCGGGAGCTGACCGCCGAACGGGTCGGTGACCTCGAGGTCGTCGAGGTGGCCACCGCCATCGAGGGCCACCCGGACAACGTCGCGCCGGCGGTGCTCGGGGGGCTCGTGGCCTGCGCGCGCGGCGGTGACGGTCGCCTCGTCGTCCGTCGGCGCAACCCCACGGCGGCCCTGCGTCCGGTCGCGTTCGTGCCGGCCGAGCGGCAGTCCACCGACGAGGCTCGGGCCCTCCTGCCCGACCGGCTGGACCGTGCCGCGGTGACCGAGCAGGCGGCGCGTGCCGGGCACATCATCGGGGCGCTGACGGGGGCCTGGCCGCCGGTCGCCAGCCTGTCCGGTGACCTGCTGCACGAGCCGGCACGGGCGGCGGCGATGCCTGCATCGGCCGCGCTGCTCGCTCAGCTTCGGGCCGCGGGGGTGCCCGCCTGGCTGTCGGGCGCGGGACCGAGCATCGCGGCGGTCCTGGAGACCGGAGCCGAGGTCGAGCACCTCGAGACGCTGGCGGGGCCGCGGGGCTTCGAGGTGGTGCCCCTGGCCTGGGAGCTGTCCGGTGCGCGCACCTGTCCTGACGACGGCTGCGGGCTCGCCGGGGTCCGTGACTGTGCGGTGTGCCCCCGCCGCCGACTATGATCACCGGCCGCGGCGCCGCACCGTGTGCCGTCGTCGTCGGTCGTGGCCCGGTCGCTCGGACCCGTGACACGACCGCACCGCTTGCCGCCGGGGCTGTTGCCCCCCCATCACCTCGACCGGTGCGTTCGCCGCTGGCGGGCGCCACCTGATGCGGAGCAGGACATGGACCGCAGCGTGCTCGAGAGCAAGTCCGTCGCCCAGCTGCGTGAGATCGCAGCCGCCCTGGGCCTCAAGGGTCATCAGCGGCTCAAGAAGGCGGAGCTGATCGCCCGGATCGCGGCGGCGGGGGAGGACGCCGGCTCACCGCCGGATGACGCGCCGGCGGGG
>JBKHEJ010000154.1:0-6896 GCA_046540855.1 Nitriliruptoraceae bacterium
AGGGTAGATAGCGCTTGCGCCACCCTCTTCGTTGAGTACTACGCGCTCGGGCGCGACGCCCATACCATCGATTGTGAGGTAGGCTGTGGCACCTGTGCAGTTGGTTGCATCCGCGTTCGGGAACTCGACTACCACACCATCGACGTAGCCGAAGCCGTCCTCGTTATGGTGGCTGAAGATGATGTCCGCGTCGCCTCCGCAGTCGCCGACGTCGTCGACCCCGAACGCCATAACGCCAGCGTCGAACTCAAGCTCGGCGGCGAACGCGCTGAACGCGAACACCATGACGGCGACGATGGCCGCCGCGAAGTACTTCTTCATGTGCTTCCCCTCGGAGGTGAGTGGTGGTGTCAACTCGGGGGGAGTGGGTTCGCCATTAGCTCGACACGGACCGAAGGCGACCAGATCTGCTGGCCCGTGCGTCGTCGCTTCCACCCCGTTCGGGCTTGCAGGGGAAGCATGGTCCTGGGCACCGCGGTCCTTCATCCCCCTTTCTGGTGAACCGTTCGGCCCCGCTCGCCTCAGGGGAGGCCACCGGTCAGCCGCGGACCATCAGCGGGAGGTCGATGCAGGAGGCTGCCACCCAGCCTGCCGGGCCAGGGCGACCGCCGACAGCTGGGAGCTCACGCCGAGCTTCTGGCGGATCGCCTTGACCTGCGATCGCACCGTCGCCACGGAAACCTGTCGCCGTCGAGCGATCACGTCGACGGTCCGGCCCTCCATGAGCTCCCCCAGCACCTCCTGCTCGCGTCGGGACAACGCCGCGAAGGGAGCGAGGCGCTCGGACGCGAGCCGGTCCGCCTCCCGAGCGGCCGCGAGCAGCCGGTGCCGTTCGACCTCGTCCATGACGGGGTGGCCACGGGCGATGCGCTCGAGCCCTCGTAGCAGTTCGGGGAAGGAGCGGTCCTTGGTTAGCACGCCGGCCGCGCCGACAGCCAGGCAGCGGCCGAGGCGAGCCGGGTCCTGGATGCCGGTGAGGACGACGACCGTCGGTCCGCCGGCCACGATCGGAGCGATGAGGTCGAGCCCATCACCGGCCGGCCCCAGGTCGAGATCCAGCAGCACCACGTCGGGTTCGTGCCCGAGGACACGGTCGGTCAGCCCGTCCAGGTCGGCCGTCGCCTCGACGTGTGCCTCGTGCCCCGCGTGCCGCAGCCCGGTCGCTAACGAGGTCGCGACGAGTCCGTGATCCTCGACGATGACGATCCTGCTGGTGGTCATGCCCCCCGCTTTCCTCCAGGATGAGGATGGGACCGTGCTGATGACATGTTTCACTGCGGGTGTGACACCGCATGAGCGCTCCGTCCTCACCGTCGCGATCGCGGCGGCGCCGCCCATGGTCGCTGGATCCCTGCAACTGGTGCTGTCCATGGACGCTCGAGTCACCGTGGTGGTCGAGGAGACCTCGCAGCACTTCGACGTCCTGGTGACGACCCCTGGGGGGCCACAGCCCCCGGCTTCGGTCGTGATCGAACTCGACACCTCGCCGAGGTCACGAGGCGGCGGCCTCCTGCGCTCTGCTACCGCTGCCGAGCCCGAGGAGCTCGTCGACCTCGAGGCGGTCCTCACCCGCATCCGCGCGATCGCGACCCGCTGAACCCGCCTGAGCGGCCGGCAGGCGCAGTGTGACGCGTAGCCCGCCGGCGGGGGAGCGGCCAAGGTCGACGCTCCCCCCGGCCTCGTGGAGGACATCCGTCACGACCGCCAGTCCGATGCCCTCGCCCGGCCCTGCGGCGTCCCCCTTCTCCCCTGGTCGGAGCAGACGGTTCCGTGCGGTCATCGGGATGCCGGCGCCGTCGTCGTCGATGACCACCTCGACGTGGTCGCCGGATCGCCGGACGGTCGCCGCCCCGCGCGCACGAGAGCCCGCGTGCCGCTCCACGTTGATGAGCAGGTTGTCGATCACCTGGCGCAGTGCGGTGGGGTCGATCGGGGCACCGGCGGGTTCGAGGTCGAGGTCGAGCGCGAGGCCCCGTGCCCGAGCGAGGCGGACCGCCCGACGGGCGACCTCATCGACGCGGGCGACCGCGTGCTCGCCATCGGGCCGCCGGGTTCCTGCCAGCGAAGGGCCGTCCCAGCCCGGCGGTCCTTCCCGGCGCAGCAGCGCTCGGAGGTGGTCGACCCCGTCACGGATCGCTGCGGCGAGCCGCTCCTGTTCGGCACGCTCCAACTCTGGTGAGGACTCCAGTCGCTCGCACGCCGCCTCGACGGCCAGCAGAGCGTTGGCCACCTCGTGGGCGGACCGACGTTGAGCCTCGGCATCCCCCGGGTGGGGACGGGCGGTGGTACCGCGAACGTGGAGCGCGGAGCGTTGGGTCACCGCGTTGCCCACGATCCCGAGCACGGCGCCGGCGAAGACGAGGGCCAGGGCGGCGGTCACCAGCATCGGCGCGGTGGCGGCCGGTACGGCGTGCCCGAGCGCCTCGGCCGCACGGACGATCTCGGCGACGGCGACCAGCGGTGCGGCGCACACCGATGCGTGGACCACCGGTCCCCGCAGTGGTCCGAGGTGGTGCCACCCGAGCAGCGTGGCCAGCGACCAGACGAGCGCCGCGGCGAGGTGGTCCGCACCGCCTGCTGTCGCGGCGACGATCCCGCCGGTCGGCAGTGACAGCGCCGCACCGGCGAGTGCGGCCAGGATCAGCGCCGGTGGTGCCATGCGCGTGGCCCACCCGCGCAGGTCGATCTCCGGGCCTCGCAGCGCCCGGATCAGGCCGAGCCCCGCACCCACGGTCAGGACGCTGCGGACGAGACCTTGCTGCAAGCTGGCGGAGGGATCCGCGACCTGGCTCGCGGCGAGCAGCAGGGCGATCACCGTGCTCGCCTCGAGCGCCGCGATCGGGATGACGAGCCGCGGGCCCAGTGCGTGGCCGGTAGCGCGCCGGTGCGCGAGGAGCAGCGCACCCGTGGTGAGGGCGAGCGCCAGTGCGACCCCGTGGGTCGCCGTCGCCAGACGTGCGCCCGGCCCTTCGAGGACCCGTTGAGCGATGGCCGCAACGGCGAGGGCCATCCCAGCGGCGCCAAGCGCGGACAACGCCCACGAGCGCCGATCACCGATCGGAGGGCACGTGTGGCCCGCCTGGCGACGGTCGCATCCAACGTAGGCGGACCGTCGCACCTTCCGGTGAGCGTCCCCACCTGGGACCGTCCAACTGGACGATGTCCTCCCCGCTGCACCCGCGTCGCGAGCCAAGGCTTCCCCCGTGTCTGCCACGCATCGCCCCCCTGGGTCCTGCTGCCTCTCGGCGTCGGAGGTAAGGATAGGAGCACCAGGTGACACATGTCGTGGTGTTGCTGCGACCTCGGACGACCTCGCACACCGGAGTTCGCGTTTGCTAATCGCGCGATGGCAAGCACTTGACGCACACGCCGCTGGTGTCATCGTTCCTGCCCCGGGTGACCCGCTCTGGGCGCTACGGCAGGGACCGATAGCCTCGCTGGCCATGCGACCACACATCGTCTGGGACTGGAACGGGACCCTGTTCGATGACCAGCCGATGGTCATCGCGGGCCTGAACGTCGCGCTCGCCTCCATCGGCCTGCCACCCACCGACCAGGACACCTACCAGCGGCTGTACACGCGCCCCGTCCAGGTGTTCTACGAGCGGCTGGTGGGACGTGCGATCGAGCCGACGGAGTGGGCCGTCATCGACGAGGCCTTCCACACCGGCTACCGCGAGGCCATCGTCGACGCCCGGCTCGCCGCGGACGCGACGGCCGCGCTGCAGCGCGCCGAGGCCGCTGGCATCAGCCAGTCGCTGCTGTCGATGTACCGCCACGACGACCTGCTGCCGCTGCTGGACCGGTTCGCGCTCGCCGGCCGGTTCCTGCGCATCGACGGGCTCCGCGGCGCCGGTGGGGGGATCAAGGCCCCCTACCTCGCCGCCCACCTCGAGCACGTCGCCGCCGTGGGCGGCGGCACCCCAGCCGAGGTGCTGGTCATCGGGGACGCCAAGGACGACGCCGACGCGGCCGCCCACGTCGGCGCGGCCTGCGTGCTCTACGACGGCGGCTCCCACCCGCGCGCGGAGCTGGAGGCGACCGGCGTCCCGGTCGCGAGCTCGCTCACCGAGGCGCTCGACCTCGCCGGCTGGGCCTGACGGCCATCGGTCGACCGCCGCCCCAGCGGTGCGGCCCCGTCAGCGGTGCGGCCCCGTCAGCACCGCGGCTCCGTGGACGGGGTCGGCGGGTCGTGACGAGGTGCCGGACATGCGGATCCCGAGCGGTCCCGGCCGCGCTCCCGCCACCACCTCGACGTCCAGGGGCGCGTCGGGCCAGCGGACGGTGAGCACCGCGTCGTCACCCGCTACCTCGGCGCCGAGCAGGCGCCAGATCCTCGCGGCCGCGTCCAGGTCGGGATGGGCCAGCCTCGGTCCGAGCAGCTGGGCGGCGTCCGCCCGCGGCTCCTCAGGGATCCCGCCGAGGGCCGCGGCCCAGCCCGCGTCGTCGTGGCCGGCCCACACCACCTGGACGATCATCCCGCCCACCTGGGAGGGCCTGAGGAACGCCTCGTGCCAGTGCTCGTTGTCGGTGGAGACGTCCACGGCATCGAGGCCGGCGTCCTCCAGGACCGCGAGCGCCGGCAGGAGCGCCGGGACCTTGCAGGTCACGTGGTGCACCCTCGCGCCGTAGCGCGCCAGGAACCGGGCCGCGAAGCCCTCCGGTCTCCGGGGCTCCAGCAGCTCGAGCTTCGCGCCGCCCGCGAAGCGCGCCTGCCGGGTGGCGAACCCGCTGCCGGGCGCCTCGTAGGCCGGTGCGACCCAGCCACCGCCGAGCTCGTCGATCCAGCGGGCGGCCGCGGCCTCGATCGAGGGCACGGCCACCGCCACGTGATCCGGGCGGGCGTCGATCGGCATCGGAGGCTCCAAGGTCGGCGGGGCCGGGCGAGGGTCCAGGGTCGCACCGGCAGGCGAGCGGACCGGGACGCTACGGCCCGGCCGGACCTGCGGCCAAGCGGGGCGGGACGCCCGGGAGCCGCGGAGAGCAGGACCGCAGCGGCGTCCGCGGCGCTACGCTCGCCACGAACGCGCGTTCGGTCCCTGGCCGGAGCGCATCGGAGGTGGCAGCGTGCGCGACCGGCACCCGGAGCCGATCCTCCACGTCGACATGGACGCGTTCTACGCCTCCGTCGAGCAGCGCGACGATCCCACCCTGCGGGGTCGACCGGTCGTGGTCGGGGGCGCCGGAGGCCGCGGGGTGGTCGCGGCCGCCTCCTACGAGGCGCGCCGGTTCGGGATCCACTCGGCGATGCCGATGGTCCAGGCGCGCCGGCTGTGCCCGGACCTGGTCATCGTCCCGCACCGCTTCGGCAGCTACCGGGAGGTCTCGCGGCAGGTGATGGCCATCCTGCGCGACGTCACCCCGCTGGTCGAGCCGCTGTCGCTGGACGAGGCCTTCCTCGACGTCTCCGGTGCCGTCCGCCTGTTCGGGGACCCGCCGCTGATCGGGGAGCGGATCCGGCGTCGGGTGCGTACGGAGCTCGACCTGCCCTGCTCGGTGGGGATCGGGCCGACCAAGTCGGTCGCGAAGCTGCTGTCGGCCCGGGCGAAGCCGGACGGGCTGCTGCACTGGCCCGCCGAGGAGGTGGTGGAGCGGCTCGCCCCGCTGCCGGTCGGGCTGCTGTGGGGTGCGGGCCCGCGCACGGTCGAGCGGCTGAACGCCTTCGGGTTCCAGCGCATCGGGCAGGTCGCCGAGGCGGAGCTGCGCACGCTCCAGCGCATCGTCGGTGAGGCGCTCGGCACGCAGCTGTGGCAGCTGGCACGCGGTATCGACCCGCGGCGCGTCACCCCCTCCGAGCCGGCTCGGTCGGTGTCCGCCGAGCGCACCTTCGACCACGACCTCGACGACCCGCAGGAGCTCGAACGGCAGGTGCTCAAGCTCGCGGAGGGCGTCGGACGGCGGCTCCGGCGTGCCGGGCTCGCCGGCCGCACCGTGACGCTGAAGGTGCGGTTCGACACCTTCGAGACCGTGACGCGCTCCGCGACGCTGGCCGCCCCGACCGACCGCACCCACGACCTCGTCACCGTCGCGCGACGCCTGCTGAGCGACCTGCGCCTCGAGCGCGCGCGCGTCCGGCTGCTGGGGGTGGGCGTCGGCAACCTCGGCGACGGCGACGGCGCCCGGCAGCTCACCCTCGACGACCAGGCCGGGGACCGGGACCTGCCCCAGCTCGGTGACGCCCGCTGGGACCGGCTCGACCGCGTCGCGGACGCCGTCGCCGAGCGTTTCGCCGGGCTCGGGGTGTCCTACGCGGCGCTGCTCGAGGACCGCGAGGACGAGGCCGAGGCCGCCCCCCGCCGCGAGGACCGCCACGCCGGCGCCGAGGCGCCCGACGCCGATGACGGCCGCACGGGCCCGCCGCCGTAGCATCCGATGAGCAGCGGGAGGGAGGCGGTATGGCCGAGGTCGCCTACGAGGTCGTGGAGGGGGTCGCGCACGTGACCCTGGACCGGCCGGACAAGCGCAACGCGATGGACCTCGAGGTGTTCGCGCAGCTCGCGGAGCGTGCGGATCAGATCCGGACCGACCGCGCGGTCGGCGCGGTGGTCCTCGCCGGCCGCGCCGGGACCTTCTCGGCGGGGCTGGACCTCGAGACCCTCGGTGGGCTGCTCGGGGCCGGGTTGGACCCGGCGACCGTCGCCCGTCTGCAGGCCACCTTCACCGCCTACGAGGAGCTGGACGTGCCGGTGCTCGCCGCGATCGAGGGGCACTGCCTGGGCGGCGGCCTCCAGCTCGCCGCGGCCTGCCACCTGCGCGCGGTCGCGCCGACGGCGCGCCTGGCGCTGCTCGAGGCACGCTGGGGGCTCGTCCCCGACCTCGGTGGGACCTACCGGCTCGCGCGCCTGGTCGGCCCGGGCCGGACCACCGAGCTGGCCATGACCGCACGGACCTTCGAC